>NZ_JBFTJI010000008.1:0-260019 GCF_056395345.1 Allobosea sp. 10L422
GGGAGCGGCTGCGGCGCTGTGCGCGGCGGCGTCGGCTCGGCCGGCGGACGTGGCGGCGTCGGCCGGGCCGCGGGCGGCTGCTGAGGTATAGGCGCCATGTTCGGGGYGGGGCGCGGAGCGGGAGGCGCCTCACGCTGCGGCATTGGCGGGCGCTCGGGCTGCGGACGCGCAGCAGGCGGCTCGGCACGCGGCTGCGGCGCGGGCATCGTGGGAGGCTGCGGCCGGGGAACAGCCGGGCCGGGCTGCATCTGCGGCGGGCGCGGAGCCTGGGGGGCGCCCGGCGCGGCGGGCCGCTCAGGACCGCGCTGGCCCGGCTGCCCACCCGGCGGACGGTGCTGCTCCTGTGGCCGCTGGCGTGGTCCCCGTCCCGGCTCCTCGTCGCCGGCTGCGGGGGCCTGGGCCAGCCGGTATCCGGCTTCGGCAAAGGCTTGCCCGGCCTGCGAAATGACGAGGGCCGGCAGGACGGTCCCGACCAGCAACCAGCGTTTCGTGCGCATTGCAATTCCCGTTGTTCGTTTCAACGCGAGGGTATCAGGCCGGTCAGGGCCTGAACCCGCGATGAAGCGAAAACGGCAGGAATCGGGCAGCGGTTCCGATCGGACGGGTCAGAGCCCGGCTTCGGCCTTCACATAGGCTGCGATCTCGGCATGGGTCGCGAACCAGCAATCGCCCTTGGCCTTGGCAAGCCGGACCAGCTCTTCGAGGATCCAGAAGCGCGAGCGGTAGGTGATGACATGGGGATGCATGGTCAGCAGGAAGAGGCCGCCTTCGGCATAAGCTCCCTCGAACTCGCGGCGGAAGATGTCGAAGACCGCCTCCGGCGGTGTGTAGGGCCGCAGTGCCTGGAAGCGGTTCATGCTGAGATAGGCCGCGTCGTCGCGAATCCATTCGACCGGCAGCTCGACCATGCCGGTCGCCTCGCCCTTCTCGACGATCTCATAGGGATCGTCATCGGCGAAGAGCGAGGAATCGTAGAGCAGCCCGAGTTCGCGCTCGACGGCGAGCGTCACCTCGGAGAAATCCCAGGACGGGGTGCGCATGCCGACCGGGCGGATGCCGGTGATCTTCTCCAGCGTATCGGCCGAGCGCAGATGCAGTTCACGCTCATCGGCCGGCGGGACGGCCGTGTTGACCTCATGGATCCAGCCGTGAAGGCCGACCTCGTGCCCCTCGCCGACGATCCGGCGCTGCTCGTCGGGATAGAGCAGTGCTGTCACAGCCGGTACGAAGAAGCTCGCCTTGATGTCTTCCTTCTCGAGGAGATTCAGGATGCGCGGGATGCCGACGCGATTGCCGTACTGGCCCCAGGACAAGCGCCCGACCGATTTGCCGCCGTCTCTCAGCTCATTGGTCTCGTGGTCGACGTCGAAGGAGAGCGCGATCGCGCAGCGGGCACCGTTCTTCCACTTGGCCGGCTTCAGGTTGCGGCCGGCGCGCACCTGCTCGACCTTGCCGCGCCAGATCTCTTCCGGCCATTGCCAGGGCAGGAGTTCCACGAGTTCGGCGTCGCTCATCGGCTGTCTCCTCAGATCGTCGCAGCGCCCGGCAACACCGGCACGGCGGCGAGCAGTCGCTTGGTGTAGTCGTGCTGCGGATGGTCGTAGACCTCGCCGGCCGGGCCGCTCTCGACGATACGGCCGCGATACATGATCGCGACGCGGTCGCAGAGATGGCGGACGACCGAGAGGTCGTGCGAGATGAAGATCAGCGTCAGGTCGAGTTCCTGCCGCAGGCGGATCAGCAGATTGATGATCTGCGCCTGGATGGAGACGTCGAGCGAAGCGACCGGCTCGTCGCAGACCACGACATCGGGCTGCATCGCGAGCGCCCGCGCTATGGCGACGCGCTGGCGCTGGCCGCCCGAGAACTGATGCGGATAGCGGGCAGCAAAGGCGGGATCGAGCCCGACTGCCGCCAGCCATTGCCGGACATAGTCCTTCGCCTCGCCGCTCTTGATGAGCGCATGCGCGAGGGGCCCTTCGGCGATGCTGTCGCCCACCGTCATGCGCGGATTGAGCGAAGCGAAGGGATCCTGGAAGATCGTCTGGACGCGGGTCGTGAGCTTGCGGGGCCGTTCGCCGGTGCTCATCACCGGCGCGCCGTCGATGCGGACGAGGCCATGGTCCGGCGCGTAGATGCCGGCCGCCACGCGTCCCAGCGTCGACTTGCCGGAGCCGGATTCGCCGACAAGGCCGAGCGCCTCACCACGCTTCAGCACCAGCGTGACGTCGTCGACAGCCTGCACGGCGGCCGGCGCCTTCGACAGACCGGCCTTCTGGGCGAGTTTGCGGAACAGACCGGGCGTCCCTGCGAAGCGCTTGGCGACGTGTTCGATGCGGACGTAATGCGCCGCATCGGCAGCTACCGCTTCGGCCTGCCTGACCACGCGCGGCGGCGGAGCAACGTCTGAGCCTACGCCACCGGCGAGCAGGGTGCCGGGTTCGGCGCGCGAAGGCAGCGCGTCGAGTAGGGCCCGCGTGTACGGATGCTTCGGATGGGTCAGCACCGAAAGCGTCGGCCCGGCCTCGACGATCTTGCCATGGCGCATGACACAGACATGGTCGGCGAGCTCGGCGACGACCGCAAGGTCGTGGCTGATCCAGATCAGCGCCGTGCCGAGTTCGGCGACCAGTTCCTTCATCTCGGCGAGGATCTCGGCCTGCACGGACACGTCCAGCGCGGTGGTCGGCTCGTCGCAGATGATCAGCTTGGGACGATGCAGCAGAGCGATTGCGATTGCGACGCGCTGGCGCATGCCGCCGGAGAACTGGTGCGGGTAGAAATCGACCTTGCCCTCGGGGTCGGGAATGCGGACCTGCGCCAATGCCGCGACGGCGCGGCGGCGCGCCTCGGCGCCCGAGACCGTCTCATGCGCTTCCAGAGCCAATCGGATTTGCGTCCCGATGGTCAGCATCGGGTTCAGCGTCATCATCGGGTCCTGGAAGACCATCGAGATCTGCTTGCCGCGGATCTTGCGCAAGTCGGAGGCAGGCAAACCGACGAGTTCGCGGCCCTCGAGCTTCACCGACGAGCCGGACTCGACGCGGCCGGGCGGGTCGATCAGCCCGATGATCGAGAAGCCGGTGATGCTCTTGCCCGAGCCGGACTCGCCGACCAGGCCCATCACTTCGCCGCGCTTCAGCGCGAAGGAAACGCCGTCGACCGCCTTCACCACGCCGGCACGCGTGTGGAAATGGGTGGCGAGATTCGTGACTTCGAGGAGAGGGGTCTCGGTCATCGGCGTTGACCTCCGCCGTCGTGCTCGCCCTTGTGGCGAGCATCCACGTCTTGAACACAGTCCTCAAAGAACAAAGACGTGGATGGTCGGGACAAGCCCGACCATGACGGGTATGGCGTGCCCCGAGCCCTCATCGCTTGAGCCTCGGATTGACCTGATCGCGGACGCGGTCCCCGACAAGATTGATGGCGACGATCAGGATGATCAGGGCGAGGCCGGGATAGATCGAGATCCAGTAGCGGCCCGAGAGCATGTACTGGAAGCCGTTCGCGATCAGCATGCCCAGCGAAGGCTCGGTGACGGGCAGGCCGACACCGAGGAAGGACAGCGTCGCCTCCAGCGCGATGGCGTTCGCCACCTGCACGGTCGCAACGACGATCAGGGGCGGCAGGCAGTTCGGGAAGATGTGGCGCAGCACCACGCGCCAGCCGGGCAGCGGCGTCGACAGCACCGCCTCGACATAGTCCTTGCCGCGCTCGGCCGAGGCCGCGCCATGGGCGGTACGGGCGAAATAGGCGTATTGCGCGGCGGCGAGCGCGGCGATGAGCTGGACCTTGCCCTGCCCCAGCAAGGCGGAAAGCACGAGCGCGAGCAGAATCGCCGGGAAGGCGAGTTGCAGGTCGATGACGCGCATGATGAAGGCTTCCCAGCGCCCCCCGGCATAGGCGGCGCCGATGCCGAGCGAGACGCCGAGCGCGAAGGCCAGCGCGCCCGCCACCAGCCCCATCT
Source organism: Allobosea sp. 10L422 (assembly GCF_056395345.1). Classification (NCBI taxonomy): domain Bacteria; kingdom Pseudomonadati; phylum Pseudomonadota; class Alphaproteobacteria; order Hyphomicrobiales; family Alloboseaceae; genus Allobosea; species Allobosea sp. 10L422. The sequence goes on from NZ_JBFTJI010000008.1 coordinate 3,968, forward strand.
GCAGGGAAATCCGCAGACCGTAGAGGATGGCCGAGAACAGGTCGCGCCCCTGCGCATCCGTGCCGAGCCAATGCGTATAGCCGCCCTCGCCGACATATCCCGGCGGGCGGCGCGCATCGGAGAGCGAGAGATTGGCGAGGTCGTAGGGGTCCTGCGGCGCGACGAGCGGCGCCAGCAGCGCGATGCCGATCATCAGCACGACCACGGCGAGCGCTACGACCGCGGTCTTGCTCTCGCGGAACTCGGCCCAGAAGCGAGCGGCGGGAGAAGCGTCCTTCATCGCGCGCCCCCCTTCCTGAGGCGCGGATCAAGCCCGACATAGGCGAGGTCGACGAGGAAGTTGATGGTGATGAAGACGAAGGCGACGAGCATGAGATAAGCGACCATCACCGGCCGGTCGAGCGACTGGATGGAGTCGATGATCAGCTTGCCGATGCCGGGCCAGGAGAAGATCGTCTCGGTGACGACGGCGAAGGCGAGCGTCGAGCCGAATTCCAGGCCGAAGACGGTGACCAGAGGGATCGAGATCAGCCTGAGCACGTGCCGGCGCAGCACGGTCCATTCCGAGAGGCCGGCGGCGCGGGCGAACTTCACCGTATCCGACAGCATGGCCTCGCGCGTGCCGGCCCGGGCCAGACGCGTCATCAGGGCAAGCTTGAAAAAGGCGAGGTTCAGCGCGGGCAACAGGAGGTGCGTGAGCCCGTCCAGAGTCAGGAAGCTCCATTCGATGCCGAAGACGGAAACGGTCTCGCCGCGCCCGCCGGCAGGCAGCCATTGCAGTTCGACGGCGAAGGCCATGATCAGCACGAGGCCGATCCAGAAGGTCGGCACGGAGAAGCCGAGGATCGAGACCGTCATGATCAGCTTGGAGGCGATGCCATCCGGCCTGTAGCCGGCATAGATGCCGGCGGGGATGCCGATCAGCGCCGCGCCGCAGACGGCGGCCAGCGTCAGCTCAAGCGTCGCGGGCAGCCGCGACAGGATGAGCTGCATCACCGGCATGCCGAAGACGAAGGAGCGGCCGAAATCGCCGTGCAGAACGCGGCCGAGGAAGGTGAGGTACTGCTCCCAGAGCGGCCGGTCGAGCCCGTAATGCGCGATGGTCTGGAGCCGGAGTTCCTGGCTGACATCGGGGCCGATCAGCACGTCGATCGGGTTGCCGATCGCATAGACGCCGACGAAGACCAGCACCGACATGACGAGCATGACGACGAGCGCCTGCAGCAGACGGAGGGCGACATGCCCTAGCATGCGGCCGGCCTCCGAGATGGCGTCACGGCCAGTTCTCCACCATCGCCGCGCGGGTCTCCTCGACACCCACTTGCCAGACCTTCAGCATCTCGTCGTCCGGCCGCTGATAGAGGCCGTGGAAATTGCCATCTCCAATGATCTCGCGCCGCCTCACGGGGCTCGCCGCCTGGTACTGCGCCGTATTGAAGGGCGGCTTGGGCGTATCGGGCATCGTCACGCCCGCAAGCCGCGTCCAGGGGAAGTTCTCCATCCAGGAGGCGTGCGAGGCGGCGGGGTCGATGGCCTTTACCGCGGCCTGGAATAACGGCGCCGCCCACCAATTGTGCAGCCGGATGCTCGCATCCGGATGGCGGCCCAGCCATTCGGTCGCGAAATTCAGCGCCGGCGAATTGCCGCCATGACCGTTGACCAGCACGATCCGGCGGAAGCCCGAGCGATAGAAGCCATCGAAGATGTCGCCCAGCAGCGCCGTGTAGGTGTCGAGCTTGAGCGAAATGCTGCCCGGAAAATCGAGGAAGCCCGGCGTCATGCCATAGGCCAGCACCGGGAAGACGGGGATGCCGAGCGGCGCGGCCGCCTCCTTCGCCACCCGCTCGGAAAGGATCACGTCGGTGGCAAGGCTCAGATAGGCGTGCTGCTCGACGCTGCCGAGCGGCAGGACGCAGCGGTCGTCCCGCTTCGCCTGGGCTTCGATCTGCATCCAGTTCATCTCTGCGACCAGCACGGCGCGTTCCTTGCTTTGCTTCCGCAGGCAGTAGACAGTTCGCCCAGCCACCCGCCAAAACCATCCTTGACTCTGGCATTCCGGAGCGTCAAGTTCCATTTGGAACTAAATTGGCAGGGAACCCTCGCATGCGGCGCTCGCCAGCCTCTCTTTCGCCCGTCGATCCGGAACGGGAGGCCGCGCTGGCGACGCTCGATCCGCTCACCGTCACGAAGCTCTGGGACAATCCCTGCTGGCTGTCATTTCGGCTGAACTTCCTCGCCTTCCGCTTCAACGATCCGGTCTATCGCTGGATCGAGACCCGCTACGGCCTGGTGCGGCCCGAATTCGTCGCGCTCTATGCCGTGGGGTTGCGGGAGGGAGTCGCCGCCAAGAACATCGTCGCCTCGTCAGGCCTGCCGAAGAACACGCTGTCACGCGCCGTGCAGAAGCTGCTGCAGAGGCGGCTGCTCAAGCGCGAGACCGATCCCGGCGACCTGCGCAGCTATGTGCTGCATCTGACGACGGCAGGCCGCAAGATCTACGACGAAACCATGCCGCTGATGGTGCAGCACCAGAACACCATGCTCTCCCGCCTCGGCGAAGACGAGCAGCATCAGCTCTGCGTGCTGCTCGACAAGCTCGTCATCGCTTCGCCCGTCTGGCCCAACGAACTCGAAAACGAGGGGAACTTATCATCATGAAACCGGCCCGCACCTTCCGCCTCGCGGCCTTTGCCAGCCTGCTCGCCGCTGCCGTCTCGACCGGCGCGCTGGCCCAGACCCTGACGATCGGCGTGCGCGCCGGGCCTGAATCGATCGACCCCCATTTCACCGCCACCGGCACCCATGCCGAGGCGCTGAAGCATGTCTTCGACACGCTGACCTGGTCCGGCGACAAGCTGCAGATCGAGCCGCGGCTGGCGCTGAGCTGGAAGACGCTCGAGCCGACCGTCTGGGAGTTCAAGCTGCGCCCCGGCGTGAAATTCCATGACGGCTCGGACTTCACCGCCGAGGATGTGAAGTTCTCGATCGAACGCATCCCCGTCGTCGCCGGCCCCAACCCGACGACGATCTATGTCCGGCGCGTCAAGGAGGTGAAGATCATCGACCCGCTGACGGTGCATATCGTCACGGACGGGCCGGCCCCGAACCTGCCGAACGACTTCATCCGCCTGTTCATCGTCTCGCACAAGGCAGCTGCCGGCCTGAACAAGGACAACGCCAACGAGGCCTTCAACTCCGGCAAGGCAGCTGTCGGCACCGGCCCCTACAAGTTCGTTTCCTGGACGCCGAAGGACCAGATGGTGCTGGATCGCTTCGATGGCTACTGGGGTCCGAAGGAGCCTTGGGCCAAGGTCGTGCGCAAGGAGCTGCCGAACGATGCCGCCCGCGTCGCCCAGCTCAAGGCCGGGCAGGTCGACATCATCGTACGCGCGCCGGCCTCCGACGTGCCGACGCTGAAGCGCGACGCCAAGCTCAACGTCGCCACGGTCGAGAGCGTCTATCTGTTCAACATGGAGCTCGACATGCGGGACAAGACCCCGCAGGTCACCGCCAAGGACGGCTCGGCCCTGCCTAAGAACCCGCTGCAGGACGTCCGCGTGCGCGAGGCGATCGATCTCGCGATCGATCGGCCGGCGCTGGCGGAGATCGCGATGGAGGGCCTCGGCGCCCCGGCCAACCAGCTGGTGACGCCGACCATCGCCGGCTTCAACAAGAGCCTGCCGGCGCTCAAGCCCGACATCGCCAAGGCCAAGAAGCTGATGGAGGAGGCCGGCTATCCCAACGGCTTCAAGATCAGCTTCTCCTTCACCAATGACCGCCTGCCCGGCGATCGGCAGGTCGGCACCTCGATCGCGCAGATGCTGGCGCGCATCGGCATCGACGTGAACGCCAACGCCCAGCCGGGCGCCGTGTTCTTCCCCGCCCGCCTGCGCGGCGAYTTCTCGATGTCGATGTCGGGCTGGGGCACGCTGACGGGCGAGGCCAACTACACCCTGTCCTCACTGGTGCATTCGAACGACCCGGCCAAGAAGCTCGGCGCCTTCAACGTCCAGAACTACGCGAATCCCCAGGTCGACAAGCTGATCGAAGATGCTGCGGTGGAGATGGACGAGGCCAAGCGCAACCAGATGCTGGCCGATGTCGCAGCCATCGTCGCCAAGGACCGGCCGCGCCTGCCGATCACCGCCGTGGGCTCGGCCTGGGCGATGCAGAAGGACAAGGTGACGATCAGCCCGCGCGTCGACGAGGACACGCTGGCCATGGACATCAAGCCCGCCAAGAAGTAACGCCGCGGCCCTCAGGCGTCATGATCGGCCCGCCCGGCCATGACGCCGTTCGACCAGACCGCTTCAGTTACCTGACAGGAAATCGACATGACCCTCGCGCTTGCCATCCATGGCGGCTGCGGCACGTTGCCCAAGGCCGAGATGACCGAGGCCGAATGGGCGCAGGCTCGCGCCGACCTCGCCGCCGCGCTCAGGGCCGGCTGGACGATCCTGACCAAGGGTGGCAAGGCGGTGGATGCCGTCGAGGCCGCCGTGCGGGTGATGGAGGATTCGCCGCATTTCAACGCCGGCCATGGCGCGGCCTTCAACACCGATGGCGAGCACGAGCTCGATGCCTCGATCATGGATGGATCGACACTGGCGGCCGGCGCGATCTGCGCAGCCCAGCGCATCCGCAACCCGATTACCGCCGCTAAGGCGCTGATGCTGCGCGGCGACCCGCTGCTGCTCGCGGGCCCGGCCGCCGACGCTTTCGCCGAGAATGAGGGGGTCGACACCGTCGACAACGAGCATTTCTCGACCGAGCGTCGGCGCAAAAGCCTGGCCTCGATGAAGATCCGGGAGATCGTCGGCACCGCCGCCGAGGCGAGCGAGGCCGAGAAGCACGGCACGGTCGGCGCCGTCGCCTGCGACGTGCAGGGCCATCTCGCCGCCGCGACCTCGACCGGCGGCTACACCAACAAACCGGCCGGCCGCGTCGGCGACACCCCGATCATCGGCGCCGGCACCTATGCCCGCGACGGGCGCTGCGCCGTCTCCGGCACCGGCAAGGGCGAGTATTTCATCCGCTACTGCGTCGGCCATGAGATCGCATCGCTGATCGCCTATAAGGGCCTTTCGCTGGAGGCCGCGACGCAGGCCGTCATGGCGGAGCTCTCCGAGCACAAGATTGGGGCCGGGCTCGTAGCAGTCGGCGCGGATGGCACGGTCGTCGCTCCCTTCAACACCGACGGCATGTATCGCGGCTGGGTGACGGCCGACGGCCTGCTTCATGTCGCCACCCACAGCAGCGTCGAGATGGCCGGCCAGGCGTGAGACAGCACCGATGAGCGAGCCGATCCTGATCTGGGGTGCGGGAGCCATCGGCGGCACGCTCGGCGCCTATTGGGCGCGGGCGGGCGTGCCGGTTCTGCTGGTCGACATCGTCGCCGAGCATGTCGAGGCCTGCCGGACCCGCGGCCTCGCCATCTCGGGACCGGTCGAGGAATTCACGCAGGTGGTGCCTGCCGTGACACCGGCTGAGCTCAACGGCCCCTACAGCCGCATCGTGCTCGCCGTGAAGGCGGGCGCGACCGAAGCGGCGCTCGCGGCGCTCAAGCCACATCTGGCCGAGGACGGCTTCGTCCTCTCCGCCCAGAACGGGCTCAACGAGCTAGCCATCGCCAGGGCCGTCGGCGAACGGCGCACCATGGGCTGCTTCGTCAATTTCGGCGCCGACTGGCTCGGGCCGGGTGAAATTCTCTACGGCAACCGTGGCGCGGTCGTGGTCGGTGAGCTCGACGGGTCGATCGGCGAGCGCGCCACCGAGATGCATCGCCTGCTCGGGCTGTTCGAGCCGGATGCGATCTTGACCGACAATGTCTTCGGCTATCTCTGGGGTAAGCTCGCCTATGGCGCGATGCTGTTCGCCACGGCGCTCACCGACGATTCTATGTCGGCGAATTTCGCCGATCCCACCCGCTTGCCGGTCTGGCTCGCGCTCGGCCGCGAGGTCGGTGCGGTCGCAGCCAAGCGCGGCGTGATCTCGCTAGGCTTCGGGGAGTTCGACCCGATGGTCTTCGCCCCGGGCCGGCCGGAAGGCGCGCAGATCGAGACCATCCGCTGGCTCGCCCACTACACCGCGCAGACGGCCAAGACCCATTCCGGCATCTGGCGTGACCTTGCCGTGCGCAAGCGCAGGACCGAGGTCGATCCGCAGATCGGCATCATCGCGACTGTTGGCCGCGAGGTCGGCGTGGCGACGCCGGCGCTGGAGACGCTGGTCGCGCTGATCCACGACATCGAGGAAGGCCGCCGCCCGATGGCCTTCGAAACGCTGAAAGTGCTGATCGACCGATGCAGATCCGTTTCGACGGCCGCGTAGCCCTCGTCACTGGCGCGGCCCAGGGAATCGGGCGCGCCATCGCTGCCGCGCTCGCCCAAGCCGGAGCTTGCGTCCACATCGCCGACATCGATACAGGCGGCGTGCAGGAGACTGCGCGGGAGATCGGCGCGACCGGGCATGGGGTCGATCTCGGCTCGCCCGAGGCCGCGCAGGCGCTGGTAGGCGACATCGTCGCGACGGAAGGCCGGCTCGAACTTCTGATCCATGCCGCCGGCGGCGTGCGCGGACAGGTCGGCCGCGCGATCGAGGAGATTTCGGAGGAAGACTGGCGGGTGATCTTCGCCGCCAATGTCGATGCCGCCTTCTTCCTCGCGCAGGCGGCGGCGCCGGCGATGAAGCAGGGAGGCTACGGCCGGATCGTCACCATCTCATCGGGCGCTGGCCTGCGGCCGAGCCTCACCGGCATCCAGGCCTATGCCAGCGCCAAGCACGCGCTGGTCGGGCTGACGAAGCAACTCGCCTGGGAATTCGGCCCGCATGGCGTCACGGTAAACTCGGTCGCGCCGGGCTTCGTGCGCTCGAACCCCGCGACCGAGCGGCAATGGCAGAGCTACGGGCCGGAAGGGCAGAAGCGCCTCGTCGAGAGCATCCACACAAGGCGCCTCGGCACGCCGCAGGACATCGCCAACGCTACGCTGTTCTTCCTGAGCGAACAGGCCGGCTGGATCACCGGCCAAATCCTCTCGGTGGATGGCGGGCGGTCCTGAGCCTGCAGCCGTCATTCCCGGGCGACCGAGGGTCGACCCGAGAATCTCGTTCCGAAAAGGTGCATCGGGCAGGAGTTGCTCGGGCCCAGCCCGAGCATGACGAGCGTTTGTGGCCTCAGCCGCAGTTCGCTTTATCGGCGGGCTGCTCGGCGCCGACCATCCAGCTGGTGCCGAAGCGATCGACCAGCATGCCGAAGCGGGGCGACCAGAAGGTCTCGGCCATCGGCATGGTGATCTTGGCGCCACCTTCGGAGAGACCCGCGAAGATGCGCTCGGCCTCCTCGGGGGTCTTCACGCCGACGCTGACGAAGACCGAACGCATCGGTCCGTCCGAGCGATCCGGCGGCGCATCGGACGCCATCAGCATCTGCCCGTCGACCTCGAGGCAGGCATGCATGATCTTGTCGTGCCACTCGGGCGCGATATGCGCCTCGGCCGGCGTGCCCTTGTGGTCCATCATGGCCAGCATCTTGCCGCCCAGTACCTTCTCGTAATGGGTGAAGGCCTCGCGGCAATTGCCCTCGAACATCAGATAGGTCGAGAGTTTCATCGTCTTTCCTCCTCGCTATGTTGAAACGTTCAGGCGATGCGGCGGTAGTGAGCCGCCATGAACTCGGTCCACTGGCCGTCGGCGCCGAGAGCGCGCGAGGTCAGCGTACGGTGATCGGGCGACAGGAAGGTGATGATATCCTGATACTTCGCCGTGGAGCCGTCGCCCGCCATGCTCGGCCCTTCGGTATCGAGGACCAGCGACTTGTCGTCGGCCGAGAGCGCGCCGTCATAGCGCCAGATCATCGTCATCATCGAGGCGACGAAGGTGCCGACGAAGCGGCCCTTTGCCGGGTCGAAGCCAAGAGTCATCAGGCTGGTAACCGGCGTGCCGTCCGGACAGGTGCCTTCGCCTTCGCCGAGCGTCCAGAGCCCGCCGAGGGAGCGGACGGTCTCCGCGCCCGTCGATGTCGTGGGCGGCTGGCCCGGCCCCATCGAGCACGTCATCTCCGCGGTCCACGCGCCGACGAGCTGATGAAGCCACTCATGTTCCTTCTGCGGTTCACCCATCATGCGCATGATCCTTAATGATTGCCGTCGGCCAGCTGATCGCGGTTGCCGAGGGCGGCTCAGGCGGGGCGCTCGGCCGCCGTCTTCATCGCCGTCAGGCCGGATTCGAAATCGCCGCCGACCATGCGATCCATGTCCATGAAGACGTGCATGATCTTGCCGACGAACGGGGTCGGACCGGTCATGGTCCAGGTCACGAGCGTCGCCGGACCTTGAGGCGTCAGCGTGAAGGTCACGTCGTTATTGGCCTCGAACGGCTTGACGAAATCGAGCTTGAGCGCGACCCGGCTCGGCGTATTGGCTTCCATGATGCGCATGCTGCCTTCGCCGACGTTCTTATCGCCTGCCCAGGCATAGGTCGCGCCGACGCCGGTCTCGGGGCCGCCATAGCTGCGCTTCATCGCCGGGTCCTTCTTCTCCCAGGGCGACCAGGCGCCCCAGGCCTTGAAATCGGCGATCAACGGGTAGACCCGCTCGGGTGGCGCATTGATCGTGGCGGTGCGGGTCACCTGAAAGGTGTCGGGCTTGCGGGCGGCGAGGATCAGCACGACGGCGATCCCGACCACGACGATGCCGAGCAGGCTGAGAAGAACGGTCTTGAGCATGGTAGTCACCTGCAAAAAGGCTGAGGGGAATGGTCGAGCGTCACACGCTCGTTTCATCGGGTGGTTTCGCCCTGATCTCACGCAGAACCTCGTCCAACCGGCCCAGGCTTTGGTCCCAGAAACGGCTGTAGTGTTCCAGCCATTCCGAGACGTCCTGCAAGGGGCTGGGGTCGAGCCGGCAGGGTCGCCACTGGGCTTCCCGCCCCCGCGTGATCAGCCCCGCGCGCTCCAGCACCTTCAGGTGCTTCGAGACTGCGGGGAGGCTCATCGCGAAGGGCTCGGCCAGTTCCTTCACCGAACTCTCGCCTTGCGACAGCCTGGCCAGAATGGCGCGGCGCGTCGGATCGGCGAGGGCGGCAAAGGTCAGGCTGAGCGGGTCCGTCGACATCGTATGAAACCGATCAGTTAATTAACCGATTGGTTTTGTAATGCTGCCCTTCCCACCTGTCAACCGCCTTCGTAAGCAGTTTGTCGTAAGCCACCGCCGGTTGTTGTCAGGAGCAAGGACACGCAAACAGGGCTCTTCGCCCTGGCGCATTTTCTTCACGCGCACCGGTGTCCACTTCGCTCGAAAATGCTCTAGAACCGACATACGAGGAGGACGGACCCGCTCATGAGCTTCGAGACCGCAGCGACACCCGAAGCCGCCATCGACCGGCTCGAGCAGCTCTATGACGAAGCCCGCTCGGCGCTGCGCCGCGACCTGCAGCACTTCTTCGATACCGGAAAGGCCCCGACCACGGAGGATCGGGAGCGCTACCGCTACCCCATGCTGCGGGTGACCTACGAACCGTCGAAGCTCCCGGAGGCCACGCGGCGCGGCTATGCCAAGTTCGCTGCGCCCGGCATCTATTCGACGACGGTGACGCAGCCCGCCGAATTCCGGGCCTATCTGCTGGATCAGCTCAAGCCGCTCGTCGCCGAATACGGCGCGACGATCGAGACCGGCATCAGCACGCAGGAAATCCCCTACCCCTATGCGCTGGAAGGCGGCGACGAGCTCGGACGCGGGAAGACCACGCCCGCCGAACTCGCACGGCATTTCCCGACGCCGCTGCTGGCGCTGGTCGGCGACGAGATTGCCGACGGGACCTATGAGCTTATCGAAGGCGAGCCGCGCCCGCTCTCCCTGTTCGACGCGGTGAGGGTCGATTATTCGCTGCGGCGCCTCGTGCACTACACCGGCACGGACTGGCGGGCGGTGCAGCCCTGGGTTCTGCTGACGAACTATCACCGCTATGTCGACCAGTTCGTGCGGCTTGGGCTGGCCGAGATCGAAGCCGGAACGGCCGAGGCGCTGGTCGCGCCGGGCGGCATCCGCATCGGGCGCGACGGCCTCGACGTCTCGGCGGCGGAACGGGTGATGTCGGCGCCCTGGCACCGCTTCCAGATGCCCGCCTACCACCTGATCCGGAAGACCGGCGAGGGGGTGACGCTGGTCAATATCGGCGTCGGCCCGTCCAATGCGAAGAACATCACCGACCATCTGGCGGTTCTCAGGCCGAATTGCTGGCTGATGGTCGGCCATTGCGGGGGCCTGCGCCAGACCCAGATCATCGGCGACTACGTCCTCGCCCATGCCTATCTCAGGCAGGACCACATTCTCGACGAGCTGGTGCCCCCCGAAGTTCCGATCCCGGCGCTGGCGGAGGTCCAGGTCGCGTTGCAGCAGGCCGCCGCCGAGATTACCGGCGAGAAGGGCGACCGGCTGAAGCAGCGGCTGCGCACCGGGACCGTGGTGACCCAGGACGACCGCAACTGGGAACTGCAATGGACCAAGGAACGGCGGCGCATCAACCTGTCGCGCGCCATCGCGGTCGATATGGAATCCGGCACCATCGCCGCGCAGGGCTATCGGCTCCGCGTGCCCTACGGCACGCTGCTCTGCGTCTCCGACAAGCCGCTCCATGGCGAGATCAAGCTGCCGGGCGCCGCCAACGCCTTCTATGAGCGCGCCATCGGCGAGCATCTGCGGATCGGGCTCGCTGCGCTGGAGAAGCTGAAGGAGGCGGGCTCCGCCATCCATTCGCGCAAGCTCCGGAGCTTCGATGAGCCGCCGTTCCGGTAGGCGAGGGGAGAAGCGGCGTCACGCTCGGGCTTGACCAGAGCATCTCGTGACGGAAAAGCGCCCTCTCCTCCGAGAGATTCTCGGGTCGAAGCAAGGCTTCGCCCGAGAATGACGATTCAGCGCCTGCCTCAGCCGAACACGCCGTAGGCGACCAGCGCCGCGATCACCCAGAGCGCGGCGGTGCCCCAGCGATTGCGCTGCGCCTCGGCACGCCCGATCGCCTCGACGCTCCGCTCGTCGAGCGCAAAGCCGTTGCGCGAGGCGTCCTCCAGTTGGCCGAGCACGCGCTCTGCACGAACGATCGTGTCCGGGAGCGCTGCAAGCGAACCGAGCAGCGAGCGGGCGCCGCGCCCGGCCTCCTCCAGCTTGCCGATCGGCCCGAGATGATGGGTGATCCAGCTGCGGACGACCGGATCGGCCGTGCCCCACATGTCCAAATGCGGATCCAGCGAGCGGGCGACACCCTCGACGACCACCATGGTCTTCTGCAGCATGACGAGCTCGGTGCGGGTCGCCATGTCGAACATGCCGGTGATCTCGAAGAGCAGGGTCAGCACCTTGGCCATCGAAATCTGGTCGGCGCGCTTGTCGTGGATCGGCTCGCCGACGGCGCGGATCGCCTGAGCGAAATCCTCGACATCGTGATGGGCCGGGACATAGCCCGCCTCGAAATGCACCTCCGCCACGCGGCGGTAATCGCGGGTGATGAAACCGAGCAGGATCTCGGCAAGGAAGCGCCGCTCCTTCAGCCCGAGCCTGCCCATGATGCCGCCATCGACTGCGACGAGCCGCCCTTCCGCATCGACGAAGAGGTTTCCGGGGTGCATGTCGGCATGGAAGAAGCCGTCGCGGATCGCGTGCTTCAGGAACGACTGGATGATCGTGCGCGCGAGTTCCGGCAGATCGTGGCCGGCAGCGCGCAGGCCCTCGATGTCGGAGAGCCTGATCGCCTCGATCCATTCGTCGACCAGCATCTCGCGGGCGGTGAGCTGCCAGTCCGGCTCCGGCACGCGAAAATCGGCGTCTTCCTTGGTATTTTCCGCGAATTCGGAGAGGGCGGCCGCTTCCAGCCGCAAATCCATTTCCATCGCGACCGAGCGCGCCAGCGTCTCGACGACCCCGGTGAAGCGCAGGCGCCGCGCCTCGGCCGAGCGGCGCTCGGCCTGCTCGGCGCCGAAGCGCATCGCGGCGAGGTCGCGGTTGAAGCGGTCGCGGATGCCCGGCCGCAGGATCTTGACCGCGACCTCTCGCCCGTCCTTCAGCCGGGCGCGATGGACCTGCGCGATCGAAGCGGCGGCGACCGGCTCGCTGAATTCCGGAAACAGCGTCTGCAACGGGACGCCGTGCGCGGCCTCGACGATGGCGCGCGCTTCCGCCATCGGGAAGGCCGGCATCCGGTCCTGCAGGGCAGACAAGTCCTCCGCGATCTTCATGCCGACGACATCAGGCCGCGTCGCCAGGAACTGCCCGAACTTGACATAGGACGGGCCGAGCCGTGTCAGGGCCGCAGCGAGCCGCGTCGCCGAGGAACCGGCGCCCCGCCGCTCGATCAGTCGGCCGAGGCGGATGAGACCACGTGCCAGGGGCGGCAGCACGGAAGGATCGACCAGGGAGAGCGCGCCCTCGCGCGCCAAGACGAAGCCGACGCGTGCGCCGCGCAGCATGTGGAAGAAGGAGGAGATCATGCGCGGCTCGCCCGCGGAGGGGTCCATGTCGTCATGGTCGGGCTTGTCCCGGCCATCCACGTCTTTCCTTCATTCGCGTCGCAAGACGTGGATGCTCGGCACAGGGCCGAGCATGACGGCAGCAGGATCATCACAGCTTCCAGCCGGAATGCAGCGCCACGACCCCGCCGGTCATGGGCGTGAACTTGGCCCGGCGGAAGCCGGCATCCTCGATCATCCCCGCGAAGGCCTGCGGCTTCGGGAATTTGCGGATCGATTCGACGAGATACTGATAGGGCTCGGCCTCGCCGGTGACCATGCGGCCCATCGGCGGAATGACCTTGAAGGAATAGGTCTCGTAGATCTTGTCGAGCAGGGGCACGTCGACATGGCTGAATTCGAGGCAAAGGAACCGGCCGCCGCGCTTCAGGACGCGATAGGCCTCGGCCAGCGCCTTGTCGATGCGCGGCACGTTGCGGATGCCGAAGGCGATCGTATAGCAGTCGAAATGGTTGTCCGGCAGGCCGAGCGCCTCGGCATTGCCCTGGACGAAGCGGACGCGATCATCCTCCGGAAAGCGCTTGTCGGCCCGCTCGCGCCCGACACGCAGCATATCGGCGTTGATGTCGAGCACGGTGACGTCGGTCTGCGGCCCGCCGGCCTCGAGCACCGCAAAGGCGACGTCGCCGGTGCCGCCGGCCACATCGAGGTGGTGGAAAGGCCGGTCCTTGGCCGGGTTGATCGCGGTCAGCAGCGCGCTCTTCCATGCGCGGTGCAAGCCGCCCGACATCAAATCGTTCATCAGGTCGTAGCGATTGGCGACCTTGTGGAAGACGTCGTCGACCTTGGCCTGCTTCTCGGCGAGCTTCACCGTCTCGAAGCCGAAATGAGTGGTGTCGGAGGCTGCTGTCACGTTTGGGCGGACCTTTTGCGGGCGGACCTTGTATTCGGCTGAGGCGATGAATAGCCAAAGGCGGCGGGCTTGTCGCGGCCCGTCTCGACGCAGGCTTTACGAAGGTCTCAACTCATGCCCGAGCTACCCGAGGTCGAAACCGTCCGGCGCGGGCTGGAGCCTGCCATGCTGGGCGAGCGCTTCGCGCGCGTCGAGCAGCGCCGGCCCGATCTGCGCTTTCCGTTGCCCGACCGGTTCTCCGAGCGGCTGACCGGCCGACGCATCGAGGCGTTGTCGCGCCGGGCAAAATATCTGATCGCCGATCTCGACGACGGCGAGGCGCTGGTCATGCATCTGGGCATGAGCGGGCGCTTCATCGTCGAGGCGCCCGGCACGCCCCCGACCGAGCCGGGCTCCTACTATAATGAAATCGGCCGGCACCTGATCCACGACCATGTCGTGTTCGAGATGGGGACGGGCGCGCGCATCACTTATAACGACGTGCGTCGCTTCGGCTTCATGGACCTCGTGCCACGTGCCGCGCTCGCAACGTCGAAGCATTTTTCGGGCATGGGCATCGAGCCGCTCGGCAACGAATTGTCCGGCGAAATGCTGGCCAAGCTCTTCGCCGGCAAGATCGCTCCGCTCAAGGCCGCGCTGCTCGACCAGCGGCTCGTCGCCGGTCTCGGCAATATCTATGTCTGCGAGGCGCTGTTCCGCGCCGGGCTTCATCCCGAGGCGGAAGCCGGGACGATCGCGACGCCGACCGGCCGCCCACGCGACAAGGCGCATGAACTCGCCCGCATCATCCGCGAGGTGCTGGAGGAGGCGGTGGCGGCCGGCGGCTCGACGCTCAGAGACTTCGCCCATGCGGACGGCTCGCTCGGCTATTTCCAGCATCGCTTCCGGGTCTATGACCGCGAGGGCGAGGCTTGCCTCACGCCGGGCTGCGGTCAGCCGGTGAAGCGGCTGGTGCAGTCGGGCCGCTCGACCTTCTATTGCGAGAGCTGCCAGCCACGACGGTGAGGACCTCGCGTCATTCTCGGGCTTGACCCGAGAATCTCAGGCCGGAAAGGCACGGGTGCCTCATTCTGCAGGAGATGCTCGGGTCAAGCCCGAGCATGACGAGCCCCTGATCCCGGGTGCGAATGCGCGGATGCGCGCAACGCGCATGGACTTGAGCCTTGCCGGCCCGCTAAAGCTGCGACGACAGCATCATCGGGGAGGCCGCCATGGCTTATGAGACCATTCTCGTCGAGACCAAGGGCAAGGTCGGGCAGATCACCCTCAACCGTCCGCAGGCGCTGAACGCGCTGAACGGCCAGCTCATCGGCGAGATCAACGCGGCGCTCGACGGCTTCGAAAAGGATGCCGGCATCGGCTGCATCATCATCACCGGCTCCGAGAAGGCCTTCGCCGCCGGGGCCGACATCAAGGAGATGCAGAGCCGGACCTTTCCCGGCACCTATCTCGACGACAAGTTCGCGGATTGGGACCGGATCGGCCAGCGCCGCAAGCCGATCGTCGCGGCGGTCGCCGGCTTCGCGCTCGGCGGCGGCTGCGAGCTCGCCATGATGTGCGACTTCATCATTGCGGCCGACAATGCGAAGTTCGGTCAGCCCGAAATCAATCTCGGTGTCATCCCCGGCGCCGGCGGAACCCAGCGCCTGACCAAGGCGGTCGGCAAGGCCAAGGCGATGGACCTCATCCTCACAGGCCGGATGATGAATGCCGAGGAAGCCGAGCGTTCCGGTCTCGTAGCCCGCATCGTGCCGCTCGCCGATCTGATGGCCGAGACGCTGAAGGCGGCCGAGACGATCGCGGCGAAGTCCCTGCCCTCCGTGCTGATGGCGAAGGAATCGGTCGAGCGTGCCTTCGAGGTGACGCTGCAGGAAGGCCTGCGCTTCGAGCGCCGCGTCTTCTCCTCGCTCTTCGCCACCGCCGACCAGAAGGAAGGCATGTCCGCCTTCGCCGAGAAGCGGAAGCCGGACTTCAAGAACGCCTGACGCCGCGCGTGCGGGCCGACGCCGCGCCGGCGCGCACGACCGATCACCTCCATGCATGGCCGGGGCGTCGATCTTTGACTTGAACCCGGCCCCGCCCTGCTGACACGATGCACCTTCATCAGCAGGACGAAACCCATGACCACCGCAGCCCGCATCGCCGCCCCCGAGGGCATCACGCTACCGACCTATGCCGATGTCGAGCTCGCCGCCGAGCGCCTGAAGGGCGTCGCGCATCATACCCCGGCGATGAGCTCGGCGACGGCCAACCGGCGCAGCGGGGCGAGCCTCGTCTTCAAGCCCGAGAACCTGCAGCGCATGGGCGCCTTCAAGTTCCGCGGCGGCTACAACGCCATTTCCGCGCTCTCCCCCGAGCGGAAGAAGGCGGGCGTGCTCACCTTCTCCTCAGGCAACCACGCCCAGGCCATCGCCTATGCCGGCAAGCTGCTCGGCGTACCCACCACCATAATCATGCCGGAAGACGCACCGAAGGCGAAGGTCGAGGCGACCCAGGGCTATGGCGGCGAGGTCGTTCGCTACGACCGCTACACCCAGGACCGGCTGGAGATCGGCAACCGCATCGCCACCGAGCGCGGGCTGACGCTGATCCCGCCCTATGACCATGCCGACGTCATCGCCGGCCAGGGCACCGCGACCAAGGAGCTGATCGAGGATGCCGGGCCGTTCGACATCCTGATCGTGCCGCTCGGCGGCGGCGGGCTTCTCGCCGGGGCTGCCCTGGCGGCCAAGGCGCTCAATCCCAATTGCCGCATCTTCGGGGTCGAGCCCGAGGCCGGCAATGACGGCCAGCAGTCGCTGCGCTCCGGCAAGATCGTCAGGATCGGCGTGCCGAAGACCATAGCCGACGGCGCGCAGACCGCATTCCTGGGCGATCGCACTTTCCCGATCATCCAGGCGCTGGTCGAGGACATCGTCACCGTCAGCGACGCCGAGCTCATCGAGGCCATGCGCTTCTTCGCCGAGCGGATGAAGCTCGTGGTCGAGCCGACCGGCTGTCTCGCCGCAGCCGCGGCGCTGACCGGCAAGGTTCCGGTCGAAGGCCAGCGCGTCGGCGTCATCATCAGCGGCGGCAACGTCGATCTGGCGAGCTTCGCCCGCTTCATCGCGCCCTCCGCGTGAGGATAGCGCGGCGAAAGCGATTCCGGCGTTGACGGCGGTGTCGCAAGCGACTATAGCCCCACCACTCGCGGCGGCCCGCGCAAGCTCGGCCGCCGCTCACGTTTTTCCAGCAAGGAAGCGGCCAGGCCCGCCGGCAATAATGCCAGGCGCCCAACCGCGATGAGAACGAGGACGTTTCGATGGCCAATACGACGTCGGCCAAGAAGGCTACGCGCAAGATCGCCCGCCGCACCGAGGTCAACAAGACCCGCCGTTCGCGGATGCGCACCTTCCTGCGCAAGGTCGAGGAGGCGATCGCCTCGGGCGACAAGTCTGCCGCAGCCGAGGCCCTGAAGGCTGCTCAGCCCGAGATCATGCGCGCTGCGCAGAAGGGCGTGGTTCACAAGAACACCGCCTCGCGCAAGGTTTCCCGCCTTGCTCACCGCATCGGCGCGCTGGCTTCCTGAGCGTAAAAATCCGTCTGTTTCGACGGCGAAAAGCCCGGCCTTGCGGCCGGGCTTTTTCGTTGGCTAAAGCCTCTCCTGTTGCGACTCGGCCACATGCGTCGACGGAACAGAAAAACCTCGCCCGCAAGCCATTTCCGCAGGCTTTCCACGGGTTTGCGGACTTGACTCTCAGGCGCGCTTCAGAGCGAAAAATCGGCCTCCGCAACAGACTCCGCCGCTCACAAAAAGACCTGTATTATCATCACCTTAGTGGGCAAAGGATTTTGGCGAGTAGAATCGCGGCGACTCTGCGGCGGGCTTTTCGAGACCAGCGAAAAAAAGATTCGCGGCGTGCAGGGGAGCCGGGCATCAAGAAAATCTTAAGTTCCCCAACCAATTGCAGGGCGCAGCCTCGCTTTGGCGGAGCCACCTCGCAGGCCAAGTCTTCGAAGCCGGCTGAAAGGGATGTTGCAGCCCGTCGAGAGCGCCTTGTAAGGTCCCTTCATCGCCCGGCGGACAGCAATGACCGCCAGGCGTTTTCCAGAGATGATAAGCGTTTTGGCTCGCGACCATGGAGGTTGGAGGATGTAGCTCCTTTGTCTTTTAGTGTTGAGATAAAGGGCGGCATCGTCCCTCGACGAGCCTTCCAAGCGTAATCGACAGAGCATGGATCGGAACCTGCGGGCGATAAAGCGCCCGACAGGACGGGATCCTTTTTTAACCGGACAACAGTGCCAGGAACGCGGCCGCCCTGTGGCCGCCGCTCCGAAGGCGCGTGCATTTCAAAGAATGGGGCCATTGATGTTCGAGCGACAGGAACTCGGTGATACGGTCGATACAGCGTCTGTGGTGGTGATCGCGGCTGACGAGGCCGCCGGGGTTCAGCTGGACGAGGTTTCGGTTCAGGACGCCTGGGAACGCGTTCGGCGGCGCCTGCGCGCCGAGCTTGGCGAAGACGTCTTCTCCAGCTGGTTCGGCCGGCTCGAGCTCGCCGGCATTGTCGAGGGCGTGGCCTATCTCACGGTCCCGACCCGCTTCCTGAAGAGCTGGCTCGAGGCGCATTATGCTGAGCGCCTGCGGGTGAACTGCATGGCGGAGCTGCCGGCGCCGGGGGGCGTGCTGCTCTCGGTTCGCACGGTCTCGCGCGAAACCACGGTCGTCGCACCACGCGTCGACGCCGCCCTGCGCGCCCGGCCTGCCACGACGCCCTCCCCCGTCGCGGCCGAAGCCGCCCGGCCGGCTGCCGCTGGCGGCGCTCAACCCTGCGAATCCGATCTCGTCGATGCCTGCGGCACTGCGCTCGACAAGCGCATGAGCTTCCAGAGCTTCGTCGTCGGCAAGTCGAACCAGCTCGCCTTCGCGGCGGCCGAACGCATCGCCGGCGCACCGGCGGGCCAGAGCCCCTATAACCCGCTCTATCTCCATGCCGGCGTCGGCCTCGGCAAGACGCATCTGCTGCAGGCTGTGGCGCAGGAAGCGCGCCGCCAGGGCAAGCGCGTCGCCTACTTCACCGCAGACCGCTTCATGTATGGCTTCGTCGCGGCGCTGAAGTCGCAGACCGCGCTCGCCTTCAAGGAGAAGCTGCGCGGCATCGACCTGCTCATCGTCGACGACGTGCAGTTCATCCAGGGCAAGTCGATCCAGCAGGAGTTCGGCCACACGATCAACGCACTGCTCGATGCCGGCAAGCAGATCGTCGTCGCCGGCGATCGCCTCGCCGGTGAACTGGAAGCGCTCGATGAGCGCATCCGCTCGCGGCTTGGCGGCGGCCTCGTCGTCGAGGTCGGCGAGCTCGACGAGGCCCTGCGCGTCAAGATTCTGGCGACCCGCATGGACGCGCTGCAGGGCGCCCATCCGAACTTCCAAGTCAGCCCGGATGTGATCGCCTATGTCGCTCGCGTCGTCACGACCAACGGCCGTGATCTCGACGGCGCCGCCAACCGCCTGCTCGCCCACGCGACGCTGTCGGGCCAACTCGTAACGCTGGAAACGGCAGAGTCCGCAATCCGCGATCTCGTTCGGACGCGCGAGCCGCGCCGGGTCAAGATCGAGGACATCCAGAAGCTCGTCGCGACGCGCTACAATGTCAGCCGCGCCGACATCCTCTCGGAGCGCCGCACCGCGGCAGTGGTCAAGCCGCGCCAGATCGCGATGTATCTGTCGAAGGCGCTGACGCCGCGCTCGCTGCCCGAGATCGGCCGCCGCTTCGGCGGACGCGATCACACCACGGTGCTGCACGCCGTGCGCAAGATCGAGAAGGCGATCAGCGAGGACCGCTCGCTGCATGACGAGGTCGATCTCCTGAAGCGCATGCTGCAGGAGTGAGCCCGGCGCGGATAGATCGCCCTGCGTCCCTCCGGGCGTGAAGCGGTCTATCCCTTTGTCGAAGTGTCGACTTCGCCCGAAAGGTGGGCTCCACTTTTCGGGCCGATACGCGGGCACGCGCCCGTTGCCGCCAAAGGTTGTGGCTGCCGGAGCGCACAGGTCTTGCGCGCCCGCCCCGCGTCCTGCAATGTCGCTGGCCATTCATCGGCCCGGGCAGCCATGCCCGGGCGGCTAGCGCCAGAAGACTAGACAATCATGAAGGTCACGGTCGAACGTTCCACGCTGCTCAAGTCGCTTGGCCACGTGCATCGCGTGGTGGAGCGCCGCAACACGATCCCGATCCTGTCGAACCTGCTGCTGAGCGCCTCCGAGAACGGCCTGCGGCTCAAGGCGACCGATCTCGACATCGAGGTGGTGGAGACGATTCCGGCCGACGCAGCCGAGCCCGGTGCCACGACGGTTCCCGCCCATACCCTCTACGACATCGTCCGCAAGCTGCCCGACGGCGCGCAGGTCTCGCTCGAGACGACCGGCGATAGCGGCCTTGTGCTGCGCTCGGGCCGCTCGCGCTTCCAGCTGCAGACACTGCCGGAGAGCGATTTCCCGGACATCACCGCAGGCGAGATGGCGCATCGCTTCGTGCTGCCGGCCGGCGAGCTGAAGCGGCTGATCGACAAGACACAGTTCGCGATCTCGACCGAGGAGACGCGCTACTACCTCAACGGCATCTATCTCCACACCATCGACGTCGATGGCCGCCCGGTGCTGCGCGCCGTGGCGACGGACGGACACCGGCTCGCCCGCGTCGACACCGCGGCGCCGCAGGGCTCGGTCGGCATGCCCGGCGTGATCGTGCCGCGCAAGGCCGTGGCCGAGATCCAGAAGCTGCTGGAAGACGGCGAGAGCGAAGTCGCGGTCGAGCTTTCCGGCTCGAAGATCCGCGTCGCGACCGCCAGCGTGGTGCTGACCTCGAAACTGATCGACGGCACCTTCCCCGATTATCAGCGCGTCATCCCGAGTGGGAACGACAAGCGGCTGACGGTAGACAGAGGCGATTTCGCCGCTTCCGTCGACCGCGTCTCGACCATCTCGTCGGAGCGTGGCCGTGCCGTGAAGCTCTCCATGGCTGACGGGCGCATGACGCTCTCCGTCACCAATCCGGATTCCGGCTCGGCGACCGAGGAGATCGAGGTCGATTATGAAGCCAGCCCGCTCGATATCGGCTTCAACGCCCGCTACCTCATGGACATCGCCGCCCAGCTCGACGGCGACACCGCCCTGCTCAAGCTCGCCGATCCGGGGTCGCCGACCGTGATCCAGGATCGCGAAGGCGCTTCCGCGCTCTATGTGCTGATGCCGATGCGCGTCTGAACGAGCGGCCCATGGCCGCCGTCGCGCGCCTGATCCTGCAGGACTTCCGTTCCTACGAGGCCCTCGATCTTCCGGTCGGGGGCCAAATCGTTGCGCTGATCGGCGAGAACGGAGCCGGCAAGACCAATATCCTCGAAGCGCTCTCGCTGTTCACACCGGGACGGGGCCTGCGCCGTACCGAGCTTTCAGTCATGGCGCGGCAAGGTGGCGACGGTTCCTTCGCCGCCTCGATCACGCTCGCCGAGGATGCTGGTCGGCTCGGCATCGGCCTCGGCCCCCTCGACGCGGAGGGGCGCCGGCCGCGTCTCGCCCGCATCGACGGTGCCGCGGTCGGCTCGGCGCTCGCCTTCAGCGACTATCTGCGCGTGGTCTGGCTCACGCCCGATCTCGACGGCTTGTTCCGGGGCTCCGCCGGCGACCGCCGCCGCTTCCTCGACCGTTTGGTGCTGGCGATCGACCCGGGCCACGCCACCCGCTCGAATGCGCTGGAACGGGCGCTGCGCTCGCGCAACCGCATCCTCGAGGAAAGCCCTGGACAGGCCCAATGGCTCGACGCGATCGAACGCGAGGTCGCCGAACTCGGCGTCGCCGTCGCGGCTGCGCGCGCCGAGACAGTGGCGCGTTTGTCCGCGATCATAGCCGAGACCCGCGATGAAGCCTCGCCCTTCCCCTATGCCGATATCACGCTTTCGGGCGAGATCGACGAACTCGTGGCCCGCCTGCCGGCCATCGATGCGGAGGACGCCTATCGCGACCTGCTGCGCCAGGGCCGCCATCGCGACCGGGCAGCCGGGCGCACGCTCGCAGGCCCGCAGGCCTCCGATCTCGATGTCCGCCACGGACCGAAGGACATCCCGGCCGGACAGGGCTCGACCGGCGAGCAGAAGGCGCTGCTGATCGGGCTGGTGCTGGCCCATGCCCGGCTCGTCGCGGCGATGAACGGCATCGCCCCGCTGGTCCTGCTCGACGAAATCGCCGCGCATCTCGACCCGCGCCGGCGCGCGGCGCTTTACGAGGGCCTCACCGGGCTGGGCTGCCAGGTCTGGATGACCGGCGCCGACGCCGCCCTGTTCGGCGACCTGCCGGCCGGCGCGCAGCGTTTCGCGATCACGCCGGGCCGGGCCGACCCGCTGGATTGATCGATCGGACCACGTCTTGCGATGGGACGGGGCGGAGCGTCGCTGTTAGCATCTCGATAAATCGGGAGACGCCCATGGAACTCGCCAGCCTCGCCCTGTTCGCGGGCGTCTATTTCCTCGCCGTCGCCTCGCCCGGGCCGGCGATTGCGGCTCTCGTCGCACGCTCCCTCTCCACCGGCTTTCGGCGATCCCTGCCCTTCCTCGCCGGCATCGTCGCAGGCGACCTCGTCTGGTTCACGCTCTCGGCGCTCGGCCTCAGCGTCCTCATGCAGAGCTTCCACGGCGTCTTCGTCGCGATCAAATATGCCGGCTGTGCCTATCTCATCTATCTCGCCTTCAAAGCCTGGACGGCTCCGGCCGAGCCGCCCAAACCTTCCCCCGCCGCGCGCGGCGAGGGCATCCGCCTGTTCCTGGGCGGCATCGCGCTGACGCTCGGCAATCCCAAGGTCATGATCTTCTTCCTGTCGATCCTGCCATTGGTCATCGATCTCAACGCGCTGACCCCGCTCGCCTATCTGGAAGTCATGGCGCTGATCGCGCCGATCCTCGGCGGGACGATGCTGGCCTATGCCTATGCGGCCGATCGGGCACGGCGCCTCGTCGCCAGCCCGCGCGCCATGCGCTGGATCAACCGGACGACCGGCGGCGTGATGGCTGGCGCCGCAGCAGCCATCGCGACGCGAAGCTGAGCCGTCGTGCTGCTGGCCGCCGGCCTGCTCGATCTCGGCTTCGCCCTGTTCCACGCCGCCTTCTGGCGATTGTTCGGCTGGCCGGAGAAGCTCGAGCGCTCCGGCAGCCTGAACACCGCGATCACCCAGACGCTCAACGTCATGCTGGGTTTCGTCTTCCTCGCCTATGGGGCGGCGCTGCTCTGGCAGTCGGAGCAAGCGAGCGCCCAGCCGCTGCTACCCTTGGCCGGTGCCGGCTTCTGGAGCCTGAGGCTCGTCCTGCAATTCATCTGGTTCGATCTACGGCCCTGGCCGTCGAGGCTGATCGCCGCGATCTTCGCATTGACCGCACTCGTTCATCTGTTGGCGGCGCGCGGCTAGGCGGGCGAAAGACTGGCCAAGCGCGTCCGGCTGCGGCACACCCCTTCCCCATGTCGCCATCCCGCGAATCAGAAGCCCGCGCGATCCTGAAATCCGTGTGGGGCTACGATGATTTCCGCCCCGGCCAGTGGGAGGTGATCGAAGCTGCCCTTACCGGCCGCGACGTCTTCGCGGTGATGCCGACCGGCTCCGGCAAATCGATGTGTTACCAGCTCCCGGCGCTGGTCGCGGGCGGCCTCACTCTCGTCGTCTCGCCCCTGATCGCGCTGATGCGCGATCAGGTCGGCCAGCTCGTCCGGGCCGGAGTGCCGGCTGCCTCGCTCAACTCGATGAACAGCGAGAGCGAGGCCACCGAGGCCTGGGACCGCCTCAACGCGGGCGATCTGCGGCTCCTCTTCGTCTCGCCGGAGCGGCTTGCCGGAGAGGGGCTGGTCTCGCGCCTCAAGCGCATCGGGGTGACGCGGCTCGCCATCGACGAGGCGCATTGCGTCTCGCAAT
Source organism: Allobosea sp. 10L422 (assembly GCF_056395345.1). NCBI lineage: Bacteria > Pseudomonadati > Pseudomonadota > Alphaproteobacteria > Hyphomicrobiales > Alloboseaceae > Allobosea > Allobosea sp. 10L422. The sequence continues at coordinate 27,264 of NZ_JBFTJI010000008.1, forward strand.
GGGGCCACGACTTCCGCCCGGAATATCGGCTGCTCGCCAAGACGCGCGAAGCACTTGGCGGCGTGCCGGTGACGGCGCTGACCGCCACCGCCGACCGGCAGACCCAGGCCGACATCGCCGCCCAGCTCTTTCCGCAGCCGCCGCAGATGGTGGTGCATTCCTTCGACCGGCCGAATCTGAAGCTCGCCTTCGCGCCGAAGGATCAGCCGCGTCGGCAGATCGACGATTTTCTGCGGCGCCACCGCAACGGCTCCGGCATCGTCTACTGCTCGTCGCGCAACAAGACCGAACGGCTCGCCGAAGGCCTGCGCGAGAAGGGCTGGAACGCGCTCGCCTACCATGCCGGGCTGGAGCAGGCGGAGCGCAACCGCAACCAGGACACCTTCCTGCAGGAGGACGGCGTCGTCGTCTGCGCCACCATCGCGTTCGGCATGGGCATCAACAAGCCGGATGTGCGCTTCGTCGTTCATGCCGACATGCCCGGCTCGATCGAGAGCTACTATCAGGAGATCGGCCGCGCCGGCCGCGACGGCCTGCCGGCAGACACGCTCACCCTCTACGGCGTCGACGACATGGCGCTCCGCCGCCGCCAGATCGACGAGAAGCCGGTCGACGATGAGCGCAAGCGCATCGAACACAAGCGCCTGAACGCGATGATCGACCTCTGCGAGAATGCATTGTGCCGGCGCAGCGCGCTGCTCAGCTATTTCGGCGAGGAGACGCCACCCTGCAGGCATGGCCAGGCCCCGTTCCGCTGCGATCTCTGCGGCGCCGAGGCGCCGGCGCTTCAGGACGCGACGCTCGATGCGCGAAAACTGCTCTCGGCCGTGATCCGCTCGGGCGAGCGCTTTGGCGCCGGTCACCTCGCGGACATCCTGACTGGGACGGCGACCGAGACGATCCGCCGCCAGAACCATGACGGGCTCAAGACCTTCGGCGTCGGCTCGGACAAGCCCAAGGCGGCCTGGACCGGGCTGACGCGCAAGCTCTTCGCCGCCGGCGCGCTGGCCGAGGCCAGCACCGAGCATGGCGGCTTCCGCCTGACGCCGAAGGGCGAGGACATCCTGTTCGGCCGGGAGAGCATCGCGCTCAGGGCCGATCCCTTCGCCGAGCGTCGCTCCCGCCGCGGAGAGCGCGATGCCGCCCGCGCCGACGGTCTCGACGAGGGCACGGCCGCCCTCTTCGAGCATCTGCGCAAGCTTCGGCTTCAGCTCGCCCGCGAGGAAGGCGTCGCGGCCTACATCATCTTCACCGATCGGACCCTGATCGCGATGGCGCGCGAGCGGCCGCTCGGTCTCGAAGAGATGCGCGCGATCGAAGGCGTCGGCGAGCGCAAGCTCGCGCAATATGGCGAGGCCTTCATCGAGGCGATAACGGAATTTCGGGGGTAGGCGCTCCGGCCTGGGCAGCCGTCATTCTCGGGCGGAGCGAAGCGTAGACCCGAGAATCTCTGACATGCGGCAACGCCGGAGCCTCCATCGGCATGCGATGCTCGGGTCAAGCCCGAGCATGACGCTCTGTTCCGACGCCGAAGACACCGGCATCAACGCGCCGACTCGCACACGCGCGCCTATGCGCGTGAAAAAGCCATCGTCTACCCCTATATTGTCCTTTCGAATCAGGATCATCGCGGGCACTCGCTCGCCCGCTCAGGGACCACTTCATGACCGATGCCGCGCTCAGCGCCCAGCCAGACGACTACGGCGCCGATTCCATCAAGGTTCTCAAGGGTCTGGATGCCGTTCGCAAGCGGCCTGGCATGTATATCGGCGACACCGATGACGGCTCCGGCCTGCACCACATGGTCTACGAAGTCGTCGACAACGCGATCGACGAGGCGCTCGCCGGACATGCGGACCTCGTCACGGTGACGCTGAATGCCGACGGGTCGGTCACCGTGACCGACAACGGCCGCGGCATCCCGACCGATATCCACAGCGAGGAAGGCATCTCGGCGGCCGAGGTCATCATGACCCAGCTCCATGCCGGCGGTAAGTTCGACCAGAACTCCTACAAGGTCTCGGGCGGCCTTCACGGCGTCGGCGTCTCCGTCGTCAATGCGCTCTCGGTCTCGCTCAAGCTGCGCATCTGGCGCGGCGGGCATGAGCATTTCATGGAATTCCGCCATGGGGACGCGGTGGCGCCGCTCGCGGTGGTCGGCCCGCAGGGCGACAAGCGCGGCACGGAGGTCACCTTCCTGCCGTCGCAAGAGACCTTCACCATGGTGGAGTTCGACTACAAGACGCTGGAACACCGGCTGCGCGAGCTCGCCTTCCTGAATTCGGGCGTGCGAATCGTGCTGACCGATGCCCGCCATGCCGAGGTGGTCCGTGAAGAGCTGATGTATGATGGCGGCGTCGAAGCCTTCGTGCGCTATCTCGACCGGGCCAAGACGGCGGTGATCGAAAAGCCGATCATGCTGACCTCGGAGAAGGACGGCATCACCGTCGATGTCGCCCTGTGGTGGAACGACAGCTACCACGAGAACGTGCTCTGCTTCACCAACAACATTCCGCAGCGCGACGGCGGCACCCATCTCGCCGGCTTCCGAGCCGCGCTGACGCGCCAGGTCACCGGCTATGCCGAGAGCTCGGGCATCTCGAAGAAGGAAAAGGTCTCGCTGACCGGCGACGACTGCCGCGAAGGCTTGACCGCGATCGTCTCGGTCAAGGTCCCCGATCCGAAGTTCTCGTCGCAGACCAAGGACAAGCTGGTTTCCTCTGAAGTCCGCCCGGTCGTCGAGAACGTCGTCAACCAGGCGCTCTCCGAGTGGCTGGAAGAGCATCCGAGCGAGGCCAAGACCATCGTCGGCAAGGTGGCGGAAGCCGCTGCCGCCCGCGAGGCCGCCCGCAAGGCACGCGACCTCACCCGCCGCAAGGGCGCGCTCGATATCGCCTCGCTTCCGGGCAAATTGGCTGATTGCCAGGAACGCGACCCGGCCAAGTCCGAACTCTTCATCGTCGAGGGTGACTCGGCCGGCGGCTCCGCCAAGCAGGGCCGCGCCCGCGAATACCAGGCTGTGCTGCCGCTGCGCGGCAAGATCCTGAACGTCGAGCGAGCCCGCTTCGACAAGATGCTCTCCTCCGACCAGGTCGGCACGCTGATCACGGCGCTCGGCGCCGGCATCGGCCGGGCCGATGCCGAACAGGGCGGCTTCAACCTGGCGAAGCTGCGCTACCACAAGATCATCATCATGACCGACGCCGACGTCGACGGCGCCCATATTCGTACCCTGCTGCTGACCTTCTTCTACCGGCAGATGCCGGAATTGATCGATGCCGGCCATCTCTTCATCGCCCAGCCTCCGCTCTACAAGGCGGCACGCGGCAAGAGCCATGTCTACCTGAAGGACGAGCGGGCGCTGGAGCAATATCTGGTCGACTCGACGGTCGACGGCGCCACCTTCCGCACCGGCGACGGCATCGAGCGCGGCGGCGCGGATCTGCGCGTCCTGATCGAGGAAGCTCGCAACGTGCGCAATGCGCTGTCGCAGCTGCATTCGCGCTATGACCGGCGCGTCGTCGAGCAGATGGCGATCGCCGGCGTGCTGCATCCGGTGAGCGAGGAGAACGAGGCGCAGGCGAACGAGGCCGCAGCCTATGTCGCGCGCCGGCTCGATGCGATCTCTGACGAGTTGGAGCGCGGCTGGGAAGGCAAGGTCAGCGAAGGCGGCTTCGTCTTCTCGCGCATGGTCCGCGGCGTGAAGCAGGCGGCGACGATTGATGCCGGCCTGCTCGCCAGCGCCGAGGCCCGCAAGCTCGATGCCGCGGCGCTCTCGCTGCAGGAGGCCTATGCCAAGCCCGGCACGCTCGCCCGCAAGGGTGATTCCTTCACGATCAATGGGCCGAGCGATCTGTTCGATGCGGTCTCGACCATCGGTCGCAAGGGCGTCGCGCTGCAGCGCTACAAAGGACTGGGCGAGATGAACCCCGACCAGCTCTGGGAAACGACGCTCGACCGCGACGTGCGCTCGCTGCTGCGGGTCAAGAACGACCAGAACGACGAGGCCGACGATCTCTTCGTCAAGCTGATGGGCGATGTCGTCGAGCCGCGACGCGAGTTCATCCAGACGAACGCGCTGAACGCGACCGTCGACATCTGATTTCGGTTTTGCTTATCCGAACGCCTTGAATCGAGACCGAGGCTGCGACGCGCAGGTGGAAGGCCGCGAACGGGAGACCAGCCGCCGGATGGCGGCCGGTCTGGAAATCACATCTTCTTGCCGTCCTTGCCGAATTGTTTGAGGAAGGCCGTCAGATCCATGATTTCCTTCTCGTTCTTGATGCCCGCGAAGACCATCTTCGTTCCCGGGATCTTGGCCTTCGGGTCCTTGATGTATTCGGCGAAATTGGTTTCGTCCCAGGTCAGATTCGCCGCTTTGTTCGCCGTCGAATAGCTGTAGCCCTCGACCGAGCCCGTATGGCGCCCGAAGAGGCCGTTCAGCTCCGGACCGACGCCATTCTTAGCCGTCTCACCAAGCTGGTGACAGGCCCTGCACTTATTGAAGGAGCGCTCGCCGGCGGAGACATCCTGCGCAGGGGCCGGCTGTGCCGCGACAAGTGCGAGCAGGAAGGGAACGGGGATCAACGTCTTCATCGGATTCCTCTGTGGCGGTGTGAACAGGAAAAAGCTGCGCTAACCGAGCATGTCGGCCGTCATCGCGGCATACCAGGACAGGTTCTCGACCTCGTTCTGCTTACGAAGCTCGGCCGCTTCGCCGTTCTGGGACACGAAAGTCTCGATCGCCGCGATGCGTCCGTCGCGCGGCTCGTAGCGCCCGCCGACCTTGATCGCGTCGTCGGTCTCGACCAACGACCAGCAGGTGTTGAGATAGCGCGGCGGAAAGCTGCGCGCGCCCGTGAGCTCCGCGCGGATCGTCATTGCCGCGACCTTGGCCTGGCTGTTGGCCGCGAAGGCGGATTTCGGCATATCACCGGCGATGCAGGCATCGCCGAGGACGTAAATGTTCGGATCGGCCGTTGATTTCATCGTCGCGGGGTCGATCGCACAATAGCCGCCCATAGGCGCAAGGCCGGCGCTGCGCGCGATCTCGCCGGCCATCTGCGCCGGGATCACGTTGACGAAGGCGCAGTCGCGGTAGGTTTCGAAGCCGGTCACCACGGTGTTCGTCGCCGGATCGACCGACTTGATGCCGTCATGCACCTTCGGCCCGAGCCATTCGATCATGGTGCCGTAATGCGCCTCCCAGCCTTCCTGGAAGACTCCCTGCTTCGAGAAGCTTTCCTTGGGATCGAGGATGACGATTCGCGCATCGCCCCGGCCGCTGCTCTTGAGCACATGGGCGAACATCGAGGCGCGCTCATAAGGTCCGGGCGGACAGCGATAGGGATTGGGCGGCGCGATCATCACGATGGTGCCGCCATTCGGCACGGCATCGAGCTTGCGCTTGATGAGCTGCGTCTGCGTTCCCGGCTTCCAGCCATGGGGCATCGCCTCCTCCCCGGCTTTCGACCAACCGGGAACGGAATCATATTTGAGGTCGATGCCGGGCGAGACGACGAGGCGATCGTAGGGCAGCCTGCGGCCGTCGGCGAGCACGACCTCGCGCTTGTCTCGATCGATCTGCGTGGCGCGGGCCCTGGCGAGCGTGATGCCGTGCCGGCTCACCAGCGCATCATAGCGATGGGTGATCTCGTCGTAGCTCTTGAACCCGCCGAGATAGAGGTTCGAGTGGAAGCAGGTGTGGTGGAGCTCGTTCTCCTCGACCAGCGTTACGGCGAGGGCCCCGTCGGCGTCCTTGGCCAGGTAGCGGGCGGCCGTGGCCCCGCCGGCACCGCCGCCGATCACCACCACGCGCGCCCTGGCCTGGCCGAGCACGGCAGGCGCCGCCAGCGTCGCCGCGGCGATGAGGCCGGAGCGCATCAATCCCCTGCGATCGATCCGCATGGCGCTAACCGATCTTCATATAGGTGAAGCCCTTGGATTGCAGCGCCGCGACGGCAGCCACTCCCGAGGGCACGAAGCTGATGAAGGACGCGTCACGCGCCTTGGCCTTGTCGATCCTGTTACGCTGAAAGGTGATCTCGCAGAGGTGGATCCGCAGGCCGCTCTTGGCGACATCCTCGACCCGTTCGAAGATTTTCGGCACCATGGCCTCGTCCGCCCAACTCGTTCCCTCCAGGGAGTTGAGGAAGAACTTGACGCCTGCACCATGGGCGACGACGACGATCTGCAAGGCGAAGGGATCGGCCCCATAAGCCGAATAATGGTTCGAAATATTCGTCAGCATCTGCACGAAACGCTGCGGGTCGCCAAAATCGCAGTGGTATAGGCAGGCGACATCGGCCTCCTTCTTGAGATCCGCCAGGCTGACCTGTGGCGGAGCGGCCGCGGCTGCCGTCGCAGCGGCGGCCAAGCCAGAAGCCGCAGCCGCGAGCAGCCCGCGGCGCGACGGTATCCCAGCGCAATCCGTCATCGTCTTCCTCCCTGTTCGCCGCCGCATATCGACGGTCAGGGGGCCGTTTTCAGCCCCTCGTAATAGGCGGCCAGAGCCGCAACTTCCTCCGCGGAAAGCTGCCGGGCGACGTTGCGCATCGCGGCGTTGTCCCGGTCTCCCAAGCGATAGGCATCCATCAATGCAGTGAACTGATCCACCGGCATTCCCGCGAGCCCAGGGATGGCGCCGGCCTTCGGCGCATTGCCATGACAGGTCGCGCATTCCGCCGAGAGATATTCACCGAGCGCGCGATCGCCCGCGGCATGGGCCTGCCCGACAGCCAGCCCTGCCGCCACGGCGGCAAAGCCAATCCAGCCGGGCGCGCCCTGGGCCATCCCCATCAATCGACTTTCGGCGCGGTCTTGGAGTCCGGCGTCACGTCGAGCACAGTGGCGCGCCCGGTGATCCGCACCTCGCTCTTGCAGTCCTTCATGCAGGGCTGCCTGCCCCAGAACGACTTCTCCGCCGTCTCGCGGTCGTCGTCATAGAAGGCGGAGGCATTCGGCAGCTTCACCGAGGTGAAGTTCTTGTCCGAGAGCTCGAAATCCTCGTCCTTCACGATGTCGTTCAGATAGAGCAGATAGGCCGTCAGCGCGTAGACCTGATCCGGCTCCAGCGACTGCGCATTGCCGAAGGGCATCGCGCGATGGATGTAGTCGTAAACCGTCGAGAGATCGGGCCAGAACGAGCCGATCGTCTTCTCCGGCCGGTCGTCCTTGAGCGAACCCTGCCCGCCCGCGAGCACAGGCCAGCGACCATTGCCCTGCCCGAACTCGCCATGGCAGCTGGCGCATTGCGCCTGAAAGATCTCGTCGCCCTGGCGGACCGTGCCCTTGCCCGGCGGCAGGCCCTTGCCATCGGGCCGGACGTCGATCGACCAGGCCTTCACTTCCTCGGGCAGCGCCTCGCGGCCGAGACCCGTCCTGGCGGGAGCCGCCGGGCCTCCGCCGGGCGGCTGCGACTGGACGACATGGGGATGCTTCGGCTGGGAATGCTGCTTGTGCGCGGGCTGTGCCAGCAGGGGCCCGGCAATGGCGACCACGAGCCCGGCCGCGCCGGCGAGCAGCGCGATCCTAGGAGATTTCGACATTCTCGGTCTCCCCGTTCGGCTTCACATGCCAGGTCTGGATGCCGTTGTTGTGGTAGATGGAGTTCGCGCCGCGGATCTTGCGAAGTTCCTCCTTCGTCGGCTGGACGTAGCCGGTCGAGTCCATCGCGCGCGACTGCACCAGCAACTCGCCGCCATTCCAATCGAAATCGACATAGAAGCGCGTCAGCGATTTATCGAGAACAGGGCCGTCGATGCGGGCCTGCTGCCAGTTCTTGCCGCCGTCCAAGGTGACGTCGACACGCTTGACGGTGCCGCGGCCCGACCAGGCGAGACCCGAGAGCACATTGCGGCCCCTGGCCTTCAGCGGCGCCTGCGGCGAAGGGTTGGTGACGACCGACTTCGCATCCATGATGAAGGTAAAGCGGCGCGAGCGCCCATCCGCCAGCAAGTCGGTGTATTTCGAGGTCTCCTCGCGCGCCATCCACGGCATGTCTCCGACCTCGATGCGGCGAAGCCACTTCACCCAGAGATTGCCTTCCCAGCCCGGGATGACCGCACGCAGCGGATAGCCCTGCTCCGGGCGCAGCGCCTCGCCGTTCATGGCGAAGGCGACGAGCACATCGTCGAGCGCCTTCTCCAGCGGCAGGGACCGGTTCATGCCGGCAGCGTCGGCCCCTTCCAGCATCAGCCATTTCGCGCTGGGCTTCAGCCCCGCCTCGGCGAGGATCACCTTCAACGGCACGCCCGTATACATGACGTTGTGGACCATGCCATGGGTGAACTGGCAGCCATTGAGCTGCGACCCGCGCCATTCCATACCGGAATTCGCCGCGCATTCGAGGAAGTGCACGCGATTCTCGCGCGGCATCCGCTTGATGTCCTCCATGGTGAAGACGAGCGGCTTGTCGACGAGACCGTGGATCATCAGCCTGTGGTTAGCCGGGTCGATATCGGCGATGCCAGCATGGTGACGCTCGAAGCACAGCCCCGAGGGCGTGATGATGCCGTCGAGATCGTGCAGCGGCGTAAAGTTCACCGAGGATTCCGGCGAGGCCGTGAGCCAGGGCACGTCGCGACGGATCACATTCTTCTCGAAGCGCGAGGGCGAACCGTAAGGGTGCTTGTCGACCCCCTCGCCGAGATAGCGGTTCCAATCCTGCACCTCGGTAATCAGCGGATCGGGCTTGGCCGTTTCCGCGCGGGCGACGCCTGCCGTCGCGAGGCCGGCACCGGCCAATGCGGCGCCACCGAGGAAACCACGCCGGCTCGGCGCCGGATTGTCAGCGTGCGAGGTCATTCTCTCATGTCCTCCGATCAGTTTCGCGGCCAGGCGGTCGCGGCGCTCATGCGCCGCTGACCTTCACGGCGTTGTTGGGTTTCGGCGCGATCGTCTTGGTCGCGGCCACATGATCGCGCACCACGTCCCAGATCGGCGGACCTTGCGTACCTTCGTTGACGCTCGCCCAGCCGGAGACGACATAGTGCTTGCCCGCCTCGATCTGCTGGCCGGATTTCAGGTGGGTGAGCTCGGAGATGCGGCTGCCCATCGGCTTGGCGACGTCGATCGCGTAGCCCATGCCGCCGACTCGGACCATGTCGCCACCACCCTGGAAATAAGGATCGGGGTGGAAGATGTTGTCGGCGACGTCCTCCAGCACATCCTTGAGCTGCTGGCCGGTCATTTCCATCCGGTAGCAGTTCGGATAGGTGATGGCGGTGGCATTGGTGATCGCTTCCCAGGTGATCGCCTCGCCCGGCAGCAGCGAGCCGCCCCAGCGGAAGCCCGGCGAGAGCGTGATCTCGGCGTCGCGCTGCTGCATCATCGCATCGCAGATCAGGTCGTCGAAGGTGCCGTTGAAATTGCCGCGACGATACAGCAGCGCGTCCGTCCGGCCGATCTCCCTGGCGAGATCGGCGGCAAAGGGCTCGCGCAGCTTCGTCACCAAGGCAGCCATTTCAGGGTCGGGCGCGATCGCGTCGGCGAAAACCGGCAACAGCTTGAAACGGAGATCGGCGAGCTTGCCGTCCTTCACCGAAAGATCGAGACGCGACAGGAACTTGCCATGCGAGCCGGTCGCGACGAGCACGGTGTCGCCGACGCGGATCAATCCCGGCATCGCGTCATGGGTGTGAGCCGTCAGGATGACGTCGATACCTTTGACCCGCGAAGCGAGCTTGCGGTCGACGTCGAAGCCATCATGCGAGAGCAGCACCACGACTTGGGCGCCCTCGGCGCGGGCTTCGTCCACCTGCTTCTGCAGTTCCTCCTCGCGGATACCGAACTCCCAGTCCGGGAACATCCAGCGCGGATTGGCGATGGCGGTGCGCGGCAGGGCCTGGCCGATCACGGCGATCCTGGCGCCGCCCTTCTCGAAGATCTTGCGCGGCGGGAAGACCGGCTCGTTCCATTCCTTGTCGCGGATATTCTGCGCGAGGAAGGCGAAAGGCGCGGTTTCGACGATCTCCTTGACCCGGTCTGCACCGAGCGTGAACTCCCAATGCGAGGTCATCGCGTCGACCTTCAGCGCTGTCATGGCGTCGACCATGTCTTGGCCCCTGGTTTGCAGCGCGCTCCAGCTGCCCTGCCAGGTATCGCCGCCATCCAGCAGCAGCACGTTGCCGTCGCCACGCTCGGCCCGTACCGCCTTGACCAGCGTCGCGATACGATCGAGCCCGCCCATGCGGCCGTAGTTGCGCGCAAGCTGGACGAAATCGTCAGAGGTGAGAGCGAAGGCGTCGGGCGTTCCCGCGGCGATCTTGAAGTAATCGCGGAAGGCGGCGTCGGTCAGATGCGGCGGCAGGCCCTTGACCTCGCCGACGCCGAGATTGACCGAGGGCTCGCGGAAATGCAGCGGCACGAGCTGGGCATGGATATCGGCCAGGTAGAGGATGGTGACCGTGCCCAGCGGATCGAAGCGCAGGATGTCGGCCTGCGAAAGCTTCTGCTGTGCGGCCGCACGTCCGAGGGGACCGAGCCCCGAGGCGGCGGTGATCGCCGCCGCCGCGGCCGTCGCCTGAAGAAATTCGCGTCTTGAGATCATGTGTCGTCCTTCGGAGACGCGCATGTCGCGCCCCGGGAGATGATCGATGGTCGAAGCGGATCCGGAGGCGCCCTCGGCGCGCGCCGGCAGGGACCGGCGTCAGCCGACAGTCAGCTTGCTCTTGGCCGTGTAATCGGAGCCGTCGTCATCCTTCCAGACGAAGGTGAACTCGCCGGACTCGGCGGCCTTGAAGAAGAAGGACTGGTAGGGGTTGGCGGAGATCGCCGGGTTCCAGTCCGCGACGAAGACCGGCTTGCCGTTGAAGCTCGCCGTGAACTTGTTGATGATCTTGCGCGGGATCGTCTCGCCCCTGGCGTCCTTGCGCTGCCCGGATTCCATTTCATGCGAGATCAGCGTCTTGATCTCGATCATCTCGCCGGGCGCAGCCTTGGCCGGGACGCGGACGCGGGGCGTCGGTTTCGTGCTCATGGTTTCCTCGCCTTTTTTCGTCGTTTCGCGGGGTCGGCTTGTCAGCCGCCGCAGCCGCCGATCGTGACCTTCACATTCGCTTTGGCGGAGTAGAGGTCGCCGTTCGACATTTCGGCGATGCAGATCACATCCTGCGTCTGGGCGAGGCGCATGCGGGTCGCGGCGGAAGCCTTTCCGCAGGCCGGCGTGAACTGGTAGCTGACCACGCCGGGCTGCGGATTGCCGTCGGCGAAGACGTGGACCGCCTTGACGTAATCGGCATCCGTCATCGGGCTTTCGACCTCGACATTGACCGGTACGACGAGGCCGTTCTCAGCGATTTCCGGGACGTCGAGCTTGATCTTGCCCTGCGCCATCTTCTTGTCGCCGTAGAGCTTCTTGATCTCGGCAGCGACCGCTTTCTCGTCGGCGAAAGCCAGGCGCGGCGCGATCGCCGCAGCGGCGAAAGCCATGGCCGCAGCCTTGATCGAGTCGCGGCGCGACAGCCCTGAAAGGCCCTTCTTCATTCGCGTTCCTCCCTGGAACTGGTCTCATTTTAATGCTTGACGGGGCGGCGAAACGCCGCACATCATTTGCACGTATCGTTATATCGATTTTTTTGAATGTAAAGCCCCTCGAAGGGCTGAAGGCACCCGCAGCATAAGCGGGCGATGAGGAAACGAAAGGGCTAGGGATGAAGATTCCGGTGATCGCGGCGGCCGCATTCGCGGCTGCCCTGACATTTGCTGCCGGCCTCGTGTCGGCGCAGTCACCACAGGACGACAGCGAGAAAGAGATCGAACGCTATCGCCAGATGCTGTCGGACCCGTTCTCGAATCCCGGCTTCCTGGCGGTCGATCGCGGCGAGGCGCTGTGGAGCGAGGCGAGAGGAACGAAGAACGTTTCGCTCGAAGGCTGCGACCTCGGCGAAGGCGCCGGCAAGCTCGAAGGCGCCTATGCGAAGCTGCCACGCCATTTCGCCGATGCGGACAAGGTCATGGATCTGGAGCAGCGCCTGCTCTGGTGCATGGAGAAGGTCCAGGGACTCGACACCAAGGACGTCGTCGCCCGCCGCTTCTCCGGTCCAGGCAAGGCCTCCGACCTGGAAGATCTCGTCGCCTTCATCGCCAACAAGTCGAATGGCATGAAGATCGAGCCACCGCTCTCGCACCCGAAGGAGAAGGAGGCGGCCGCCGTCGGCGAGGCCCTGTTCTACACGCGCGGCGGCGTCAACGACTTCTCCTGCGCCACCTGCCATGCGGAGGAAGGCAAGCGCATCCGCCTTCAGGGCCTGCCGAATCTCTCGGTCAAGGGAAAGACCGCGCAGGAAACCATGGCCTCCTGGCCGACCTATCGCGTCTCGCAGAGCGCGCTGCGCACCATGCAGCATCGGCTCTGGGACTGCTACCGCCAGCAGCGCTGGCCCGAGCCGGCCTACGGCTCGGAGGCACTGACCGCCCTGACCGTCTTCCTGGAGACCCGGGCGGAAGGCGGCGAGCTCAACGTTCCCTCAATCAAGCGCTGAGGACAAGACGATGCTGAAACTCGCCATCGCGCTCGCCGCCGGCGTTCTCCTCGCCGGACAGGCGGCCGCGCAGGAGCGCCCCAGCCAGGCGGTCATCGACGCCTATCTGCACTCGACCTTCGGCAAGGCCTCGCCGGAATGGCAGGCCCGGATCAAGCCCGACGAAACCCTCGCGATCTGCAACACGACGCGGAACAATCCGTCGTCGGCGCAGTCCGACGAGATCCTGAAGCGTGAGGCCACGCGCGTGACCTACCCGGCCGACGGCAAGTTCCTCGGCGATTGGAAGAAGGGCTACGCCGTCGCCAATAACGGCCGCGGCGGCCAGTTCTCCGATCCGCCCGGCACGGTCGCCGGCGGCAACTGCTTCGCCTGCCACCAGCTCGATCCCAAGGAAGTGAGCTACGGCACATTGGGCCCCAGCCTCGCCGGCTATGGCAAGGACCGCAAATACGATGCCGAGAGCGTCAAGGACGCCTACACCAAAATCTACAACTCGATGGCGGTGGTGCCCTGCTCCAACATGCCGCGCTTCGGCGTGAACAAGGTCCTCAGCGAGGCCCAGATCAAGGATGTAATGGGCTATCTGTTCGACCCCGAATCGCCGGTCAACAAATAGGCCGGGCCATGCTGACACGCCGCCTGCTGCTCGCCGCCGGAGCCGCGAGCCTCGCCGCTCCGGCCGCCGCGCAAGTCGTGACCAGGCTCGGGCCCGAGGCGGAGCAGCTCACCATCCTGAGCGATGGGGGCTTCGAAATGCCGCTCGCGATGCTGGCGCGCGAGGTGCCGACCGACGCGATCGCGGCCGAGACCGGACCGGCCGATCCTTATCGGACGGTGCTGAACGTCACCTGCCTGCGGCGCGGCGCCGACCTCATCCTGTTCGATTGCGGAGCCGGCGCACATTTTCTGCCCGGCTCGGGGCAATTGCAGGAGAGCCTGCGCGCCGCCGGCATCGAGCCGGAAGCCGTGACGCATGTGCTCTTCACCCATCTGCATCCGGATCACTTCTGGGGGGCGCTCGACGAGTTCGATAGCCCGCTCTTCCCGAATGCGCGCTGGCTCGCCGCCGCCCGGGAGATCGATTTCTGGACGGCGCCGAAGGTCTACGAACAATTGCCGGCCGACCGGCACGCCTTCGCCGCAGGGGCGCAGCGCATCGCCAGAGGGCTTGGCGACAAGCTGGAGCGTCTGCAGGCCGGGGGCGAATGGCTGCCCGGAATCGCGGCAGTCGAGACGGCCGGTCACACGCCCGGACACGTCTCCTTCGCCTTCGAGGCGGGAGGCCAGCCCGTGATGGTTCTGGGCGATGCGCTCACCCATCCGCGAATTTCCTTCGCCTATCCCGAATGGCGGCCCGCATCCGACCAAGATGCCGATGTGGCGGTCGCCACGCGTCGATCCCTGCTCGACAGGCTGAGCGCGGACCGGACGATCGCGATCGGCTATCATCTTCCCGGAGCGGCAGGCCGTGTCGAAAAGCACGGCCCGGCCTATCGGTTCACCGCAAGCTGAGCGGCGATCAGGTGGCAACCCCGCCGAACACCGCGCCATAGCCGCTCCACACGACGTAGAGCCCCACCAGCGCGACAATGCCAGCGAAGACACGCGTGAGCAGCGTTTTGCCGGCTGCGAGCCGATGCGCGAGCAGCGTCCCTCCGATGCCGCCGACAATCCCGCCGGCGACGAAGAGGGCGGCAATGCGCCAATCGACCAGGCCTGACAGCGCATAGGACACTGCCGTTGTGATCCCGAAAGCGGTGACCGCGACGAGCGAAGAGCCGATTGCCATGATCATCGGCATCCGCGCCGCACCCATCAGACCCGGCACGATCAGGAAACCGCCTCCGATTCCGAAGAACCCCGACAGGCCGCCGACAAGCCCGCCCATGCCGAGCAACCTCGGCAACAGCGTCCTGGCCGTCGCCCGGCCGAGCGATTGGAACGCGACGCCATCGCCCTTCTTGCGAACAAGCATCATGACCGCGATCACGATCATCAGCAGCCCGAACAGCAAAAGCAGCTTCTGCCCGTCGAAGCGCTTGCCGATGGCCGAGCCGGCAGCGGCTCCGGCGATGCCGGCGGCGGAAAAGACAAGCGCGCAGGGCCAGCGCACATTGCCCACCCGCGCATGCCCGACGAGGTTGGAAAATGCACTGAGCGCCACCGCGACCGAACTGGTGCCGATCGCGATATGCGGGGAGCCCACGCCGACGACATAGACCAGCAGGGGCACGGCCAGGATGGAACCGCCGCCACCAATGAGGCCGAGAACGAAGCCGACCAGCGAGCCGGATCCGACCGAGGCGATATCGGGCGTCGCGATCATGCCGCGAGCTCCGGCTTTGCGGCGTCCGCCCGCCCGATCCCTCCCGATCCCAACAGGGTATCGTCGATGCATTCGATCTGCATGGTCATCCTCCCGAGTCCGGCGCCATCCGCTCTCTCTCTGGGCAAGGTCGGGGAGCCCGTGAACCGGCCCCCGGAGTGGGTCGCGGGCGGCTCAGAGCACGTTGAGCGGCACCTTGAGGAAGCGCTTGCCGCTGTCGTCGGCCTTCGGCAGTTCGCCTGCCTTCATGTTCACCTGCAGAGACGGGATGATCAGCTTGGGCATGTCGAGCGTGCGGTCGCGCGCCTCGCGCTTCTCCACGAATTCATCCTCGCCGATGCCGTCGCGCACGTGGACGTTGTGCTCGCGCTGCTCGGCGACCGTGGTTTCCCAGCGGATTTCACGGCCATTGGGACCGTAATCATGGCACATGAACAGCCGCGTCTGCTGCGGCAGCGCCAGGACCCGCTTGATCGAGCGGTAGAGCGTGCGCGCATCCCCGCCCGGAAAATCGGCGCGCGCGGACCCGCCATCCGGCATGAACAAGGTGTCGCCGACAAAGGCGGCGTCGCCGATGACATGTGTCATGCAAGCCGGCGTATGTCCGGGCGTATGCATGGCGAAGGCGGTCAATCCCCCGATGCCATAGGTGTCGCCATCGGCGAAGAGCCGGTCGAACTGGCTGCCGTCGCGCTGGAATTCGGTGCCTTCGTTGAAGATCTTTCCGAAGGTTTCCTGAACGACGGTGATCCGGTCGCCGATCCCGATCCTGCCGCCGAGCTTGCCCTGGATATAGGGCGCGGCCGAGAGATGGTCGGCATGCACATGGGTCTCGATCAGCCATTCGAGGAGAAGCCCGCGCTCGCGGATGAAGGCGATGATCGCGTCGGCGGACTCATAGGAGATGCGGCCGGCGGCATAGTCGATATCCATGACGGAATCGATCACTGCGCAGGCGGTCGAGGCCGGGTCTTTCACGACATAGCTGACTGTGTTGGTCGCCCTGTCGAAGAAGGCGGTGACCTCGGGCCTGGTCGCGAGGTCGACGGGATGGGGAATGCCTTGCATGGGATCGATCCTCAGTTGCGGTGAGCCGGCGCGGTCGGCGGTGTTGCCGGGCTTGCGGCTAGCCGCCGCGCGAGAGCCATCCCGGCGAGCATCGCCACGATGAAGACGAGAGCGGGCAGGCCGCCGGTCAGGGTGGCGACGAGAGCCGGGCCCGGGCAGAAGCCGGCGAGCCCCCAGCCGATACCGAACAGCGCCGCCCCGGTGACGAGCCGCCTGTCCGGCCGGTTCGCTGCTGGCAATGCGAAGCGCTCCGCGAGCAGCGGGCGGCCCCGGCCCAGCACGAGACGATAACCGACCAGGGTCACGCCGATGCCGCCGGCCATCACGAAGATCAGGCTCGGATCCCACATTCCGCGCGGTATGGCGCCGAGATCGAGGAAGGCCAGGACCTTGGCCGGGTCCGACATGCCGGCCAGGATCAGGCCGAGACCGAAGACCAGCCCTACGAGGAATTGGATCAGAATCGACATGGTCGGCTCACAACAGGTGCCGGACGACGAAGACGGTCGCGATCGCCGTCGTCATGAAGGTCGCTACCGCGATGAGCGAGCGCAGCGAGAGCCGCGAGAGCCCGCAGATGCCGTGTCCGGAGGTGCAGCCATTGCCCCAGACCGAACCGAAGCCGACCAACAGCCCCGCAGCCGCGAGCACCGGCATCGCCACGCTCACCTGAGGCACCGGCCAGACCCCGGCAAGCGCCGCATAGGCGAGAGGCGCCAGCACCAGCCCCAGGACCATCGCGACGCGACCGGAGGTCTGCCCGTCGCGCTCCGGCGGCAACAGACGCGAGACGATACCGCTGATACCGGCGATGCGTCCCTGGAACAGCATCAGCGCGACGGCCGCTAGGCCGATCAGGGCGCCGCCGGCAAGCGAGGCGAACGGCGTAAAGCTGGTCGCGATCATGACGAACGCCCCGCGCTGCAAGTGCTGATGCCAAGCAGACCATACGCAGGGCAATGCCGGATGGTCGCCGTCAGGAGCATCACCGCACCCCACGCGGTGAGCGCGTATTTCCAGGCTCCGAGCGGCGCGGCCCAACCGGCCAGCGGCGGTACGAAGGCGGCTGCGACGAGCACGGCGCCGAAAATGAAGCGCAGCATGCGATCGCGAGAACCGATATTGACCATGTCAGGCTCCGGGTCTATTTGATATGCAATAGTCGATATATATCGAAATTAGAATATGTCAATCACGTTCGCCTCCGGAGCCGGCCTGACGGCGCCGCCAATCGAGAAAGCTGCCGCCCTGCTCGGGGCCATGGCGAATCCGCGGCGGCTGGCCATCCTGTGCCGGCTCGTCGAGGGCGAGGCTGCAGCCGCCGAATTGGCGGGCGTCACGGGCCTGAGTTCGGCCGGCGTCGCGTCGCACCTCGCTCAGCTGCGGCGGCTCGGCCTGATCGCCGCGCGCCGGCGCGGGATTTCCGTGATGTTTTCCCTGGCGAGCGTGGAGGCGGCGGCCATTCTCGAAACGCTTCACCGCCTCTATTGCGGAAGCGAAGCCGGTGTCAGCGTCTCGGCAGAAGCCCTCTGAGCGAGCCTTCCATGAGAAAGGCGATGCCGATCCTTGCCCCGATCATCATGCCCGCGATCGCGAGCGGCCAGGAAAGCGCCATCATCGAACCGGCCGAAATCCCCTGCCCGATCGTGCATCCCCCTGCCAGCACGCCGCCGCCGCCCATCAGCACGGCACCCAGCAGATGGCGGCGCATTTCGCGATCGTCATCGAACGCTTCCCAACGAAACTCCCTGTCATAGAGCGCGGAGAGGAAGGAACCGAGCACGACGCCGGCCAGCGTCCCGATGCCGAATTCGAGCAGCGCCGCCGGCGCCGTCAGAACGGCGTAAAGGGCGCGGCCGACAGGCGAAACGAAGGTCAGACTCTGGGCGCGCGGAACATGCTCGAAAGCATCGACCGCAACGCCCGTCACCCACCAGCCCGCCACAACCGCCAACCCCAGCGTCGCCCCGGCGATGAGCAGGCGAGGCGACCGCCGCAGCCGCGGATCGATCCAGACCAGCGTTCCGAGCAAGACGGCTCCGAGCAGCGTCAAAAGCAGCCGGGAGTGCGGAAACCCGAAATAGTCCAGCACGCTGTCGAGATTGCCTTTGATCTGGCCCGGCAGCGGCCAGGCGACCTTTTCGAGGACATCGATACGAACGGGCGCCAGCATTCCGCGCAACGTGGCATAGGCCACCGAGCCGAACACCATCATGACGATCAGGCTGCGCAGATCGCCGGCACCAAGCCGTACCAAAGAGCCGAAGCTGCAGGTTCCGACCAACGCCATGCCGAGCCCGAACAGCGTGCTGCCGACCATGATCGACAGCCATGGCAAGGCGGGCTGGACATAGGTCGAGCTGGAAGGGTCGAGCAGGCCGAGAGCGACCAGAGACTGCGTTCCCGCGAGCGCGACCGCCAGGGCCAGCCCGAAGATGCGCAGCCGGCGCGTATCCCCGCCGATCCAGGCATCCTCGACCGCGCCGAAGGAACACAGCCGCGCGCGCCGGACCGTGAAGCCGCAGACCGCTCCAGTTGCGACGCCCGCCAGCGCTGCGCCCCAGGCGGAGAACTCCGTCATGGTCCGAGCAGCCGGTCCGCCGGAAACGGGCTCACGGCTTGGTCGTCTCGCTTGCGCCGGTGCCGCAGAAGATATCGTAGATGACCGAGATCACGCGGCGGACATCGTCATTGGCGAGGCTGTAATACATCGCCTTGCCGTCGCGCCGCGTCGTGACGAGCTGATCCAGCCGGAGCCGCGCCAATTGCTGAGAAACCATCGGCTGACGAAGCGAGAGCAGGTTCTCAAGCTCCGTCACCGTCCTTTCGCGCTCGGCCAGCAGGCACAGCAGCAGCAGCCGATTCTCATGCGAGAGCGCTTTCAGGAAATCGCTCGCCTTGCGCGCCTTGCGCATGAGCTGATCGAGCTCCGGCGAGAATTCGGCGCCGTCGCGCAGCTCGGTTTCGAGCGCTTTCGAGACGATCGCGGTCATTCTGCCCCCATCTCAAGGCTTCGGTTTGCCATCGCGCTTGTCCATGCCAGCTAAGAGCTGCCCGAGCAAACCCCAAAACATATCGTCGTTCAGATAGCCGGTGATGCGGCCGACTTCACGGCCATCGTCGACCAGCACAAAGGTCGGCGTCGCGATGACCGGCTCCCGCAGGCCAGCATCTCGCACTCCTCCTGCCGAAAGATCGATGCGCCTCAACGGGGCGAGCGCGCCTTCGCGCGTCTTGGCGTAGACCGGCGCGACCTCGCGCTCGAAGCGGACGCAAAACGGGCAGCCGTTGCGCCGGTACATGACAAGTTCCGCAGCACCTGCCGATGCGAGGGATTGGGCCGACAGCACAAAGGCTGCCGCAGCGATCTTCCCCCCATGCCACCAGCTTGCAATCATATCGACAACATAGTCATATTCATATGTTTATACCAGCGACTTCCAAGCCTGCCGCGGGAGGCTGCCCATGATCACCAGAAGAGACCTGCTCGCCCCGGCCTTGGGCGCGGCCCTCGCCGCGTCGAACCTGCGGCCGGTCTTCGGCAAGGCGCGGCTCGGCGAGGACGGCCTCTACGCGTTCGACTGGTATCTCGAGAGCTTTCTGGATCTCGCGGACGATCTCGGAGCGGCGACGCGAGACGGCAAGCGCTTTGCGATCCTGTGGGGGTTGCGCAACTGCCCCGCCTGCCGGCGAATGCATGAGGTCTGCATGGCCGACCCCTCGATCGAGACCTATATCCGCGACCATTTCGCCATCCTGCACCTGAACATCCTGGGTTCGCGCGAGGTGACGGATTTCGATGGGATAAGGCTGACCGAAAAGCGGCTTGCCGCCCGTTACGGGATCATCGGCACACCGGCGGTCCAGTTCTTTCCGCAGAATGCGGAAGGCCTCGCAGGCCGGCAACCGCGTGATCGCGAGTTGGCGAGAATGGACATGCTGCCTGCACAGGATCGATTTCTCGCCCTGTTTCAGGATATGCGGCGCTAGCACCACACACACTGCCGGAAGGTTCAATCCGAGGCTACGCGCCGCGTCGATGGGCCTGTGGCCGGCGTCAGGCCGGCCTGCCAGCGCCGGATGTCGAGATTGTATCGGCCGGACGGTCCGCCACGGCGTCAATGACGCCATCTCGCCCGTCGCGAGCAGCTTAATGCACGCGTGCGCTGCGGGCCGACCCTCCGAATCCATAACATCCCGGCATCGCTCGATACCCTCCGGTCGATTGCCGCCAATTTCCAAAGCTTTGAGTATCAGCCCGACAAGGGAAAACGACCATGCACGACCTGACACTTTGCGTTCATCACCCGGCCGTCGACGAGGAGGGCTATGCCTCGCTCGCCGTGCCGACGCATCGCGCCTCGACCATCGTCTATCCGGACGGAGCAAGCTTCATGGCCCGCAAGTATCGCGGCTTCGACGGCTATACYTAYGGYCTGCACGGCACGCCGACGACSCGCACGCTCGAAGCGCAATTGACGGTCCTGCACGATGGTGTCCGCACCGTGCTGGTGCCCTCAGGGCAGGCGGCCGTCACTCTCGTAATGCTGTCCGTGCTGATGCCCGGCGACAAGGTCCTGATCCCCGACCATGTCTATCCGCCGGTCCGCAGTTTCTGCGCCGAATATCTGGCGCCGCGCGGCATCGCCTATGGCGTCTATGATCCGCTGATCGGCGCCGGCATCGCCGATCTCATCGACGAGACCGTCAAGCTGGTCTGGGTCGAGTCGCCCGGCTCCAATACGATGGAGGTGCAGGACGTGCCCGCCATCGTGGCTGCCGCCAAGGCSAAGGGCGYGCTCGTCGGCTGCGACAACACCTGGGCGACGCCGCTGATCTTCAAGCCGCTGGAGTATGGCGCCGATTTCGCCTGCGAGGCGCTCACCAAATATGTCGGCGGCCATTCCGACCTGCTGCTCGGCTCCATCACCGTCAAGGACATGGCGCTGCGCCAGAAGATGAAGGAGATCCTGCGCGGCTTCGGCGTCGGCGTCTCGCCGGACGAATGCCAGCTCGCCTTGCGCGGCATCGAGACCATGGGCCTGCGCGTCGCCCATATGGGGAAGGTCTCGGAGGATTTCGCGCGCCGGCTCGTCGATCATCCCATGGTCGAGCGCGTGCTGCATCCGGCCCTGCCGTCATGCCCGGGCCACGCGATCTGGAAGCGCGATATGGGGCGGTCCTCGGGGCTCTTCAGCCTCGTGCTGAAGCCTGTCGACGACGACGCCATGAGCGCGGCGTTGAGCGCATTGCGCATCTTCGCGATCGGAGCCTCCTGGGGCGGCACGCGCAGCCTCGTCGCGCCGCAGGCGGTCGTGCAGGATCGGACCGCGACGAACTGGACGGCCAAAGGTCCGCTGCTGCGCATCAGCATCGGCCTCGAAGATCCGGAGGAGCTGTGGGCCGACCTGAGCCGACTGCTTTCGGTCCTCGGACAGGCCCCCGCGAACAAGGCTGCCTGACAAGAAGCAAAGCCAAGCCGGGGACGACGAAGACACGGCGCGAGGCTCGCGCCGTGATCGGGAGAACTTTGCCCGAAGACGGCGTCTGGAACACAAAAAGAAGGGGAAGTACGATGAAGATGGTTTTCACCGGGCTCGGCGCAGCCCTCGTGGCGGCGTGTCTCGCCACGCAGCCGGCTGCCGCGGATACGCTCAAGACGATTCGAGATCGCGGCAAAATCATATGCGGCACCAGCACAGGCGTCGCCGGCTTCTCGACCCAGGACGCCAATGGCCGCTGGCAGGGCTTCGACATCGACATCTGTCGCGCACTCGCCGTCGCAATCTTCAACGATACGGAGAAAGCCTCCTTCGTACCGCTGACTTCCAAGGACCGATTGATCGCCTTGCAGGCGGGAGAGGTCGACGTTCTGCCGCGCACGACCACCTGGACGCTGGCGCGCAACACGGGCCAGGGCGTCACCTTCACCGGCGTGAACTACTATGACGGGCAAGGCTTCATGGTGCCGAAGAAGCTCGGGGTCGCCAGCGCGAGCAAACTCGACGGAGCATCGATCTGCGTCGCGCAGGGCACGACGAGCGAGCTTAACCTCGCCGACTATTTCCGCCGCACCAAGATGAAATACGAGGTCGCGGCCTTCGGCACGGCGGAGGATGCTCTCAAGGCTTACGAGTCCGGACGGTGCGACGCCTACACCACGGACGTCTCTGCGCTCTCTGCGAATCTGCTCAAGTTCCGAGACCCAAGCGAACATGTCGTGCTGCCCGAGATCATCTCGAAGGAACCGCTGGGTCCTTGGGTCCGCAGCGGCGACGATACCTGGTTCAATCTCGTACGCTGGACCCTGTTCGCCCTGATCAATGCGGAGGAGCTCGGCGTGACCAAGGCGAATGTCAGGGAGCTGGCGGAGACTTCAGCCAATCCCGAGATCCGCCGCTTTCTCGGCAAGGACGGGAAATATGGCGAAGGTCTCGGCGTGACCGCCGACTGGACCGTTCGGATCATCACCGCGGTCGGCAATTACGGCGAGAGCTTCGAGCGCAATCTCGGCATGAGCTCGCCCATGAAGCTCCAGCGGGGCCCCAACGCCCTCTGGATGGAAGGCGGACTGCAATACTCGCCCCCGTTCCGGTAGAGCACCTCGTCACATCGCCCTCAGAGCCACATAGTGAATGCGCTTGTTCATGGAATGCTCCTGTCGTCCGCGGTTTGAAACTCATGGCCGGATCAGGACGGCGTCCTTGATCCGGCGCATCTCGAAGTCGGAGATCAGGATTTCGAGCTCGACCTCCCAGCGGCCAGGCACCGGCAGGTTCAGCTCATCCACCCGCCAGATGCCGTCCTCCCCAAGACGCGCGCGCCGCTCGATCGGCTCGATCCCGGCCGCGGGGTTGCTGAAGCCGAGGCTGAGCTCCTTGGCGGGCAGCGGACCGAACTCGCCGTTCATCAGCACAACATCGACCGAGACCCGTCCCACCCGGCCGGGCGAGACGGTGACGTCCGCCATCGCCTGCATGGTGTGGATATGGACCAAGGCTGGCTGCGTCTGCGCCGCCAGAATGGAGCGCGGCGGCGGCGTGAAGCGCCAGAGCGCAGCGGTGCCCAGGACCGCGACCAGCACAGCAAGCTCGGCAGCGATGACACGCCTCATGACGCGTGCGGCGATGAGGTCGCCGGCCTCGGTCCGCCGCGTCAGGCGCCAGCGGTTGAAACCGGCCAGCGTGAAGACGACAGCGACAAGGGCAAGCTTGGCGAGCAGGACGCGGCCATAAGCCGTCCACAGCAGCGCCGCCGGCGTTTCGACCTGCACGACGGCCAGAACGAATCCGCTGAGCAGAAGCGCGGCGACGACGACCGCAATCCCGGAGGAAAATCGCCGCAGTGCGCCACGACCTGCCTTGATCCGCAGGGCCAGAGACAGCGGCAGCAACGCGCCTGTCCAGAGGGCGATCGCGCTCGCGTGCAGGAACACGGCAGGACGCATCAGCCATTGTGGATGGGCGGCGCTGGCATGGCCGCTGCTCGCGAGGGCAACCCCGGCCAGCAATGCGCTGAGAAGCCCGGCTACGCCCGCCGCCGTTCCACGCAGCTGGATTCCGACGAAGGCGATGGCCAGGGCCATGGCCGCGCCGACGGCGGTCCAGAGATAGCTGGTCGACGCCGCGGCTTTCCAGATCGCCGGCTGGAAGAAGGCAACGAGCGAAGCCCCCATCGCGTCGAGGCCTTGCGCGCTCAAAGCGACGGGCACGCAGATCAGGCCGAGCACGGTCATGACGGTGGCGAAGCGCCTCGCCGAGCCGGGGAGCGGGCCGACCCATGCCCCACTCGCAGCGGCGCCGCAGCCGAGGAACAATCCGAGATAGAGACCCAGCCGGCTCAGCCAGACGAGCATTCGCACGCTCGTATCGAACTGCTCGCCGGTCTCGGGCGCCGTGCTGCTGGGCGCACCGATCGAAAACACCAACGTGCCGCCGACGGGGTGGCCGTCCTCCGAGACGACGCGCCAGCTCAGCGCGTAGGTGCCGCTCACCAGTCCGGCCGGAGCAGTGATCACGACCGTGCCGTCCTTCAGCGCGAAGCGATCGAGTATGCGGGCTGCGCCATCCGGCCCGAGCAGCCTCAGCGCAAGCGGCGAGACCGGCTCGCTGAAAACGAGATCAATCTGCCCCGGCGGAGCCACGAGCACGCTGCCATCGGCCGGAACGGCACGGTTCAGCGCCGCATGCGCCCAGGCGAGACCGGGCGCCCCGGCGCCAACCAGAGCAAGGAGAAGCAGCAGCAAATAGCGGCGGAATCGGACTGACATGGCTAATCCTCGCGGCGGAGCGCAGGATGCGCCCCGCCGCCAAGCGGTCACTTCGCGGGGGTGAGCTTCACGCCCGGCGCCGGGAACTTGTAATCGTCCGCTACCTTCCCGGCGGCCGGAATCTCGATCCAGCGCTCGACGGCGCCGCCCTCGCATTCCTGCACGACCGGCATATAGAGCGTCGTGTCGGCCTTCAGATCCTTGGTCAGATAGCCGCGCAGGACGAACTCGTCGTAATGCTCGTCGAGCAGCTTGCCGCCGCTCCAGACCACTTCCCTCACGCCCTCGGAAGTCGGCGTGCCGTAGTAGTCGTAGGACTTGTCGTACTTGCCCTTGACGGTCTCGAGGGTCCAGCCCGGCTTCGGCATCGGCTTCACGGCGATGACGCCTTCCGGAATCTGGACGCGGACCTTGGTCGTCGCCGCGCCCTTGCAGCCATGCGGTACGCGGAGCACCGCCTTGTAGGTCGAGCCGAGGGCGGCTGAGGGGCCTTCAAGCGTGATATGCGCGAAAGCCGGGCCGGCAGCGATGAGGCCGGCCACTGCGAGAAGATATTTCATGATGCTTGCCCTTGCTGATTGAGGCCGTTTCGTCGGCCGGTTTGCGACAGGCTGGCAGCCCGCCGGATTGGGAAAAGCGGGGAACGACAGTGCGGAAGAGATGCGCCATGCGGCAACCCAGCGGCGGCAAGTGGCCGCTCGCGTCCGCCCAGGACATCATCGATGAGCGCGATGGCGGCTGCGAGCGCGCCTGTCGCGAAGCAGCCCGCAAGGCGAGCCGGGGGATGGGATGGCATGGCACCGAATCCGCGCCGTGCCGGCGTCGGATCGGGCTATGAAGCGCGTCACAACGGCCGGCGGCAGGCTGAAGTCAGCCGTCGCGGACGCTCAGGGCGCCGGACGGCGGCTCAGACGATAGCCGGAGGCGCGCGCGGGTTAGCGAGAGAATGCTCGGACAGGAATCCGACGGGCCGGTCGAGCCGGCGAGCGAAGGCGACCTGATCGACCGGCCGATGCAGCAGTAGCTGGAATTCCGGCTGCGCCGGATCGGCTCCAGCGAGCATTGGGCAGCCGGCCGTGCAGCAGCTCATGCCGGCATGGCTCTGCGATTTGTCATGATCGCTTCCCGTCTGCACATCGCCGCCCGGCGCGCAGTGCGTCAACGCGAGTGTGCGGTCGAGCGAGAGCGCATTGGCGTATGTACCGGCGGCGAAGCCAGCGAACAGGGCCTGGATCACGAGCAGATAGGCCGCGAAAATCGCGACCCAGCTCCTGACATCAGATCCGCTGCGATGGCTCAAAGCATCGACCTCCGATGCCTCGATATCACCGACGCGGCCGAGATCAAATGGCTTTGCGGTCGCAGGCTGCGTCGGCTTCTCCGCTCGCAATTGGCCAGGAGCGCATTGATCCGCTCAGGCGAGCCCCGGGCATCGGGAAGCTCGGCGCGCCGCCGATGCGAGCCCGCTCGGTTCCGCCGCTGGTTCGTTTCCGAGCATGTGTTCCGCGATGATGCGCTCGACGGCCAACTCGGCGGCGCCGCCATATTCGGTCGCCTCGCCGGTCATCCTCACTCCCAGCTCAGCGCGCCCCCGTTCTGGTACTCGATGACGCGGGTCTCGAAAAAATTCTTCTCCTTCTTCAGGTCCATCGCCTCGCTCATCCAGGGGAACGGGTTCTCGGCCTCGGCGAAGACTGCGGCCAGGCCAAGCTGGGCGCAGCGGCGGTTGGCGATGAAGTGCATGTACTGCTCGCAAAGCGCGGCGTTCAGCCCGAGGAAGCCCCTCGGCATCGTGTCGCGGCCATAGGCGGCTTCGAGCTCCGCGGCTTCCCGGAGCATGCCGCGCACCTCGTCCTGGAAGGCCTTGGTCCAGAGATGCGGGTTCTCGATCTTGATCTGGTTGATGACGTCGATGCCGAAGTTCAGATGGATCGACTCGTCGCGCAGGATGTACTGGTACTGCTCGGCGATCCCCACCATCTTGTTACGCCGGCCGAGCGAGAGGATTTGCGCGAAGCCCGTGTAAAACCACATCCCCTCGAAGATCACGTAGAAGGTGATCAGGTCGCGCAGCAGGGCCTGGTCGTTCTCCGGCGTGCCGGTGCAGAACTCCGGGTTCTCGATGCTCTGCGTGTGCTTCAGCGCCCAGGCCGCCTTGTCGGTGATCGAGGGCACCTCGCGATACATGTTGAACAGTTCGCCCTCGTCGAAGCCGAGACTCTCGACGATGTACTGGAAGGTGTGGGTGTGGATCGCCTCCTCGAAGGCCTGGCGCAGCAGGTACTGCCGGCACTCCGGGTTGGTCAGGTGGCGGTAGATCGCCAGCACGATGTTGTTGGCGACGAGGCTCTCGGACGCCGCGAAGAAGCCGAGATTGCGCTTGAGCATGCGCCGCTCGTCCTCGCTGAGCCCGTCCTTCGACTTCCACAGCGCGATGTCGGCCTGCATCGAGACCTCGGTCGGCATCCAGTGGTTGTTGCAGCCGGAGAGGTACTTCTCCCAGGCCCATTTGTACTTGAGCGGCAGGAGCTGGTTCACGTCGGCGCGCGCGTTGATCATGCGCTTGTCGTCGACCGTGACGCGTCCGCCGTTGCGGTCGATCTCGCCGAGGCCGGTGGCATCGACGACAGGCGATGGGTTGGTCAGGATGGCGGGATTGGCCGGGGCCGCCGGCTTGGTGTCGGACCAGTCGAGCATGGGATGTTCCGTTCAATGGAGTGCGGGGCGTCATGCTCGGGCTTGACCCGAGCATCTCTTGCCGAGGAGGCTCTAGCGCCTCGTCCTGCCGGAGATTCTCGGGTCTGCGCTTCGCTTCGCCCGAGGATGACGCGGATTGCGATGAAGGCGGCCGTTACTGGCAAGCTTCGCAGGTCGGATCGTCGATCGAACAGGCGTTTGGCACGGCCACGCCGTTTTCCAGCGGGATGTCGATGATGATTGGCGCGGCGGCCTTGGCAGCGACCGGCACGGTGGCCGAGACCGCATTGAGCTTGCCGTCGGTGCCCTTCAGCGTCGACTTCTCGACGTGGGTCGCCGACAGCGCCCGCAGGTAATAGGTCGTCTTCAGGCCCAGCCGCCACGCCAGCCGATAGGCCTCGTCGAGCTTCCGGCCGGAGGGCTGCGCCATGTAGAGGTTCAGCGATTGGCCCTGGTCGATCCATTTCTGGCGTCGGGCGGCGGCGCGGATTAGCCACTCGGTCGGGATTTCGAAGGAGGTCGCGTAGAGCGCCTTCAGGTCCGCCGGGACGCGGTCGATCTGGCTGACCTTGCCGTCGTAGTATTTGAGGTCCGAGACCATCACCTCGTCCCAGAGCCCCCTCGCCTTCAGGTCATGGACGAGCCCGGCATTCACCACGGTGAAGTCGCCCGACATGTTCGCCTTGACGTAGAGCTGGCTGTAGGACGGCTCGATCGACTGCGAGACGCCGACGATGTTCGAGATCGTCGCGGTCGGCGCGATCGCCATCGTGTTCGAGTTGCGCATGCCGGTGGTCTTCACCCGCTCGCGCAGGCCCTGCCAGTCCAGCGTCGCCGAGCGATCCAGCTCGGCATCGCGATCGCGGGCTTCCGAGAGGATGTCGAGCGAGTCGATCGGCAAGATGCCCTTCGACCAGAGCGAACCCTCGAAGCTCGGGTAGCGGCCGCGCTCGGCGGCAAGATCGACCGAGGCCGAGATCGCATGAAAGCTGATCGCCTCCATTGACGTATCGGCGAAGGCGACGGCCTCCTCCGACGCCGTCGGCAGGCGCAGCGTCTGGAGCGCGTCCTGGAAGCCCATGATGCCGAGCCCAACCGGACGGTGGCGCAGGTTCGAGCGGCGCGCTTCCGGGATCGTGTAGAAATTGATGTCGACGACGTTGTCGAGCATGCGCATCGCCGTCTTCACGGTCCGCGCCAGCCGAGCCTGGTCGAGCCCGTCGGGGCCGACGTGGGCGGCGAGATTGACCGAGCCGAGATTGCAGACCGCGACCTCGTCGGCCGAGGTGTTGAGGGTGATCTCGGTGCAAAGATTGGATGAATGCACCACTCCGGCATGTTGCTGTGGTGAGCGGAGATTGCAGGCGTCCTTGAAGGTGATCCAGGGATGGCCGGTCTCGAACAGCATGGTCAGCATGCGTCGCCAGAGATCGACGGCCTTCAACTTCTTATGGACACGCAGCTCGCCGCGGGCGGCCTTCGCCTCATAGGTCTCGTAGGCTTCCCGGAACGGCTTGCCATAGAGATCGTGCAGGTCCGGCACCTCGTCGGGCGAGAACAGCGTCCAGTCGCCGCCCGCCTCGACGCGCTGCATGAACAGGTCGGGAATCCAGTTCGCCGTGTTCATGTCATGGGTGCGGCGGCGGTCGTCGCCGGTGTTCTTGCGGAGGTCGAGGAACTCCTCGATATCGACATGCCAGGTCTCGAGATAGGCGCAGACCGCGCCCTTGCGCTTGCCGCCCTGGTTGACCGCGATGGCTGTATCGTTGGCAACCTTGAGGAACGGTACGACGCCCTGGCTCTCGCCATTGGTGCCCTTGATATGGGCGCCCAAGCCCCGCACCGGCGTCCAGTCATTGCCGAGCCCGCCGGAATATTTGGCGAGCAGGGCGTTGTCCTTCACTGCCTTGAAGATGCCGTCGAGGTCGTCGGCGACCGTGGTCAGGAAGCAGGAGGAGAGTTGCGGACGCAGCGTGCCCGAATTGAACAGGGTCGGCGTCGAGGCCATGAAATCGAAGGACGACAGCAGGTCGTAGAACTCGATCGCCCGCGCTTCCCGGTCGATCTCGCGGATGGCGAGGCCCATGGCGACGCGCATAAAGAAGGCCTGCGGCAGCTCGAAGCGGTTGCCACGGACATGCAGGAAGTAGCGGTCGTAAAGCGTCTGGAAGCCGAGGTAGTCGAATTGCAGGTCGCGCTCCGGCTTCAGCGCCGTAGCGATACGGACAATGTCGAAGCGGCCGAGCTCGGGATCGATCAGTTCGTTCTCGATGCCGGTCTTGAGGTAGGCCGCGAAATAGTCGCCGTAGCCGGCGGCCATCTCTTCCTGCGTCGCCTGCTCGGTATGACCCTGGACGAAGGTGAGCGCCTCGCGGCGCAGTTTGTCGAGCAGCAGGCGGGCCGAGACCTTGGCGTAGTTCGGCTCGCTCTCGATCAACGTGCGGGCAGCTAGGATCGGCGCCAGCGCCAGCTCGTCGAGCGAAATGCCGTCATAGAGGTTGCGGCGGGTTTCCGTCAGGATCGGCTCGGCCGCGACACCATCGAGACCGGCGCAGGCCTCGCGCACCACCTTGTCGAGGCGAGCAGAATCCAGCGGCACCATCGCGCCATCGGCCAGCTTCATTCGGAAGGCTGGTGCGGCCGACTTAGCAGGCTTCGCTTCAGACAGCGCCTTGGCTCGCTCGCGCGCGCGTTCCTCACGATAGAGCACATAGGCGCGAGCGACCTTGTGGTGCTCGCCGCGCATCAGCGCGAGCTCCACCTGATCCTGGACGTCCTCGATATGGAAGGTGCGGCCGTTCGCGGCGCGACGGGTCAGCCCGGCGACGACCTGGTCGGTCATTTCCGCGACGGCTTCGTGGATGCGACGCGAAGCGGCGGCGTTCGATCCCTCGACCGCCAGGAACGCCTTGGTCAGCGCGACCGAGATTTTCGAAGGGTCGAACGGCGTCACTGCGCCGTTGCGGCGAATGACCTGGTAGCCGGGTTCGCTAGCCGCGGCCTTGGCCACCACAGGATCGGCGGCCGGAGAAACGGCAACCGGCCGCTCGGCTTCAAGAGAAAGAGACATGGCATCAACCCCAAATGTTGGGGGCAAAGGCCAGAGCGGTTGCGTCGAGAAGGCGCGCGGCACCACAAGGCCGCGACCTGCCAAGCGCACCACCGGGACACCCCGCCCGTGGACGTTCATGGTGTCGCGGCAGGTCTCCTGGCTCGCGGGTCAGCGCTCTCGTCCCGTCTTCCCAAGACCTTGCGGTCTCAGTGACTCAATCGTGGACGTGAACTCGCCGCTTACAGTTGCGGGGGCAGCGCCGGCTTCGCACCGGCTTCCCTCTTAGCTCTCGATCTTGCGATTCGAGAGACCATCGACCACCAGATCTAGTGGCCAACGCTGTTCCGGTGTCAATAGGTCGCTATGCCCTTCATTCGGCGCCTTCGATCATCGCCACCGTCGGCCCGGCAGGCATACCGCAACGCGAGCCCAAGGCCTCGCCACGCCCAGTATGAAAGGCCTTACACGGCGTTGTACGGCACGAAGCCGTGCATGCGCTCGTCGATGGCGAGCGGCTTGCCGATCGGCGGGAAAGCCCGCTGCGGGCAGTTCGAGCGTTCGCAGACCTTGCAGCCGGCGCCGATCGGCGTCGCCGCGCTCGGGTCGCCCAGATCGAGGCCCTTCGAATAGACGAGGCGGCTCGCATGGCGGATATCGCAGCCAAGCCCGATCGAGAAGGTCTTGCCGATGTCGCCGTAGCCGCCAACCGCGTCGTTCACGGTGCGGGCGATCCAGAGATAGGTCCGCCCGTCCGGCATCTGCGCAGTCTGCGTCAGAATGCGCCCGGGCTGCGCGAAGGCTTCGTAGACGTTCCAGAGCGGACAGGTTCCGCCTACCCGCGAGAAGTGGAAATCGGTCGCGGATTGCCGCTTGGAGATATTGCCGGCCCGGTCGACCCGGACAAAAAAGAACGGCACGCCCGGCGCCCCCGGCCGCTGCAGCGACGACAGGCGGTGGCAGACGGATTCGAAGCCGACGCCGAAACGCCGGGCGAGGCGGTCGATATCGTAGCGCTCGGCCTCCGCTGCATCGAGGAAGGTGCGATAGGGCATGAGCAGCGCCGCGGCGAAGTGATTGGCGAGGCCAATGCGGGCGAGCGCGTGCACCTCCGCCGCCCCGGCCGCAGCCTCCTCGGCCAGCCGCCCTATCGCCTCCTCCATTTCCAGGAAGCCGATCTGCGTGGCTATCTGGAAGGCGCGCTGTCCGGGATCGAGGAGAGCCGAAAGGTGAAGCCGGCGCTCCTTCGGGTCATAGCGCCGCTGGGCCTGCCCCGCCATGTCATTGGAGAGCTGGATACGGACGCCATGCCGGCGATCGAGGCGGCGGGCTAGCCCCTCCGCCACCTGCCCGACCTTCAAATCCGCCGTTTCGAAGATGCGCTCCGCCGCTTCGTCGAGTTCGGAAAAATGATTGTGGTGCGCGTAGAAGAAGTCCCGCACCTGCTCATGCGGCATCAGCGCCCGGAAGGTCGCCTCGCCGCCGCTGCCGAGCCCGAGTTCGCCCGCCATCGCATCGGCCCGCTCCAGCGCGTTGCGGTAGCGCCGATGCAGCGCGACGACCGCCCGGCCGAGCGCGGGCATGTTCTCCACCACCTCGCGGATCTCGCTGACACTCACGGAATCGCCATTGGCCGGATCGGCGAAGACCTCGCGCAGGTCGGCGACCATCCGCGCCTCATCCCCTTCCGAGAAGAGCTGGACGTCGACGCCGAAGACCGCGTTGATCTTCAGCAGCACCTGGACGGTCAGCGGGCGCAGATTCTTCTCGATCTGGTTGAGATAGCTCGGCGACACCTCGAGCGCCTGAGCGAGCGCAAGCTGGGTCAAGCCGCGCTCTTCGCGCAGGCGCTTGAGGCGGACGCCCGCAAAGACCTTCTTCATAGGCAAGTTCCATTCGCAAAATTCGCAAACACGTCCTATGCCATTCGCATTATTTCACATTTTCAGTCATTTTGCGCCGCAGCAATAGCGAATATTGTGTGAGTTATTCTTATCAAACGAGAGGGCTTTCGCAATGGATGTGATCGGTTTCGACCCAGTCGCCGGACATCGCGGGACGAACACCGCCGCCAAGGCGCAGGCGGCTCCGCGCAAAACCTATTCGGAACTGAGGGCCGAGCTTCTCGCCCGCTATCCCTCCGGCTTCGGCCCCGGCGGCGTCGCGGTGGATGACATCGTGCAGTTGCGGCAGCAGAACAGCTTCGACACGCATCTCGACATCGCCCGCGCCATGGCGAGCGTGGTTCGCCGCGACATGGCGATCTACGACGCCGACCCATCGCAATTCACGCAATCGCTTGGCTGCTGGTCGGGATTCCACGCCCAGCAGATGATCAAGTCGGTCAAGCGGCTGCGCGGCACGGCCAAGGGCGCGTATGTCTATCTCTCCGGCTGGATGATCGCCGGCCTGCGCAACCGCTTCGGCCACCTGCCGGACCAATCCATGCATGAGAAGACGGCGGTCGCCGACCTGATCGAGGAGATCTATGTCTCGCTGCGCCAGGCCGACGAGGTCGCGCTGAACGACCTGTTCCGTGCGCTGAAGACGGCGCGGGAGGCGGGCGACGCCAAGGCCGAGGCCGAGGCGATCGCGGCCATCGACGCGTTCGAGACCCATGTCGTGCCGATCATCGCCGATATCGATGCCGGCTTCGGCAACGAGCATGCGACCTATCTGCTCGCGAAAGAGCTGATCAGGGCCGGGGCCTCATGCCTGCAGATCGAGAACCAGGTCTCCGACGCCAAGCAGTGCGGCCATCAGGACGGCAAGGTCACGGTGCCGCGCGAGGACTTCATCGAGAAGCTGCGCGCCTGCCGCCTCGCCTTCGAGGAGCTCGGCGTGACCGACGGCGTCGTCGTCGCCCGCACCGACAGTCTCGGCGCCGGCCTCACCCAGAAGATCCCGGTCAGCCAGCAGCCGGGCGACCTCGCGGCGGAGTATATGAAATGGCTCAAGACCGAGCCGGTGACGGCCGAGGCGCCGCTGCGCGACGGCGACGTCGCGCTCTGGAAGGACGGCAAGCTCGTCAAGCCGGCACGGCTGCCCAACGGCCTGTTCCAGTTCCAGGAAGGCTCGGGGCGCGCGCGCGTCATCGAGGACTGCATCGCCTTCATCAACGACGGCGGAGCCGACCTGCTCTGGATCGAGACCGACACGCCCAACGTCAACGAGATCGCCTCGATGGTGGCCGAGATCCGCAAGGCGGCACCGAGCGCCAAGCTCGCCTACAACAACTCGCCTTCCTTCAACTGGACGCTGAACCTGCGCAAGCAGGTCCGGGCCGAGTGGCTGAAGGACGATCGCATCAAGGCCGGGGACTACCCGGACAACAATGCGCTGATGGGCCCCGATTTCGACGACAGCGAACTGGGGCGCGAGGCCGATGAAAGGCTCGCCCGCTTCCAGGTCGATATCTCGGCCGAGGCCGGCGTCTTCCACAACCTGATCACGCTGCCGACCTTCCACCTCACCGCGAAGAGCGTCGACGAGCTCTCCCGCGGCTATTTCGGGGCGGACCGGATGAAGGCCTATGTCAACACCGTCCAGCGCGAGGAAATCCGGCGCGGGATCTCGGCGGTGAAGCACCAGCACGAAGTCGGCTCCGATCTCGGCGACAGCTTCAAGGAAATGGTCGCCGGCGAGCGCGCGCTGAAGGCGGGCGGCCACGCCAACACCATGAACCAGTTCGCCGCCGCCTGATCCAATCGGCCGGCGCGCTCCCGCGCCGGCTTCTGCCCCATCAACCAGAGGGAGGCCGTCATGTCCCAGCCGGAATTCAAGATCGTCCCGAAGGCCGAACTTTCCACCGAGGATCGCGCCATCCACCGCCTTGCGGATGCGGTTCACCGCCTCAATGAGGCCGTCCAACGCGCGGTCGAGGCGGGCATTTCGATCGAGCTGGTGCGCGCCTCCCGCTTTCATGACGGCAGCGGCAACTGGGGCGACCAGATGGTGCCGCTGGTGCGCGCTCCCGCGGCGCCGGCACCGGCTCAGGGCTGAGGAAGACCGCCGACGAGGCCGAGGCGAGGACGCCCGGCCACCCCGCATTCGGTGCGGAGGTCGATCCGGGAAGTCGGCCCGCGCAGACCCTGATCTGCGCGGGTTTTCTCGTTATTTGAAGCCGATCAGCACGCCGTCCGCGCCCAGCGAAAGCTGCAGCCCCTTGCGGCGGGTGGCCAGCTTCAGGGTCACGCCCTTGTCGTTTCGCAGCCAGAGCGTGCCGCGCCCCTGGCCGCCAAGCGCCCAGCCTTCACGCAGCTGGAGATAGGCGCCCGGGAAGTCGTCGAGCCGGGTCAGCCCATAGACGGTTCCGTTCGCCGTCAGCTTCGATGCGCCGATGCCGCCGACGCCGAGGCCTCCGACAGTGATGCCGTAATTCCGCTTGCGGAAGTTGAGCGTGCCGCCACCCACCTGGCCAGAGCCGATGAACGCGACCTGGACTTGCTCGATATGGACCCTGCCCGTCGCCGGGCCAAGATTGCCCTGCTGCGCGCTGGCCGGCAGCGCCAGCATCAGGATCGCCACGAGCAGGGAAAGAGCTTTTGCAACGTGCTTCATCATGGTCTCCTCGCTTCAGAATGGATTGATGTAGTTGGTGATCGCGATCTGCCGCAGCAGGACCTTGCGGATCAGATGGGCCGGCTTGACGCGGTCGGTGAAGATCGCCGCCGTGCCTGTGCTGCCCGCCGGCAGAGAACGGGCGAAGGCTTCGTCGTCGAGCTTCACGCGCACCACGAAAGGAGCGGCCCTGATCGCGCTCGGCGTAACGGCGGCACCCGAGGTCTGGACTTGTCCGGTCGAGACGGCCTGCAGAATGCTCTCGACCTTGCCGGCCTGGACCGTTCCCGGCGTCATCTTGAAGGTGAGCTCAACCGGCTGGCCCGGCGCGAGATAGCGCGAATCGACCTGGTTGATCTCGACCCCCGTGATCGTGTCTGCCGTGTCGATGAAGGCCATGACCGGCGAGAGCGGCAGGCTGGAGACGCGAGCGCCCTTGCGCAACGCGACATTCGTGACATAACCGTCGGCCGGCGCGCGGACTGTCGTCTTGTCGAGATTCCATTTCGCGCCGTCGAGCTGGGCCCGGAGCTGAGCCACGGAGGCCTGGCGCTCCTCGACATCGAAGGCGCGGCCGGTGCCCTGGCTCTGCAATTGCGTCATCTGGACAAGGCGCGTCTCCTGGAGCGAAAGCTGCGCCTGGATGGCGTCGACCTGCGACTGGAAAGGCGTCGGATCGATCCGGAACAGGATGTCGCCCGCCTTCAACGGCTGATTGGCCTGAACGGGAACGTCGATCACCTCGCCGGCGACATCGGGAACGATCGCGACGGAGTTGCGGACGACAAGCACGCTGCCCTGCGGCGCGCCCCAGCCCATCGGGATGAAAAGGCCGATGAGCAGCAGCAGAAAGACAAGGACAGGCGAGACCTTCCAGAAGGAGTTGAAGGGCACGATCCTGAGTTTCACCAGGATGAAGAGCAGGGCGAGATAGGCGTTGAGGAGGACGACGATCATCGCGCGGCCTCCGCTCCGGAGGATGCGCGCTCCGGCCTCGCGGGGATATCGACATAGGCCCAGATCAGCACGGCCGGCCAGAGCACGAAGCCCAAGAAGAGCGTGATCCAGCCGCCGATCGCCACCGCCTCGGCCCAGGGATGGTTGCGTCGTCTTGCGACCATGCCGGGCCACATCGCCATGAAGACGATGACGAAGACCGTGCTGGCGGCCAGCACGATCAGGACGATCCAGGCGAAGAGATCAAGGCCGGACATCGCTGGACGCTTTGTTCATGCTCGCGCTCCAAGCAGTTGGATTCAGTGGTGGCAGTGAATTCCCGGAGCCTCGCAATGAGCCGTCGCTCCGCTTGCGAAAGGCGACTGCCGCACCCGCCAGCCGTTCCCCCATCTTGCGATCCCAGGTCGGGCCTGCGCCGAAGAGGCTGCGCTCGAGCAACGCGATGGCCGAGCCCAGTTCGCCGGTCGAACGCGCATGTAATTGCTGTTCGGCCGGCAGACGCTGGAGCCATTGAATGAGCGCGCAGTAGGTCGCTGAAGCATCTCCGGCCCTGGCTGTACGCGCCAGCTCCCGTCGCGCCGCGCCTTCCGATGCGCGGTGGCGCTGTTCGGCCCGCTGCCAGAGCGCGGCCAACCTCCCGCGCAGCAGGATCAAACCAAGAGCGAGTGCGGCGAGAATGAAGCCGGCTGCGAGCCATAGAGGTCTCGACGTCCAACCCAAGCGAACTTCGGGACGGCCCGCCGGCGCTGCGACCGTCACCGCGACGCCGGGCAGAGTTTCCGTCCGCGCCCGCTTGGCCGAGAGGCTCCACCAGGGCTGCGTCAGCGCCGGCAGATCATAGGCTCCAGCCTTCTCGAAGACATAGGTGACCTTGTCGGTGCGGTGGCCTTCGACGGCACCGCGCTCGCTGCGATCCTCGACGACCGGCGGATCGGCATAGATGCGCACGCCGTCAGGCGCGGCGAATGTGAACTCGGCCATGCCGAGCGCCGGCACGCCATCCGCCTGCCGCCGAATGGTCCGCACAAGCGCGCTCCCGGGCCTGAACTGCGCGGTCCGGGGATCCGGCGACCAGCTCTGCGCGACGCTGACGCCGTCGGCAGCGAGCACCGGACCAGACGGATCGAGACCGGGCGGCACCGTTACCGCGATCCGCATCGGCTCGCCCTTCGCCGCCCCGACGGAATCGCCATTGCGATCGAGCAGCGTCACATTCGGCGCGGGAACGGCTATCTCGCCACCGCGGCGCGGAAAGACGATGAATTCGAAGCTCTGGCCGACATAGTCCTGATCGTCGATCCGGTCCCGCATCGTCGTCGCCTGCGTCTCGAAGCGCAGGATCTGCGCGCCGGGTGCCTCGGGAACGCTGACACGCGGCGGATGAAGCATCTCGCCCGGAAACATGACCTGAACGTCGAGCCGCACCGGCTGGCCGATCACGATGCCCTGAGCGGGGCTGATCGTCGTGCGGATCACCGGTTGGCCCGCAGGGGCCTGCGCCCAGGCCAAAGCCGGGATCAGCGTCCAGACGAACGCCATGGCGAGCTTCATGGCGCCGCTCCCTCCGCTTGCGACTGGAGCTGATAGGCAAACTTGGCCCGCAGGAAATCGGCGGGCTGCGTCTGGACGCGCTTCAGCCAGAGAGCGCGGACCTGCTCGTCCGACATCGGCTTCTCGCCCTCGACCGTCGAATCCTCGCCGCCCTTCTTCGTCTTGTCGAAGACGATCTCGTCGGGCTTGTCGTCGGTGTTGCCGGTCTCGCCGCCCTCCGTCTTCTTCCGCTCGCCGCGGATACGGGCGATCTCGCGGTTGTTTACCGCCGCCGGCCAATCGGGGCGCAGCGCCAGCGCCCGGCCATAGCGCTTCATCGCGTCATCGTACTGACCGAGCATCACCAGCGCATTGCCCTGATTGAAGGCGCCTTCGGCCGTATCGCGCGCGGCGAAGGCCTGCGCCGCTTCCTTGAATTCCCCGGCCCGGAACAGCGCGACACCGCGCCAGAGCGGATCCCGAAACGCCTTCGCAGCATCCGCCGGACGGCTGCGGCTCATCAACAGCCGACCACGCTGATCGGGCGTCAGCCAGAGATCGCGCCAGCCGATCCGATATGCCGCAGCCGACAGTGCCAGGATCGCAACAAGCGCGATGGCCGCATAGGGAGAAGACCACAGTGAGCGGGCGCTTTTCATGTCAGCACCCAACCGCGGCGGAACCAGAGCAGGTTGAGCAGACCGAGCAAGGGGACCAGCCAGTAGCCGGCTTCCCGCCAATGCTCGCCCTCGCCCGCGACGCTGGCAGCGGCATCGCCGCTGTCGAGGCGGCGCACCACGGCGGCGACGTCCGTCTGATCCGGCGTGGTCGGAATCGTGGCGGCGCCCATAGCCCGCGCCGCATCGGCCACGCCGCTCGTATCGACCTCCGGCGGGACCAGGGCGAGCAGCGTCACGGCCGGCCCCTTGATCCGACCGAGATCGACGACCGCCTCGGGCGCGATCGTATCGGCCATGACCAGGATCGAGCCGCCATCGGCACTGCCTGCGAGCGCGCGCCCGGCCAGCTTCAGCGCCCCCGCGAGATCGTCGCCCTCCTTCGGCATGATGCGCGGCGAGAGCGCCTTGGCGAGATCGAGCACGACGCTGCTATCCGGCGTCGCCGGCAGCACGAGATGCGCGGAGCCGGCATAGGCGACGAGCGCCGTCGAAGCCCCTTCGCGCGCGGCCATGATGTCGGCGAGCTTCTGCCGGGCACGGTCGAGCCGCGTCGGCGCGAGGTCCTGCGTCAGCATCGAGGGCGTGACCTTCAGCACGACCGCGACGGCAGGCTTGGCCTGCGCGAAGGGCGAGGGCTCGCGCTGCCAGGCAGGGCCGGCCACGGCGAGCGTCGCGATGATCCAGGCGAGGAAGAGCCAGTCCGACGGGGTGATGCGCTGGTGCCGATCCGCGCCGACGAGGAGATAGGGCAGCAGCGCCGGATCGATGACGCGGCGCCATTGCTGCAACGCGTCGGAGCTGCGGCGCTCGATCAGCCACAGCGCCGCCGCCGGGAGCAGCGCCAAAAGCCAGAGCGGCCGCAGGAAATGGAAGGCGCCGAGTGCGTCCATCATCGCAGCGCTCCCGCGATCGCTGCGGGCTCGGACGCTCCCCGGCGCCGGTGACGCCGCAGAATGAACAGCGCCTGGGCCAGCATGCTCAGCACCAGCATGCCCGCCACCGGCACCCAGTAGATGTCGCGGCGCGGGCGAAAACTCACCGTATCGATATGACGGGTCTCGATCTCGTCGAGCCTGCGATAGATATCGGCAAGCTGGGCACGGTCGAGCGCACGGAAGAAGCCGCCGCCGGTCGTATCCGCGACCTCCTTCAGCGCGGCTTCGTCGAGCTTGTCCTCGCCCGCCGCCTGCGGATCGCCGACTGCGACCGTATGGATGACGATGCCCTTGTCCCTGGCGACGCGCGCGGCCTCGGCCGGCGGGACCTTGCTCATCGTGTCGTTGCCATCGGTCAACGCGATGATCGTCCTGGCCTTGACCGTGCTATGGGCGAACAGGCCGATCCCGAGGCCGATGGCATCGCCGAAGGCCGTGCGCGGGCCGGCCATGCCGACATCGGTGTCGCGCAACATCGTGCGGCACAACTCCAGATCGGTGGTGAAGGGCACGAGCGCGAAGGGTGCATCGCCGAAGACGACCACGCCGACGCGATCGCCCTTGCGGCGCGAGAGGAACTCGTCGAGCACCTGCTTCACCGCCGTCAGCCGATCCACAGTCTTGCCGGATGCGTCG
Source organism: Allobosea sp. 10L422 (assembly GCF_056395345.1). Lineage (NCBI taxonomy): Bacteria > Pseudomonadati > Pseudomonadota > Alphaproteobacteria > Hyphomicrobiales > Alloboseaceae > Allobosea > Allobosea sp. 10L422. The sequence continues at coordinate 66,456 of NZ_JBFTJI010000008.1, forward strand.
ACGAAATCCTTGGTGTCCATCGAACCGGAGAGATCGACCAGGACGAGCAGGTCGCGGGTCGGCACATCGTGATGCAGGGGCGGTTCGATCCATTGCGGCCGGGCGAGCGCGGCGAGCGTCAGGAACCAGGCCAGCGTCAGGAGCAGCAGGCGCCCGAGATGACGGCGCGCGACCACGCCGCCGGAATAGGGCTGCTCTCCGCTCAGCCGCGCCAGCCTGTCGAAGAAGGGCACCCGCAGGCCGGCGCGCCGTTCGGCATGGGCGGGCAGCGCGAACCAGACGAGCAGCGGCAGCGGCGCCAGCAATCCGACCCAGGGATAGGCGAAGGAGAGCATCGTCACCTCCGCCCTGAGACACGGCCGCGCTGGCCGCGCAGCCAGGCCTTCGCTTCTGTGGACAGCGCCACCTGAGCTTGAGCTTGCGCCCCGTCATTTGCCGCGAACAACGCATCGAGACGGGCGGCCAATCCGTCCATCGGCGTGCCGGAAGGTGCGGTCGCGCGGATAAAGGCCGTCCAGGACGCGCCGGTCAGGGCGGCTACGCGCTCGCGCCCATAGGCGACCATGGCCGCGCGCTTGAGCACGGCCGAAATGGCGCCGGCCGCATCGCCATCTCGCGCAGCGCTATCGACCTCCTTGGCGGCACGGCGCAGATAGGCGTCGGCGCGATAACGCTGCAGGGCGCGCCAGCCGAACACGGCGAGAGCCGCGACCGCAGCGCTTCCGACGATCCAGATGCCGACGGCCGGCGGCCAAAAGGCGAGCGCCGGCGGCAGCGCCAGATCGGCCATGTTGGCGAGATCGCCGGGATCGCCGCTCATGGCGATCTCCCGCTGGCGCTTGCGAGCCTCTGCGCCTGCCGCCGGCCGATCAGCTCGCGCATCTGCTCGGCCACGTCGCGATCAGGCGCGATCGGCAGCACCGGGATGGCGCGGCTGCGCGAGAGCCCCGCCATTCGCGCACGCCATTCCACACGCTCGTCGGAAAAGCGCCGGCGCAGCGACGCCCCGGAGGCATCGACCTCGATCTGCGCCTGCCCCGAGCTGAAGGTCGCCCTGCCGATATCCGGCAGATCCTGCTCCAGGGGGTCCTGGACGAAGACCGCAAGCACGTCGTTATGGGCGCAGAGACGGGTCACAAGCCGCCGGGTTTCCTCGTCCTCGCCGGCAAGATCGGAGATGACGCAGATCAGCCCGTCATGCTTCACCATGCGTGCAGCCGCGCTCAGCGCTTCGTTGAGCCGGCCCGGGCTGCGGTCGGATGGCGAGGCATGTTCGAGCGCCGCATTCTGCCGGGCAACCTCGCTGAGGACACGTACGGCACCCAGATCCCGGGCGCGCGGCTGGACCGTCACGACCTCATCGTCACCGAAGACGACGGCTCCGACGCGATCGCCGAGGGAGGTGACACGCCAGGCCGCGAGCGCGGCAGCCTCAGCAGCGGCAACCGACTTCATCGCCCGCCTGCTGCCGAAGAACATCGTGCTGCGCTGGTCGACAAGCAGGATGACCGGGCGATCGCGCTCCTCGGAATAGACCCGCACATGCGGGCTGCCGAGCCGCGCCGTCGCGAGCCAGTCGATGGTGCGGGTGTCGTCACCCTCGAAATAGTGCCGGAGTTCCTCGAAATTCAGGCCGCGCCCGCGCAGGCGCGAGGCGTGGCGGCCGGCGAGCAGGCTATGCACGGGCTGGCGCGGCAGGAAGCTGAAGCCAAGGGCGCGATGCTTGAGCCGAAGCAGGTCGTCGAGCGTGGCGAAGGCACGGGCTCCCGCGGCCGGAGCCGGCCCTCCCGTCCTCGCCCTCTCCCGCATCAACGCCATGACGCGCCTCGCTACGCCGCAACGGCGACCTGTTTCACCACCTCGTCGAGCACCGCATCGGCGCTGACGCCCGCGGCACCCGCCTCGTAGCCGAGCGAAATCCGATGCCGTAGGCAGTCATGCGCCACGGCCTGCACATCCTCGGGGGTGACGTAGTCCCGCCCCTGCAGCCAGGCATAGGTCCGCGAGCATTTGTCGAGCGCCAGCGTCCCGCGCGGGCTGGCGCCGACCGCGATCCAGTTCTTGAGGTGCTCGCCATATTCGGCGGGCCGCCGCGTCGCCGCGACGAGCCCGACCATATAGGCCTCGACAACACCCTTCGTCGTCACCCGGTCGATCTCGGCGCGGGCATCGAAGATCACTTGCTGCGGGATCGACGCGGCTGTCTCCGGCGGCCTCACATTCGCGGCGGCGGTCTCGGAGCGCACCAGCCGCATCACCTTCACCTCGTCGGCATCGGAGGGGTAGTCGATGCGAACATGCATCAGGAACCGGTCCATCTGCGCCTCGGGCAGCGGATAGGTTCCCTCCTGCTCGATCGGATTCTGCGTGGCGAGCACCATGAAGAGCGGCGGCAGGTCGTAGCGCTTGCCAGCCACGGTGACGTGGCGCTCCTCCATCGCCTCTAGCAAGGCCGACTGGACCTTGGGCGGGGCGCGATTGATCTCATCGGCGAGGATCAGGTTGCCGAAAACCGGGCCCTTGCGGAATTCGAACTGGCCATTGGCCCGCAGGATCTCGCCGCCGGTCACATCGGAGGGCAGCAGGTCCGGCGTGAACTGGATGCGGCTGAACGCGGATTCGAGATTGGCCGAGAGGCTCTTGATCGCCCGCGTCTTGGCGAGGCCCGGCAGTCCTTCGAGCAGGACATTGCCATTGGCGAGCAGCGCGACGACGATGCGCTCGACGACCCGCGCCTGCCCGATGATGTCGGCATTCATCCGGCTCTGCAGGTCATTCACGGTATCGCGCGCGGTCCGCCCGGCTCCATCCATGGCCCGATCCCTCAACTGCATCCGGATCGGACTGTGGCGAAAGCTGAGCTCAAGTCAGCCGCGTAACCGTTACGGCGGCAGGGGGCGGCCCGCGCCCGCGCCATGGCGAGAAGCGGCTCTGTGCGGCCCATGCCTGCGTCGTCAAGCGTGTAACCGTAAATGCCGGGTCGGGGCCGAAGCCCCGAACCGGCATCGCCGGCTTCAGGGAATCTTGGGAACGAGATCGTTGCCGAAGCTGTCCGTCTGGCGCGCGAAGCTGTTCGTGCCGGCCTGGATGTAGGCAGGTCCGCCGGCGCGCGCCGGGATCGGACCGGGATCAAGATAGCTGCGCGGCGGCGGCACCGACGTCACGCTGAGCTGCGGCTCCGGCGACGAAGCAGCCTCCTGGGTCGTACAGGCACCCAGCATGGCGGCGGGAACGATGAGCGTGAGCAAGGCGGAGAAACGGAGACTGCTGGTGTCGATCATGCGGATTTCGGCCTCAGCCGTCCTTTTGTCGCGCGTGGTTGCAGCTCATCTCTAGAGGGGTCAGCGCCCGCGGACAACACAGCGAAAGCCGACATGGCTGGTGGAGGTATCGATCGGTTCGGCGTGACGTGCCGCCGGCCGGTACCGCCGGCAATAATTCGGCGCGCAGAGATGGGAGCCGCCCTTCAGGACCTTGCGCGGGATGCGGATGTCCGGCATGCGCGGATCATAGCTCTCGGCTTCGGGGCCGCCGCGCGGATTCTGCGGCACGCAGCAGGCTTTCGGCGCATCGCCCTGATGTTGCACCGACCAGAAATCGGCGGTCCACTCCCAGACATTGCCGATCATGTCATAGAGGCCATAGCCATTCGGCGGGAAGGTCCCGACCGGCGAGGTACGGGCCCAGCCATCCTCCTTGGTGTTCTCGAAGGGGAAGTTCCCCTGCCAGGTATTGGCCATGTGCCGGCCACCCGGCATGAGCTCGTCGCCCCAGGCGAATTCAGAATCGTCGCGGCCGCCCCAGGCGGCGAATTCCCATTCCGCCTCCGTCGGCAGCGCCTTGCCGGCCCAGGCCGCATAGGCTTCGGCATCGCGATAGGCGACATGGACCACCGGGTGATCGTCCAGCCCCTTGAGCGAGGAGCCTGCGCCATAGGGCTTGCGCCAGGTCGCACCGAACTTGAAGGTCCACCATTGCGACCAGTCGCGCAGATCGACGGGATGCGAAGGCGGGTCGAACATCAGCGACCCCGCCCGCAACATATGCGGCAGGGCGCCCGGATAGTCCTTCGGGTCCGGGGCGATTTCGGCGAAGGTGACATGGCCCGTCGCCTCCACGAAAGCGCGGAACTGCCGGTTGGTGACCGGCGTCACATCGATCCAGAACGGGTCGACGCAGGCACGATGGCTCGGCGCCTCCTCGGAATAGTGCTTGTCCGAGCCCATCCGGAACAGGCCGCCGGGGAGATGCACCATTCCATCCGTCCCGGCGCGGGCCTCGATCTCCGCGGCATCTGCCATGGCCCTAGTCTCCCTTGCCGTTCTTGCGTTCGCCATCGGCGAGAAGCTGCTTGCGCGCCTTCGCCATCGCCTTGCGCAGATCTTCGTCGAAGGCCGGAAAGCGCGGGTCGAGCTTTTCAAGGCGTTCGACGATCGTCGCCGCCACGACGAGCCGCGTGAACCATTTATTGTCGGCCGGCACGACATGCCACGGAGCGACCTTCGTCGCGGTGGCGGCGATCGCGGCCTGATAGGCCCGCTGGTAGTCGTCCCAATGTTCCCGCTCGACGATGTCGTTCAGATCGAACTTCCAGTTCTTGTCTGGCTCGTCGATGCGCGCGAGCAACCGACGCCTCTGCTCCTCCCGGGAGAGGTTCAGGAAGAACTTCAGCACGACCGTGCCATTCCGCGCGAGATGTTTCTCGAAGTCGCGAATGCTCTCGAAGCGCTTGGTCCAGAGCTCTTCGCCGGCGGGCTCGGGCGGCAGGTTCTGCTTGCGCAACAAATCCTCATGGACGCGCACGACCAGCACCTCCTCGTAATAGGAGCGGTTGAAGATGCCGATTTCGCCGCGCTCCGGCAGTTTGCAGCCGGCCCGCCACAGGAAATCGTGGCGAAGCTCCGACAGGCTCGGAGCCTTGAAGGAATGCACGATGCAGCCCTGCGGGTTCACGCCCGACATGACGTGCTTGATCGTGCTGTCCTTGCCCGCCGTGTCGATCGCCTGCAGAACGATCAGGATCGACCAGCGGCGCTCGGCGTAAAGGCGCTCCTGGAGGTCGTGCAGACGCTTGACGCCGAGCTGCAGCAGCTCCTTCGCCTCGTCCTTCTCGATGTCGAGACCGCAGGTCTCGGCCGGATCGAACTGCTTCAGTCGGAAGCTGTCGCCATCGGCGACCCGGAAACGAGCGATGATGTCATCCGGCCGCATCGCCAGCCCTTTCTCGCGAAGATCGGCCGCGCAGGCAACGCCGCGGCATTCTGCTACACTTCCCTGCTTGGATCGCATGCCGCCCCAAGAGGGCGCAATCGCCATTTGCGACCACGCCCGTCCTCCGCCCCCGCGAAAGCTGGGGAGCCCGCCTTCGCAGGCCCCCTCGTTCGGCCGGCGGCTATTTTGAGGCGCCCGTGCGGTCCAGATTGCGCATCAGAGCATCCACCATCTGGTCGACGCTGAAGCTCGCCGGACGCTGGCTCGGCGGAAACTCCTTGAAGGTCTGCAGGAACGGCGCGACCTTCCAGACGCCGTATTGGATCAGATAGGCGTTCTTCGCGAGCCAGTCATAATACTGGTCCGAGACGATGTCGGCCCGCTCCATCGGGTCCATGCGCAGGTTGAAGACTTTCGGCGCGCGCAGGCAGGTGAAGGGGTTCGCCCAGACGATGAAACCGCCGGGCTGACGCTGCTCGCAGAACACGATCTTCCAGTCGTTGTAGCGATAGGCGACGAGTTCACCATCGTCATTGAAGTAGAAGAACTCGTTGCGGGCCGATTTTGGCTGCTGGCCGGTCAGGTAGGGCAGCTGATTGTAGCCGTCGAGATGGACCTTGGCCTGTTGGTTGCCGAGCGTCGTGCCCTTGGCGAGCTTGTCCTTGATATCGCCATCGCCAGCGGCGGCGACCAGTGTCGGGAACCAGTCGAGGCCGGAGACCATCTCGTTCGAGGCCTCGCCCGCCTTGATCTTGCCCGGCCAGCGGATCATTGCCGGGACGCGGAAGGCGCCTTCCCAATTCGTATCCTTTTCCGAGCGGAATTGCGTGGTCGCCGCATCGGGCCAGGACCATTGGTTGGGGCCGTTGTCGGTGGTGTAGACGACGATGGTGTTGTTGGCGACGCCGAGATCGTCGAGCGCCTTCAGGAGCTTGCCGACATCCTCGTCATGCTCGAGCATCCCGTCGGCATAGTCGTTGCCGGGCATGCCGCTGCGGCCCTTCATGGACTCGCGCACATGCGTGTAGACATGCATGCGGGTGGTGTTCATCCAGGTGAAGAAGGGCTTCTGCGCCTTCACCTGCCGCTGCATGAAATCGATCGCAGCCGCGGTGGTCTCGTCGTCGATCGTCTCCATCCGCTTGGCCGTGAGCGGGCCGGTGTCCTCGATCTTGCCGTCGGCGGAGGTCTTGAGCACGCCGCGCGGTGAATTGGATTTGACGAAATTGGCGTCGTTCTTCGGATAATAGGGGCGCTCCGGCTCCTCCTCGGCATTGAGATGGTAAAGATTGCCGAAGAACTCGTCGAAGCCGTGCCGGGTCGGCAGATATTCGTCGCGATCGCCGAGATGGTTCTTGCCGAACTGTCCGGTCGCGTAGCCCAAAGGCTTGAGCGCCTGCGCGATGGTGACGTCGCGGTCCTGCAGCCCGACAGTGGCGCCGGGGATGCCGACCTTGCAGAGGCCGGTCCGCAGACAGACCTGACCGGTGATGAAGGTGGAACGGCCGGCCGTGCAGCTGTTCTCCGCGTAATAGTCGGTGAACATCGTGCCTTCCCGGGCAATACGGTCGATGTTCGGCGTCCGGTAGCCGACGACCCCATGCGAATAGGCGCTGATGTTGCTCTGCCCGATGTCGTCGCCGAAGATCACGAGGATGTTGGGCCGGGCAGGGGCCGAGGCCGGGGCGGGTTGCTGGGCCTTTGCGGCCCCTGAGAGGCCCATGACGGTGGCCAACGCCGCCGCCGCCACCGCAGCCAGGAATTTTTGGCGTTCCATGAAATGCTCCTGGTTTCGCATCGCGACAGTGGAGACATTGCCGACACAGCGTTCGTCCGCGCACGCGATCGAATGCATCGCACGGGGGCATTCCGAGCTTAAGCTTGTAACAGTTACGGTCGCCCGGCGCCGCGCGCGTGCCGACGCAGGCCGATGGCGGCGGAGATCGCGCTCGTGGCTTCGGCGGCCAGGTTGTCGACGCGCTCATAGCCACATGCACCCGCGACCACATAGTCCCGGAAACTGGTGGCCAGGACTTCTCCGGTGCCGAGATCGCCCAGGCGCCAGGAATAGCGCATCGTGCTGTCGACGGGGCGCACGGCGATATCGAGCGAGAACGCCTCGTGCGGCGCGGAGTAGATGGCCTGGATCGACTCAACTGCCGCCCGGCGCTCATCCGACGGCACCACGCGGATGGAGAAGGAAGCCCTCTGCAGCATCATGGCAAGTGCATCGACGAAAAGCTCGGCCCGCGCCGCCATGTCGTCGTTGCCGCGCCCGGTATGGTCCTGCAGGATGACTTGCGGGGCGAACGACGAATGGTCGGCCCCGCTCTCGACAAGACCACAGCCAGCTTCGATACCGTCGACCACACAGGACCAGGCGAAAACCGGGACGTAACCGCCTTTAGGAAGTGAAATCCGGAGAGCGGCATCAGATCCGGCGCCTTCGTAATAGTACGCCAGGGCCGTTCTCAGGCGGGTCGCTTCGATCCTGACGATCGGATCCGTCGTCGGGTCAAAGGCTTCGTCACGGCCGAAAACATCGACCCCGATGGTGTAGGCCTTGATGCGATCGGCCGAGCCCTTGACGGCCTGCGTCACCACAAATGCGAGAAAGCGTCGGTTGCGCTCGGACAGGCGTAGATCATCGGAATTCAGCAGTACTTCGAGCGCTCCGAGAACCTGATCGGCTCCTGGTGGCTCCTGCCCGCTATTCAAGCTCTCGCCCATCGCTCAGCCCCGCTGCTGGACCGAAACCACGTCGATATTCGCTATATGCCGATCGCACTATGACTCTCTGTCAATCCCGTGGGCAAGCGCGAATACGCATGGCGCGCTCGCGAATCTTCCCTACCTCAAGAAAGTCGATTCAAGATATCTTGCTCTGTCGCAATCATCAGCGAGCGATATTCCTGCGACCGCTCGAGGGCGGCAGGAGCCGCAGACTTGTCCCAATAGGACGCCGCCTCGCAGGCGACCTCATAGGCTTCGCATAATTCCGCAATCCGCGCATCCCTGTCGAACAGGGTCTTGAGCGCCGCGCGTTTCTGTGGCCACCGAAGCATCAGGCGAGCCAGGCCGCGTCTTTGCGCCTTTTCCATCGGCCGCGCCTTCTTCAGTGGAACGGGCACGTCCACATTCTGGCTGAGGTCATCGCTTGCTGAACATCATGTAACCGTAACAATGCCGGTCCTGGGACCAGAAACGGAAAGACCGCGCTTCTTGACGACTGAAGCAAATCAGCCCAGCGTCGACGGCAGGGGTCAGGGAAATCGTTCATGCGGCGCATCGGTACGGCCGTCTTCGCAGCGACGGCGTGGGTCGTCGCCGGTGCAATTCCAGATACCGCATTCGCCACCGAGGGCGGCGCGAGCCTTTATGTTCCTGGATTTCGGGGACCCGGCGCAGGCATCGTCCCGCCGCCCGGCTTCTACTTCGAGAACGATTTCTATTCTTATTCGGGGCGCCTCTCGGCGAGCCGGCAGACGCAGATCGGCGGCGCCGTCCTGGCCAATGTGAAAGTCGAGGCGCGGGTCGATTTCGTCACACCGACCTGGGTAACGCCGATCGAGATTTTCGGTGGCAATCTGGGTTTCGCCCTGACCCTGCCGTTCGGCCAGCCCCGCGTCAGTGCGGGCGCGCTGATCGCCGCGCCCCGCCTCGGCCGCGCCTTCGGCGCAAAGCTGCGGGATTCGGACTTCCTGTTTGGTGACCCCGTTCTCACCAGCTTCGTCGGCTGGCATGCCGGCAACTTCCATTGGCAAGTCGGCGGCGCAGTCAACATCCCGTCGGGCACTTATCAAGACGGCTCGCTGTCCAACCTCTCGTTCAACCGCTGGATCGGCGACATCTACGCCGCCGCGACCTGGCTCGATCCGAAGATCGGGCTGGACATCTCCGGCGCGGTCGGCCTCGAGATCAACGGCACCAACGACGCGACCGACTACAAGAGCGGCAACGCCGTGCATGTCGACCTCGCCGTCAGCCAATATTTCAGCAAGGAATTCTCGGTCGGCGCGTTGTTCGCACATTACCAGCAGATCACCGGCGACAGCGGTTCGGGCGCGTCGCTCGGCCCCTATAAGGGCCGTGTGACCGCTGTCGGCGGCACGATCGCCTATTCCTTCGCCGTCGCCGGCACGCCGGTCACGGCACGCCTCAAAGTGCTGCGCGAGGTGAGCGTCGAAAACCGGCCACAGGGGACGATCGGTCTTTTCAGCATCGCGTTCCCGCTCGGCGCCGTCGCGCAGGCAGCGCCGCCGCCCGAGCCCGTGCCTGGCGCCCGTGTGGTAAAGTACTAGCCGACCGACGTCGAAGGATCTGCAGGAAGTCGCGGGCGCTGCGCTTTCCAAGTCGCCGGCAAGGGGGTACTTGGCTGTCGCGGTGAGTGCGCTCGCGCCCTGCACCGGTTCCGCCGCTAGCCCAGTATTCACCGGATCATGGCCCAGACGACCCCTGCCACCCAGGCATTGAAGCGGCTCGGCATCGGCTTCGAGCTACGCAGCTACGACTATGATCCCAATGCCGAGCGGGTCGGATTGCAGGCAGCCGAAGCGCTGGGAGAGCCGCCCCATCGCGTCCTCAAAACCCTGATCGCACAGGTCGACGGCAAGCCGGTCTGCATCGTGCTCGCCTCCGATCGCGAGGCCAGCATGAAGAAGGTCGCGGCGGCCTTCGGCGGCAAGTCGGCAGCGATGATGCCGGTGCCGGATGCCGAAAGGCTCACCGGCTACAAGGTCGGCGGCGTCAGTCCCTTCGGCCAGAAGCGCAAGTTGCCGACCATCGTCGACGAAGCGGCGTCCGGCGAGGCGCTGGTTTACGTCAATGGCGGCCAGCGCGGCCTGCAGATCGCGCTCACGCCCGCCGATCTCCTGCGTGCTGCCGACGCGCGCAGCGCCCCGCTCTCAACCTGATCGCGGCCTCGCGCCGCCTTTCCCACTCGCTCCCGATGGCTTAGTGGCACGGGGGCGCCGCTTCCCAGGGTTTCCAAACGAATGATTCGCCTCGAGAACATCAGCAAGCAGAACGGAAAGCAGATCGTCTTCATCGAGGCGTCGGCCGGGCTCCTCAAGGGCGAAAAGGTCGGCCTCGTCGGGCCCAACGGCGCCGGAAAGACCACGCTTTTCCGGATGATCACTGGCGAGGAAGGACCGGACGAGGGTCAGGTCTCGATCGATCGCGGCATCACCATCGGCTATTTCAGCCAGGATGTCGGCGAGATGTCCGGCCGCAGCGCGGTCGCCGAGGTGATGGACGGGGCCGGGCCGGTCAGCACGGTCGCGGCGGAGCTCGCAGAGCTCGAGGCCGCCATGGTCGACCCGGACAGGGCCGACGAGATGGAGGACATCATCACCCGCTATGGCGAGGTGCAGGGCCGCTTCGAGGAGCTCGACGGCTACGCCCTGGACGGGCGGGCCCGCGAAGTTCTGGCGGGCCTTGGCTTCAGCGAAGAGATGATGGAAGGCGATGTCGGCGCGCTCTCGGGCGGCTGGAAGATGCGTGTCGCGCTCGCCCGCATCCTGCTGATGCGCCCGGACGCGATGCTGCTCGACGAGCCGAGCAACCATCTCGACCTCGAAAGCCTGATCTGGCTGGAATCCTTCCTCAAGGGTTACGAAGGCGCGCTGCTGATGACCTCGCACGATCGCGAGTTCATGAACCGCATCGTCGGCAAGATCATCGAGATCGACGGCGGCGCGTTGACCACCTATTCCGGCGACTACGAATTCTACCAGCAGCAGCGCGCGCTGGCCGAAAAGCAGATGCAAGCGCAGTTCGAGCGCCAGCAGGCGATGCTCGCCAAGGAAATCGCCTTCATCGAGCGCTTCAAGGCCCGCGCATCGCATGCCGCGCAGGTGCAGAGCCGGGTGAAGAAGCTGGACAAGATCGAGCGCGTCGAGCCGCCGCGCCGGCGCCAGACCGTCGCCTTCGAGTTCCAGCCGGCGCCGCGCTCCGGCGACGATGTCGCCAGCCTCAAGAACGTGCACAAGGCCTATGGCAGCCGCAGCATCTATGAGGGGCTCGACTTCCATATCCGTCGCAAGGAGCGCTGGTGCATCCTCGGCGTGAACGGGGCTGGCAAATCGACATTGCTCAAGCTCGTCACCGGCGCGACCGAGGCCGACGCGGGCACCGTCACCGTGGGCAGCAGCGTCAAGATGGGCTATTTCGCCCAGCACGCCATGGAGGTGCTCGACGGCGAGCGCACCGTGTTCGAGGCGCTGGAAGACCGCTTTCCGCAGGCAGGGCAGGGCTCGCTCAGGTCGCTGGCCGGCTGCTTCGGCTTCTCCGGCGACGATGTCGAGAAGCGCTGCCGCTTCCTGTCCGGCGGCGAGAAGGCGCGCCTCGTGATGGCGATGATGCTCTACGACCCGCCGAACTTCCTCGTGCTGGACGAGCCGACCAACCATCTGGACATCGCGACCAAGGAGATGCTGATCACCGCGCTCTCGCAATATGAGGGCACGATGCTCTTCGTCTCGCACGATCGGCATTTCCTCGCTGCGCTGTCGAACCGGCTGCTGGAGCTGACGCCCGAAGGCGTCCACGCCTATGGCGGCGGTTACACGGAATACGTTGCGCGCACCGGGCAAGAGGCGCCGGGCCTGCGGAGCTAGACGTTCTCGCTAGCGCGCGAAGACCGACCAGCCGGTCGCCTCGGCCAGGCGTTCCAGCGCCTGCGTGCCGAGCAGCGAATTGCCGTTGGCGTTGAGGCCGGGCGACCAGACAGCGATCGCGGCCTTGCCTGGAGCGACGGCGAGGATGCCGCCGCCGACACCCGATTTGCCGGGCAGGCCGACGCGGAAGGCGAAGTCGCCCGAAGCATCATAGTGGCCGCAGGTCAGCATCAGCGCGTTGATGCGCCGCGCCCGCTGGGCCGAGACGACGCGCGGCCCGCCCGGTTCGTAGAGCCCGCCATGCATCAGGAACCGCCCGGCCATGGCGAGCTGGCGGCAGCTCATGGCGATCGCGCATTGATGAAAATAGACGCCGAGCGTCAGCTCCGGCGCGTGGGTGACGTTGCCGAAGGCCTTCATGTAGTTGGCGAGCGCGATGTTGCGGAAACCGGTCGCCTGCTCGGCCCGCGCGACAGCGTCGTCGATGACGATCCTGTCGTCATCCGCCAGGTAGCGCACGAAGCGCAGCAATTCGCCGATCGCGACGCGTGGCTCGTGGCCGGCGAGATTGATGTCGGCGACGACGAGCGCGCCGGCATTGATGAAGGGATTGCGCGGCACGCCCTGCTCGCGTTCGAGCTGAACGATCGAGTTGAAAGGCGTGCCGGAGGGTTCGCGCCCCACCCTGCGCCAGAGYGTGTCGCCGACCTTGCCGAGCGCCTGGGTCAGAGCAAATACCTTGGAGACGCTCTGGATCGAGAAGGGTTCCTCGCTGTCGCCGGCGGCGTGCACTGCGCCATCCGCCGTCACGACGCAGAGCCCGAACTGACGCGAATCGATGCGGGCGAGCGGCGGGATATAGGTCGCGACCTCGCCGCGCTCGCCGGCGTCGCGCATCTCGTCGGCAATGTCGCGGACGAGCCGCCCGATATCCGTCACGCCTGAGATCCCGGCTGCTGCGCATGGCAGGCAAGCCCGAGCGGGACCGCCGGGTCAAGCCCCTCCGCGCCGGCAACCGCTTATTGCAGGCGAAGCGTCCCGCCGGAGGAGGCGCCCCCGATCACCGGACGCTGCGAAGCGATGACGCACAGCGATTTGCCGCGCGACTTCGCCTGGTACAGCGCGGCATCGGCCGCGGTCATCAGGCTGTTCATGTCGCGGCCATGCTCGGGAGCGAGCGCAATGCCGACGGAGGCGCCGATATGGAGCCTGTGGCCGCTGTCGAGCTCGTAAGGCTCCGAGATTTCCCGCACGATCCGCTCGCCGAAGCGCTGAAGCTGAACGTGCTCGGTCTGCTCGGAGAGGACGACGAACTCGTCGCCGCCGATGCGCGCCGCGATGTCGGACGCCCGGACGAGGCCGCGCAGCCGCTCGGCCACCAGCTGGAGCAAAGCGTCCCCCGCCATATGGCCGTAGCTGTCATTGACGGCCTTGAAGCCGTCGAGATCGAGATAGACCAGGGCAAGCCCCTTGGGAGGCTTCGCATCGTCGAATTTCGTCGTGAAGGCCTTGGCCAACCCGGTCCGGTTCGACAGCCCCGTCAGCATGTCGTGCCGCGCGTGGAAGGCATTCTCGCGTTCCGCCCGCATGGTGGAGATCAGCATCCCGTTCAGCTTGTAGGCCGCCATCGTCATGCTGAAGAGATAGAACGGGATCTGCATGAAGGTGATGAGCATTATCGGCTCGGACAGGAAAGGCGCCGCAAGCACGCAGGGACCGAGCGTGAGTGCGACCATCACGCCGGCCATGCGCGGCGCCGCGAAATTTCGAAAGCAAATGCCGCCCACCATCGCAGCCGCCGACAGGCAGGCGAGCGTGGACGCCACCCAGTCGCCGCTCATCAGGCTCAGGAACGTGCCGGCGCCGATGCCGGCCGCCCAGGCGACGCCGAGCAGGAGATAGATGTCGGTGGGGGTCGATTGGCCGCGCGCGGCACGCTTGCGCGCCGCAAGCAGGACGCACAGGCGCACGACGCAGCAAACGATCTCGAAAGCACACCAGAGCGTGAATGGCAGGGTCGGGATGCGCCAGGCGATCAGGAAGGACACCGCCAGCGAGTTGATGACGCCGCCGGCGAAGATCGGCAGCGTGCCGTAGAGGCTTGCAACCAGCGCGCCCCGGATATCGGGGGGGACATCCGGGCCGGCATCCGCAAGCCAGCGCGTCACACGCCAACGCGGCAGGCTGAAACGGAGGACTGGGGCACTCATCGGCTGATCCGGCTCCTCTGGCGAGCAGGCCAGCGGAGCACCCGGTCGCGAAGGGTGCCTAGCAATCAGGGGTTACGATTCAGTGAGGAACGCCGCGCGAATCAAGCGTTGTATGCAATGCAGGGCTGCCGAAAACTCGGATCGTCACCGGATCTGGCGGTAGACCCAGACCCGCGCAGGCGGAATGTTGCGCAGCACCCAATCGGAGACGAAGGCCTTGAGGCCGGATCCCTTGCGCGGGATCGGCGAGATCACCGAATAGGTGAACTGGATGAACGGCGCGCCCTCGACAAGCAGCGGAAAGGCCTCGCGCGCCAAGGCCGTGCGGGTGGCCGGCGGCCGGTTGAACAGCGGCAGGCTCGAGACGAGCGCGATCGCCTTCTCGTGCAGATGGCCGGTGAGAGTCTTGGACAGGGCATACGCATCGCCCTGCACCACCGTCGCACGCGGAAAGCGCTGACGCAGGAGCTCACAGAACTCCGGGCTGTACTCGACGAGGATGAGACGGCTCTCGTCGATGCCACGCTCGATCAGCGCTTCGGTGACCGGGCCGGTGCCGGGGCCGATCTCGATGACCGGGCCGGGCTGTTCGGGATCGACGAAGGAGGCCATCCGCCGCGCGAGCGCCGGGCTCGACGGCGTCACCGAGCCGGTGCGCAGCGGGTCGTCGATCCAGGACTTGATGAAGCGGGCCTCGTCGCCGAGCTTCGCCCTGGCTTCGCTGACTCGACTCTTGAACTTCTCGGCGGTGCTGCGAACTTCGCTCTCGACCTTGTAGCGGACGGCCGCCACCTTGAGCTTGGCTTCGGCGACGCTGTCGACAAGGTCAGCCGCCGTCACCCGCACCTCGCCCTCGATCCGCGACGCCACGCGGGATTGCCCGAGGCGAGCGGCGAGCGACGTTGCGCGCGGACGATGACGGATCGTCGAAGACATGGCACCCCTTGATCGCCGCAGAGACGACGCGTCTGACGCAGCCGAACGTTACCTGCGCGGCATATGGGGTCAAGAGCGGCCGCCCGCCAAGTTCTTTTCCGCAGTTCCGGCAAAAAGCTGTCAGATCAACGGCCTCGGCGGCGAAGCCTGCTCGTAGACCGCAGCCATATGTGCGGTCAGGCGCGGGTTGAGCAGCGTCAGCCGCCCGCCCGAGAGCGAGAACAGCCCGGCCTTGCGCAGACGCGACCAGGTCTTGCTGGTGTGGACCAGAGACAAGCCCAGCGCATCGGCGAGCTGCTGCTGCGAGAGCGGAAAGGCGAAGCTGTGGTTGCTGACGAGGCCTAGCGTATCGGCGCGATGGTAGAGCGAGATCACCAGCGCGGCGATCCGCTCGCCCGCATTGCGCTGGCCGACCGTGGTCAGATTGTCGTCGATCAGGCTCTCCTCGCGTGAGCCCAGCCAGGCCAACTCATAGGCCAGCGTCGGCATTCTGACGAAGAGGTCCCAGATCCGCCTGCGCGGGAAGACGCAGAGCTCGACATCCGTGAGCGCTTCGATGCCGTGCTCGGCCGCGCTGAGCAGGGAAGCCTGCAGGCCTACGAGATCCCCCGGAAGGAGAAAATTGAGGATCTGGCGGCGCCCGTCTGGCAGGGATTGGTAGCGGAAGGCCCAGCCCGAATAGAGCGTGTAGAGTTCGGCATCCTCCTGGCCGGGGTGAATGATGTCGGCGCCGGCCGGAAGGCTGCGATGGTCGATCTTCATGGCCTGAATGAAGCGGATCTCGTCGTCTGCCTTGTCCTTGAAGGCGGGCTTGAGCCGCAGCGGGCAGGCAAGGCAAGGCGTTCCCAAGCGGCCCTGCTTACTGACGATGTTCATGAACCCACCGGTCCCCCCGACTCCGCCGCGGAACGCATCGGCAAGCGTCCAACGCGCAAGACGGCGGCGCGTTCCGAATCGGCTCCAAAGGAACCATCTCGGCTTCCGCTGCGTTTTCCTGTCGAAATCCGGCCCATCCGGGCCGGAAGCGTTGGGAGATGGACATGCCGAAAGCCAGCCTTGCCCCCGCTGTACGAGCCCTGCTTTTCTTCGGCTTCATGGGTGCGGCCGTCACGGGTCTGACCATCGGAGCGCAACTGCAAATCCCCTCCGACCAGAGTTCGACGAGCGTCGCCATGGCCAGGGGCGAACGCGACAAGGCCGCGGATCTCCGCTTCGCCGCGGTCGATTCCGCTGACCGGACGCGCAGCACGGCGAAGAGGGCGATCGCCTCACCGTCTCAGCAGGCGCTTGCAAGCGGGCCTATAACGCATGTCGTACGCTGAGCCTGCCAGCGGAACCTGACGCGGTTCCCCGCGTTAAACGCGCGGCGCATCCTCGCGTCGCACTTCAAGGCCGCCTCTGGCGGCTTATTTTTTGAGTGCAGGCAGAGCCCCCATGCTGCGTATCCGACACGCAACGACCTATCGCTATGCGCAGCCCGTCGCCTTCGGCCCACATCGGCTGATGCTGCGGCCACGCGACAGCTTCGACCTACGCGTCGTCGATACCGCCCTCTCGATCTCGCCGTCCGCCAGCCTGAGCTGGATGCACGACGCCTACGGCAATCCCGTCGCCATCGCGAATTTCGAGGCCGAGGCCGATACGCTCGACATCGTCAGCACCCTGATGCTCCAGCGCTTCGGCCCCGCCATTCCGCGCTCCGAGATCAAGCCCGGCACAGCGCTGACCGGGGTCGTCTACGGCGAAAACGAGCGGTCGGCGCTGCAGCCGTTCCTCGCTCTCGCCAGCGCCGACCCCGACAAGATGCTCGACCGCTGGCTCGCCGATTTCAGGGCGAGAACCGGCCAGGGCTCGGGCCATCTCCTGCGCGATCTCGCTCACGCGCTCCATGGCGCACTCAGCTACACCACCCGTTTCGACGAAGGCACGCAGCACCCCGTCGACACCCTGGAGAGCGGTTTTGGCTCCTGCCGCGACTACGCCTGGCTGTTCATCGAACTCGCACGGCGCATGGGTTTCGCCGCACGCTTCGTCACCGGCTACATCCATGACAGGAGCCCGGACGACGCCCTGCTGACCAGCGCGGTGGGATTGACCCATGCCTGGGCGGACGTCTTCATCCCCGGCGATGGCTGGGTCGAGTTCGATCCGACCAATGATCTCGTTGCCGATCGCCAACTCCTGCGCGTCGCAGTCGCCCGCGTGCCGGAGGATGCCTCACCCATCGCCGGCAGCTTCACCGGCCCGGCAGGGTCCTTCCTGGGGCTGAGCGTCGGCGTATCGATCGAACCGGTCGACGCGCCCCAAGCCGGATCGGATCTGGCTGAATCAATGTGATCGGCCAGTCCCGCTCTGACTTGGAAAGAGCTCGGTCAGGACGTATGACTGACACGCCAGCGGCCAAGCGAACCGCCTTGAGGCTCTGCTGTCTGCACCGCCTCGATCTGGGCGAGGAGGCCGGCAAAAATACGCGGCGGCGCGCCGTGGCTGATCTCGCGATCGGCGTCGAGCCAGACCTCGATCGTGTCGTCGTCGATATCGACGACATTGACCGTGACGCGCACGCCCGGCGTGCTGCGCAGCGCGCGCGAAGCGACATCAGCCACAAGAAATCCGAGCGGGATGATGCGATCCACCGAAAGCGTCGCCGCCGTATCGATCCGGCTCGTCACCCACTGATCGCGGCTGCGGATCAGATTCGAGATCATCGTGACGACGTCGTCGAGGAAGAGATCGACGCGGACCGGCTGCATCTCTCCGTCCGCCAGCGTGAAGCGATAGGCTGCCGAAAGGACATGGACGCGACATTCGGCATCGGCGAGAGCCAGCCGGGCCTCGTCGCGGTAATCGCGCTTACTCAGGCCGATATAACTCTGGACGACCTGCAGGCTGTTCTTCACCCGGTGATGCAGCTCACGCACGAGGAAACGGTTGTCGTCCAGGGCGGTTTGCAGGCGGCGCTGACGCACCTCCTGCTCGTCGACCATGGCGTTGAAAGCTTCCGCCACGCTGCGGATATCGCTCGGCATGTCCTCGGCGAGCGCCACTCTCGCCCGCCCGGACGAAGCCCGCGCACGGGCCGCCGCTTCGATGCCGCGCAGCCAGCGGGCGCAATGCTTGTCGATCGCGCGCAGGTAGACGACGCAAAGCAGTGCAAGAGTGGTCAGCGGCGCGAGCAGGAGCACGAAGAACTGCAGGCGCGCGGCTTGGGCCGGCCCGTCGTCGAAGCTGGCGATGACGTAGAAGTCGGGATCGGCGACCATCCGGGCCGAATAGACGCGATCGGGACCGGCGCGACTGGGCGCCGTCCAACGTTCGCGGCCGTTCGGAACCCGATTCTGTTGCGGCAGCCAATTCATATCCGCATCGTCGCCGCGGTTGGCCACGATGTCACTGCCCCGGCCGATCAACGCGACATTCATGTCCCGCCGCCCATCGCCAAGATCGAAGACGTTCTCCAGCAGCTCCGGCGCGGTCAGGAGAAGTGCCTCTTGCAGACCCCTGCCGGCCGTCTCCGGGTCGGCCATCAGGATGGCGAGATAACGCCGGCCGGCGAGCGTGACCTGATCATAGCGGATTCTGCCGAGATCGGCGCCGTTCCAGTTCGCGACGGAAGGAAGCTTTGCCAGCTGTCTGGCGACGTCGCCCAGTGTCTCCTTCGAGAGATCGGCATTGAGAGAAGCCGCGCAGATGCGACCATCGGCGCTGCGCAGGAAGAAGGCGTGGAAGCCGCTCGCCCGCTGCATCGCTTCCAGCCCCGCTTCCTCGCAGACAGCAGGATCGACGCGCGGATCGCTCGCCATCGTTCCAAAGGCGAGCAGTGCGCGCGAAGCCCCCCGGTACCAGACGCGCGTGCGCACCGCGAAATCATCGACCGCGCGCAGCTGGGCTGCCTCGATCGTCGCGACGGCAGCGCGATAAGTGGCATAGGCAGCGAAAGCCGTGGCGCAAGCAACCGGGACCGCAATAGCGATCAGAAGGGCCAGAAGGCGCCCTCGAACGGTGCTGAACCGCGCCAGACGCATCAGGAGCCGACTGGTTCGGAACCGACCCTTTGCATCGCGGCCGCGCTGGTGCGGTCCGGCCCAAGATCGTCGACGCCACCGATGGAAAGCAGCTCGGCGAGCTTCGTCCGAGCGCGGTTCACCCGGCTCTTGATCGTGCCGATCGCCACGCCGCAGATGTCCGCCGCCTCCTCGTAGGACAAGCCGGTCGCGCCCACCATGATCAGGACTTCACGCTGCTCCTCGGGAAGCTTCGCCAGCGCCTTGCGGAAATCGGCGAGGTCGAGATGGCTTTCCTGATTGCCATGCGTCGCCATCCTCTCGGCATAGGTGCCTTCGCTGTCCTGCACCTCGCGCCCGCGCTTGCGATAGAGCGAGTAATAGGTGTTCCGCAGGATGGTGAAAAGCCAGGCGCGCAGGCTGGTGCCCGGTTCGAACTTGTCGGAGTTGCCCCACGCCTTGAGAAGCGTATCCTGGACGAGATCGTCAGCGAGCTGCATCGACCCCGACAACGAAGCCGCGAAGGCGCGCAAGTTCGGGATTTCGCGAATCAGGCCGTCCTTGAACTCGTTGGCAGCGCGGGAAGCCTGAGGGAGATCATTTGCACTCATCGGACGACGCTCCGGCTGCGCGCAGTTCCGTCGCTTCGAGCTGCGCCAGCAGCACAAGGAATTTGTCCGGGACAGGTGCGTTCACAATGTCGTCGTAGTGCGCCTTGAGCGAGCGACCTATGGATTCCTGCACCTTCGCATCCAGAACCAGTTCGAAGTCGTCATTGTCGCCTCCGTCCGGCTCGGACATCGCTGTATCCACGTTGCTCATCTCAGCCCTCGCGCCGCAACCGGGCCTGCTTTTCCAGCAAGTCCCGCACTTCATCTCTCTGTCGGCGAAACCAGAGCCAGATGGCGGTGGCGACACCAATGCGCCCTAATAACAGCCGCGATTTCAAAAGGTTCCGCATCCGGCAAAAAATAAATTCCTTGTCAGCGGCTCATCCTAAGCCATTATCCAGGCACGATAAAAGGGACGCGTTCATGTCTATCGCAAAAGAAATTGCGCCTCATCTTCCTTACCTGCGCCGGTTCGCGCGCGCCCTCAGCGGCACTCAGGCCAGCGGTGACGCCTATGTCGTCGCAATGCTGGAAGCGCTCGTCGCCGATCCATCAGGCTTTCCTCGTGGCATCGATCCTCGCGTCGGTCTCTATCAGTCCTTCCTGAAGCTGTGGTCCTCGGCCGGCGTCGATACCAGCGAGCCGATCGTCGAGCTCACGCGGGCTCCGGCCGAGCGCAATCTCGAGGCGCTGACGCCAAGGCCACGGCAAGCCTTCCTGCTGCGAACCGTCGAGGGCTTCTCGATCGAAGAGGTCGGGACGATCATGGGCGTCGACACGACCGAGGCGGCCGCGCTCGTCCAGACCGCCGGCCAGGAGATTGCCGAGCAGGTCGCGACCGACGTGCTGATCATCGAGGACGAGCCGATCATCGCGCTCGACATCGAGACGATGGTCGAGGAACTCGGCCACAGCGTCACCGGCGTGGCCCGCACGCAGCGCGAGGCGATCGCGCTGGTCGGCAAGAAGCGCCCCGGCCTTGTGCTGGCCGATATCCAGCTGGCCGATGGCAGCTCCGGGCTCGATGCGGTCAACGAGATCCTGACCTCGATCGACGTGCCCGTGATCTTCATCACAGCCTACCCTGAGCGGCTGCTCACGGGCGACCGGCCGGAGCCCGCCTTCCTGATTACCAAGCCGTTCCAGCCGGAAGCGGTGAAGGCCGCGATCAGCCAGGCGCTGTTCTTCGATCGGCGGGCCGGCCGCAAGGCCGCCTGAGCCCCTTTACTTGCTGATCAGAAGCCCGCGGCGCGCCGCGGGCTTTTTTTGTCGCGCCCGGAACCAGCACCGCCGCCGCACGTTCCGCAACACGATGTCGGTTTGGTTTTCGGTGCGGGAGGGCATGGACCATGGCGATGACCTGCTTGTCGGCAGCGATCGCAGCGATTTCGGTCGCGGCAACGCTGTTTTCAGGAGCCGTGGCACCGGGCGCCATGAGCGGCGAGATTCTGTCACTGGTACTGGCCGCATTGACCAGCCTGGCTGTGGCGGGAGCAGCCGCTCTCGACAGCTGATCCCGGCAAGTCGCCTCGGCGGTTCAGCCGCACGAATTCTTCTGCTGACCGCAGTCGGCCTCGTCTCCGCGTCAGTCCGCGCGGAGGTCGCGTCACCGCGGTTCCAGGGGTCCGTGCCAAGTTGGTCCCTGCAAAGATTGCCGCCGCCGCGGCCCGCAGAGCTTCCGGCGCGCACGCCCGCTCCTCCCCCGGAGCAAGCCAAGCCCTCGCCCCCCCCGCCCGCCCAGCCTTCCCAGCCCTTGCCCCAGACGACAAGCGTAGAGCCCCAGGCTTGCCTCGTCAGGATGGCCTCCATTCCCGGAAACAGGTTGGAGTCTGCCGTTTCGAAAGTTTCGAAGGCCGACCCCGCCTGCCGCGTGGACGAGCCGGTCCGCCTCCACGCGCTGGCAATCCGGGGCAGCGCATCGGGACAGACGGTGACCTTCGAGCCGGCGCCGCTGATCAGCTGCGCGATGGCATCGGCCATCGCAGACTGGCTCGACACCAGCATTCAGCCCTTGGCGCGCGGATATTTCAACCTCAGCCTCACCGCGATGCGTGTCGGCGGCGGGCAGGAATGCCGGCGACGCAATGGAGCTTCCACCGGCCCGATCAGCGAGCATGCGAGCGGTCAGGCCTTGGACATCTTCGCCTTCAAACTCGCGGAAGGCGGCACGTCGGAAACAGTCCTGGTCGAGAAGCCCTCCGGCCTTGTCCAGAACCGCTTCCTCGACGCAGTCCGTCAGTCGGCGTGCGGGGCGTTCATGACGGCGCTGGGGCCGGGCTCCGACGCCGCCCATGCCAACCACCTGCACGTCGATATCCAGACGCGACGTTCGCGCACATCACGTTTTTGCCAGTAGGGGAGATCTAGGCGCCAGTGTCGAAGCGCAGCAGGAAAGACCGGGATTCCGGGGTATCATCAACCCCGTCGCCATCGACAAGCCGCGGAGCGGCGCGCCGCGCCGCCATCACAGCCAGCGCCGCGTCGCAATCAAGTCCGGTCGCCAGCAGATCCTCAAGCTCCCAGAATGGCGGAAGAGCCGCCTCGGAGGCCTGGTCGTGGATTGTTGGGATTTCTCCCCGCAGACGACTCACGGACATCGACATTCCCATGCCAAGATAACGAGTCAACGCAACAGGCTAGCTTTGGTTCCCTTACGGCGGAACTGTGGGTTTCTTGGGGCGTTTCGATCGGTCCACCGCCAGGAGCATATGCGATGATTACTGGGCATTCCCGATCCAGCCTTGCCCTCGCCGCCTTCGCAGGCCTGGCATGCCTGACCAGCCCGGTATCGGCCCAGCAGCCGACCGGGCCGTCCACCGGGCGGCTATCCTGCACGCTCAGCAGCCCCCCTGCCGCAACGGTGACGACGCAGAAGCCGATGGAGTGCCGCTTCCGCCCCAGGCGCGGGCCGCTCCAGCAATATACCGGCGTCGTCCGCGGCTTCAGCATGGATCTCGCGTCGATTCGCAGCGCGGCGATGGCCTGGCGCGTCTTCGGTCCGTATGCACGCGCGCCCCTCGGAGCGCTGACGGGTCAGTACAGCGCGTCGGGGACGGGCGCCGGAACAAGCGGACATGTCCTGAACGGGGGAGAGAAAAACCAAGTGACCCTGCAGCCGCTGCCGTTCCAGGGCCATCGCGGCATCAATGTCGCGACGGGCGTGACCGCCCTGGAACTGACGCTTGTGCCTCCCGGCAAGCGGCGCTGAAAGACCGACATTCGATAGGGCGGGAACGCGTTCCCACGACCTGATCAAAACCTCTGGGCCAGCGTGATCCTCCCCGAAGAATTACTTTTCGCTAACCTTGACCTGGCAAAATTGACTCAAAGTCAACGTTTCTACCCCACTATCGAGATGGAAGCAGGAACATCGCCAATCCCATGACGTTATCGAGACATCATGGGGTTGCAGAGTGAGAAGCCGCCGGTCGATGGCTGATATCCGCGTTCTGATCGTCGAAGATGACCCGTTCATCGCCATGGACATCGAAAGTGCCGTGGCGGAGCAGCTAGGCGCCGAGGCCGAGCTGATCGTGGTCGAATCCGTCGCCGAAGCACACCGCGCCGCGGCTAGAAAATTGTCCTGCGCGCTGCTCGACATCGACGTCGTCGACGGCAAGACCTTCGACGTCGCGCGTGCTCTTCAGAAAGCCGGAACACCCTTCGCTTTCGTCTCGGGATCGGCTCCGAGCGATGTTCCCGCCCCTCTGCGCAGCGAACGCTTCCTGCGCAAGCCGTTCTCGATTGGCGAAGTGGCCCGTTTCGTCGTGAATGCGATCGGGGCCCGCGACGAGGCCACCCAAGGCTAGCGGCCAAGCGCTCGATCACCGCACAAACTCAACGCATCAAGGCGAAGGCTGCGAGTTCTCCCGCTTCGGAAACGTCAACGTCACACGCGTCCCGGGCCGTTCGTTCCCCGGGCGCAGCGGCTCGGTCGTCATTGTGGCCCGCATGCTGCGCAGCAGGCTCGCGATCACCGTCTGTCCCAGGCCCTTATTCTCGGCTGCGGCGGGCAGACCGACGCCATCGTCCTCGATCGACATGGTGAGGGCCGGCGCGTCCTCAGCGTCTTCGCGTGCGAAGCGGATCATGACTTTCCCGGGCATACCGTCCGGAAAAGCATGCTTGATCGCGTTGGTGACGAGCTCGTTGACGATGACGACGAAGGAGACGGCATCGCGCCCCGGCAGGCGGATCGAATCCATATCGAGATCGATGGTGATCGGGCGACCTTCCGCCGCCTTGCCGATCTCGGCGAGCAGGTCCTCCATATAAGGGCGCGCGTCGATCTCGTCCGTCTCGATATCGAGGCGCAGCCGCCTCTGGCCGGCCGCGATCGCCTGGATGCGCGACTGCGCCTGAGCCAGCGCTGCCTTCACCGCCGGCTCCCGCGTCTGCCGGCTCTGAACGTTGAGCAACGCCGAGACCATAGCCAGGTTGTTGCCGACACGGTGATTGACGTCGCGCAGCAGCGCCTCGATCCGCAGATGTTCGTTCTCGAGCTGCCTGGTCCGTTCGCTGACGATCTTTTCGAGCTCGGCATTGCTGAGCGCCAGCGCCAGGCTGCGGCGCTGGCGCCGGCGCAGCTGCTGCCAGGCGGCGAACGCCAATCCCGCCAGCGCGATGACGATACCCGTGCTGCCCCAGAGCCGGCGGCGCTCCTCCCGGCGATAGAGAGACAGGAGGCGGACGTTCTCCGTCTGCTGGATCTCCCGCACCGTGTCGCGCAGCCGATCCATCGCGTCGTTGCCGGTGGCATCGCGCACGAGGGCCAGCGCCTCATCGCGGCGCCCTGCCCGCTCGAGCACGATCGTGCGGTCGAGCTCCTCGAATTTAAGGCGCATGTCGTCGCGCAGTTTGGCCACCTGCGCCGTCTGGAGCGGATCGGCATCGACGAGGGCGGCGAGGATATCGAGCTCCGGCCCGGCTGCCGCCCGCCCTTCCGTGAAGGGTTCGAGATAGCTCGCCTGGCCCGTGAGGAGATAGCCGCGCTGGCCGGTCTCGGCATCGCGGAGCCGGCCGAGGAAGCGCTCGGCCCGCTCGCGGATCTCAACGGCATGCGCGGCCGAGTCGGCGGCCTCGCGCGCCTGCTGGTTGATCCACGCAGCCACGACGATCGCCACGGCAACGACGCCGATCGCAATGATCGTGGTCGTCGCCGAGCGAAGCCGCGTGCCGAAGGCCGGGAGGGCCGGAAGCGAAAATCGACTGCGTGTGCTCACTTGGGCAGGCATGCCAGCCTTGTTAAAGGACGCATGCCGATATCCCTATGTAAAATGACACAGGCCGTCCACCGCGGCGGCGCCGAACAGGTCTGTGAGGTCACGCCTCGTCCTTGTCCTTGTCGCCGCCGGCAACGATCTGTCGGCCGAGAATGGCGCCGAGCACGACTACGCCACCGGCGACAGCTATGCGCCAGCTCAGCCGCGGACCGATCAGCTTTGCGGCCAATGGCGCTGCAGCGAGCGCCGCCGCGGCGGTCGGGCGCGGCGGCCGGCGCCGGTTCTTGACGAAAAGCCCAATGCTGAAGGCCAGCAGAGCCGCTGCAAACAGCCCTCCCGCGATCCACAGGCTCGCAGCGATCGCGCCGTAGCGAAGCGCCAGCAGCGTGTGCAGGGCGTTCAGCGCGTAGCCGGCCGCGCAGAGCAGCAGCAAGGCCGCAACACCGAACAGGCCGTAAACGGTGACGTTGCGCTTCACCGCCCCGGAAACCTCCGAAGCGATGAAAGATCCGAGCCCCCCCAGCATGGTCAGCGCGCCGACAGATAGCCGACGAACAATCCGACCGCGGCCGCCAGGCCGAGGGCGCGCAGCGGGCGCTCGCGGATCTCGTCCTCGATCAACCTCTGCAACTCGGTGGCCTGCTCCTTGGCGACATCGACCATCTTGTCGGTGTCGACGCCGACGGCGCGCAGCCGATCCGTCACGGTCGCCGCGATTTCTTCGGCGCTGCGGGTCAAGGTGTCCTCGAGCGCGCTCGTCTGCCGCTTGGCACGGGCACCGGACTGGCGCATCTCGGCCGCAACATCCTCGGCACCCGCCTCGACTTCGGCCTTGGCGCGCTTGGCGGCCGCGGCCGCCTGACGTTTCGCGGATGTCGTTGTTGCCATGGCGATCGGTTCCTGTCGCTTTCCTGAAAGGGGATGGTGCCGGGGCGGCTGCGCCGCCGCAAGAGGCCCCGCCGCTGTCGCAACGCGCCCGGCCGCGGTTCTGTTCCGGCTAGGCCGCCTGGGCTTCCTGCGCCTCCTCGCCGTCAGCCTTGGCCTTCTCGCGGCGATAGCGGGCGAATTCCTCCTGCGCCACCATGGCGACGATCACGATCGGCGTCGAGAGCACCGCTCCGATCGGCCCCCAAAGCCAGAGCCAGAAGATGAAGGCGATGAAGACGAGGAAGGGGGAGATCGTCAGCCGATTGCCGACGAAGACCGGCGTCACGGCATTCCCTTCGACGAGATGGAGGGCGTAGTAGGCCGCGGCCGGCCAGAGCGCGGAGAGAAGTGACGGTGCATCCAGGAGCGCGCCCGCCAGCAGCAGAACGGCGACGATCGCCGGACCGATGAAGGCGAGATAGTTGAGCAGGAAGGCGAGCGCACCCCAGAAAACCGGGAAAGGCAACCCTGCCAACCAGGCAATGGCCATGGTCAGCACGCCCATCCCGAGATTGATCACCGTCACCAAAGCGAAGTAGCGCGCCACCCGGGTCTCGATCTCCTCGAAGAACGAGCCGGCGGATCGGCGCGCACCGCGGCCGAGGCAGAGCCTGAGGATCCGGGCCTTGAGGTGACGCCGTGTCGCCAGCCAGAAATAGACGGTGGCGACAAAGATCAGCATGCCGCCCGCGGCCGCCGAGGACGTCAGGGCGATATCGAAGAGCGGGTTGCCCTGGGAGACGCTGAGCTCGGCGCCCTTGCCCGTCATCGCGGCGATGCCGCGCTTGAACTCGTCCATGAAGGCGAAGACGCCGGCGAGCTTGGTCTGGAGGGCCGCCATCATCGCGGGGGCCTGATCGCTCCAGCCTGCGACCGGCACGGCAAGGATCGCGACCGCTCCGAGCAGCAGGCCAATGAAGAACAGAACCACGAGCGCCGATGCCGCCTGCTGCGGCACGCCATAGCGAACGAGCCCGTCGGCCAGCGGGCCGAGCACCAGCCCGAAGATGACGCCTGCCATGACCGGCATGGCGATGACCTTGGTCAGCGCGAGCGAGGCCGTCGCCAGGATGACGAAGATGCCGACAATGGCGTAGCGGACGATGAGATCATGCTCGTAAGCCGTGACCTCGGCGCTTTCCTCCACCGGATCCGGTTCCGCCATATAACGCGGAAACGGCCGCCAGGCCGATGAGCTGAGCATGTTCCTGCTTCCAACGCGTTAGAGCACGCGCCCCCCTGGCGCGTCGGTAGCGTCAACGCGGGATGGATCGGCCCGGTTCCCGGCGGCCTCAGTGCGCCTCGTCCCAGTTGTCGGCGGCGCGGGCCTCGACGGCGAGGGGCACCCTGAGCTGCACGGCCGGATGCGGGGCTTCGACCATCACCTTCTCGATGATCGGCAGGGTCCTTGCGACTTCCTCCTCCGGCACCTCGAAGACGAGCTCGTCATGGACCTGCAACAGCATCCGGGCATTGAGCCGGTTGGCGGCCAGTGCGTTGTCCATGCGGGTCATGGCGCGGCGGATGATGTCGGCGGCCGAGCCCTGGATCGGTGCGTTGATCGCCTGGCGCTCGACGAAGGCGCGCTCCGACGGGTTCTTCGAGGAAACCGCCGGGAAATGGCAGACCCGGCCGAAGATCGTCGTGACCTGGCCGTGGGCGCGCACATGGGTCTTGGTCTGGTCCATGTAGTCGCGGATGCCGGGGAAGCGCTCGAAATATTTGCGGATATAGGCGCTCGCCTCCTCGCGGCCGATGCCGAGCTGGTTGGCGAGGCCGAAGGCCGAGATGCCGTAGATGATGCCGAAATTGATCGCCTTGGCGCGGCGGCGCACCTCGCTCGGCATGCCCTGCACGGGCACGCCGAACATTTCGGAGGCCGTCATCGCGTGGATGTCGATGCCATCCGCGAAGGCCTGCCGGAGCTGCGGGATCTCGGCGATATGGGCGAGCAACCGCAATTCGATCTGGCTGTAGTCGGCCGAGACGAGCTTATAGCCCTTCTCGGGCACGAAGGCCGTTCTGATCTTGCGGCCCGCTTCCGTGCGGATCGGGATGTTCTGCAGATTGGGCTCGGAGGAGGAGAGCCGGCCCGTCGTCGTCGCCGCCAGCGCATAGGAGGTGTGGACCCGGCTGGTCTGCGGGTTCACATAGCCCGGCAGCGAATCCGTATAGGTCGATTTCAGCTTGGCGAGCTGGCGCCATTCGAGAATTTTCGAAGGCAGCGCGTGGCCCTGCTCGGCGAGATCCTCCAGCACGCCGGCGCCGGTCGCCCATTGGCCGGTCGCGGTCTTCTTGGCGCCTGCCAGCCCCATCTTGCCAAACAGGATGTCACCAAGCTGCTTGGGACTGCCGATGGTGAACTTCTCGCCGGCAAGCTCGTAGATCTCGTCCTCGAGCCGCGCCAGCCCCTGCGCGAAATCGCCGGAGAGGCGCGACAGGATCTGCCGGTCGATGGCGATGCCGCGCGTTTCCATGGCGGCGAGCACGGCGACCATCGGCCGCTCCAGCACCTCGTAGACCGCGGTCTTCTTCTCGGCGGCCAGCCGCGGCTTCAGCGCGAGCCAGAGGCGCAGCGTGACATCGGCATCCTCGGCGGCATAGTCGGTCGCCTTGTCGAGCGGCACCTTGTCGAAGGTCACCTGCGATTTGCCGCTGCCGGCCACCTGTGCATAGGGGATCGTCTCGTGGCCGAGATGCAGCTCCGAGAGCTTGTCCATGCCGTGGCTGTTRKTGCCGGCATCSAGCGCATAGGARATSAGCATCGTGTCCTCGATCGGGGACACGGAGAGCCCGTGGCGCTCCAGCACCAGTAGATCGTATTTCAGATTCTGGCCGATCTTGAGCACGCCCTTGTCGGCAAGCAGGGGCTTCAAGGCCGCGACGGCCTGCGCCAGCGGGATCTGCTCCGGCAGCAAGCCCTCGTCGAAGAGGCCGCCATCCCCGGCACGGTGCTGAAGTGGGATGTAGCAGGCGCGGCCGGGCGCAACCGCCAGCGAGATGCCGACGAGATCGGCCTGCATCGCGTCGAGCGAATTCGTCTCGGTATCGAGAGCGACATGGCCGGCCTGATAGGCCCAGCCGATCCAGCGTTCGAGATCGGCGAGCGTGCGCAGGCATTCGTATTTGGAGCGGTCGATCTTGGCCGCGATCGCCTCGTTCTTGCGGGACGCGGCCAGATCGGCTGGCTTCATCCAGCCGGCCTCGCCACCGCCGGCCTCCGGCGCAGTCGCGGCCGGCGACGGCGCAGCGGGGCCGGTGGCAGAGACGGCGTCCTCTATGGCATCGGCGCCGGCATAGAGCGCCTTGAGCTCGGCCGCGCGCGAGCCGCCCGGCGCCAGCGCGGGATCGGGGTCGATCGCGCCGACATCGGCCTCATAGGCCTCGGCGACGCGCTTGGTGATGGTGGTGAATTCCATCGCCTTGAGGAAGGCGACGAGCTTCGCCGGGTCCGGCTGTTCGAGCGTCAGGTGTTCCAGCGGCGTCTCGACCTTCACATCGTCGACCAGCGTGACGAGCTTGTGCGAGATGCGGACCTTCTCGATCACTTCCGGATTGGTCAGCGTCTCCCGGCGCTTCGGCTGCTTGATCTCGCCGGCCCGCGCCAGCAGGGTTTCGAGATCGCCATATTCGCCAATGAGCTGCGCGGCCGTCTTGATGCCGATGCCGGGCGCGCCCGGCACATTGTCGGTGGCGTCGCCCGCGAGCGCCTGCACATGCGTGACCTTATCCGGCGTGACGCCGAAATACTCGACCACCTCCGGCTCGCCGATGCGGCGCTCGGCCCGGAAGCCGGCACCCTTCTTCTGGTCGCCGGAGGCGGGGTCGTACATCGCGACACCCGGCCCAACGAGCTGCATCAGGTCCTTGTCGGCGGAAACGATCAGCACCTCGGCACCGGCCTCGCGGGCCTGACGGGCATAGGTCGCGATCAGGTCGTCGGCCTCGTAGACATCCTGCTCGACTGGGATGAGACCGAAGGCGCGCACCGCCTCGCGCATCAGCGGGAATTGCGGGATGAGATCGGCCGGCGGCTCGGAGCGGTTGCCCTTATAGGCGGGGTAGATCGCCTTGCGGAACGAGTTCTCCGACTTGTCGAAGACGATGGCGAGATGAGTCGGCCTGACGCCGAGCACGCCTTCACGCACGAACTGGAAGAGCTTGGTGGCAAAGAGCCTGACCGCGCCGGAGGGCAGACCGTCCGATCGGGCGTTGTATTTCCGGTCCTGGTTGATCGACTGGAAATAGGCCCGGAAGATGAAGTTCGAGCCGTCGACCAGAAAGAGGTGGTCGCCGGGCTTCAGGGCGGGGGCGTTCGTGGCTGCATCGCTCATGGCGCGGACCATAAGCGGGCGCAGGCAGCGGGTCCATTGCGATGGCGGCGCGACGTGCAAGAAGCTGTCAGGAATGGCGGCGCCCAAGCCGTCATGCTCGGGCTTGACCCGAGCATCTCTTTCACCAGTGCACGCTTGTCCTGAGATTCTCGAGTCCGCGCGATGCGCGGCCCGAGAAAGACGACACGTTACTTCACGATCGCATCGATCTCCGCCAATTCCTCGGCGCTCAGCGCCCAGTCGGCCGCTCTGACGTTGGCCGCGACCTGCTCGGGCTTGGTCGCGCCGGCGATGACGCTGGAGACGACCGGCTGCGCGGCGAGCCAGGAGAAGGCGAGCTCGACGAGGCTGTGGCCGCGCGCCTCGGCGAAGGCAGTCAAACCCTCGATCCTGCGCCAGTTATCCTCGCTGAAGATCTCGCCGGCACGCTGCGGCAGCTTGGTCAGGCGTGCGCCTTCCGGCATCGCCGCGCCGCGCTTGTACTTGCCGGTCAGTGCGCCATTGGCGAGCGGGAAATAGGGCAGGAGACCCATGCCGTAATGGGCGATGGCCGGGATCAGGTCCTTTTCGGCGCCACGCTTCAGCAGGCTGTACTCGTCCTGCGCCGAGGCGAAGCCGGGAATGCCGAGATCGCGCGCCGTCCATTGCGCATCGGCAACCTGCCAGGCGACGACGTTCGAGCAGCCGACATAGCGGACCTTGCCCTGGCGGACGAGGTCGTCGAGCGCGCGCAGCGTCTCCTCGATCGGGGTCAGCGCATCGGGCCGGTGGAGCTGGCAGAGATCGATCCAGTCGGTCTTGAGACGGCGCAGCGAATCCTCGACCGCACTCATGATGTAGCGGCGCGAACCGCCCTTCTTCACGCCCTCGGCATCCATCTCCATGCCGAACTTGGTCGCCAGCACAATCTGCTTGCGCCTTGCGCCGAGCACCTCGCCCAGCGCCGTCTCCGAGCCGCCGCGCTCGCCATAGACATCGGCGGTGTCGAACAGGGTGATGCCGTGCTCGATCGCAGCATCGACCACCTTGCGGGTCGCGTCGAGATCGATGCGCCCGCCGAAATTGTTGCAGCCGAGCCCGACGAGCGAGACGCGCAGGCCCGAACGGCCGAGATTGCGGAATTGCATGGCAGTGATCCTCCTCCGGAAGGCGCACACAGGATCAGAGCCGGGACAGGCCGACAAGCGCAGCCGCCGTCACCCAGGCACTGCGCCCCGCGCAGAACGGAGACTTCGATGCCGACGCGCCTCCGGTTTCCCCTGGGGCATTTGACCCAGCGCAAGGCGCAGGCAGAATGATCCGGCAAACGTGTGCCGGACATTGCCCAACAACCGGAGATTTCGATGGCCCCGTCGATCAAGAGCGTCTTCACCGCCTATACCGAGGAAGGTCTGGGCGAGCATGACACCGCGCTGGGCTATGCCCTGTCGCTCGCCGAGCAGGCCGGCGCGCATCTGACGATCCAGGCGGCGGCGATGCGCTACGCCGTTCCGGCCTCGTTCGTCGGAGACTTTGGCGCCAGCTTCGTCAACGTCGAGAACCGCCGCATCAGCGCGCTCGCCGAGCGCTTCGCCGAGCACGCCAAGACCAGCGCCGGCCTCGCGGGCGTAACCAGCACCATCGAGACGCCACAACTGGTCTATGCCGAGCTCGCCGACCGGCTCGTCAGCGAAGCCCGCGTCCACGACCTTACCGTGCTCGATGTCGAGAAGGACGCGGCAGAGCGCGACCGGGGCCTGATCGAAGCCGCTCTGTTCGACAGCGGCCGGCCAGTGATCATCGTGCCGCCAGGTGCCGAAGCCTTTGCCGCCAAGCGCATCCTGATCGCCTGGGACGGCAGTGCGGGCGCCGCGCGCGCGGTCGCAGAAGTCCGGCCGTTCCTGAAAGGTGCCGAGGTCGAGATTCTCTCCGTCACCGGCGAGAAGGATCTGTCGCGCTTCGTCGCGGGAACGGAGCTGGCGCCGCATCTGGCGCGCCACGGCGCGTCCGTGACCGTTCGGAACGTCGCGGTGAGCGGAAAGAACGATGTGGCCGAGACGATCCGGCAGGCGGCAGCGGATTTCCGCGCCGATCTGATCGTCTGCGGCGCCTACAAGCATTCGCGACTGCGCGAATGGCTGCTCGGCGGTGTCACGCAGTCGCTGCTGAAGTCCACGCCGCTGCCGCTCTTGATGAGCCGCTGAACCGGGCCGAAATGAAAAGGGCCGCCAATATGGCGGCCCAATTCCTCAGGCCACTTCGGCCTTCTGCTTCTGCGAGCGCTTGCGCTCGTTCGGGTCGAGGATCGCCTTGCGCAGGCGGATCGACTTCGGCGTGACTTCGACGAGCTCGTCGTCGTCGATCCAGGCCAGCGAGCGCTCCAGCGTCATGCGGATCGGCGGGGTCAGGCGGACCGCCTCGTCCTTCGACGTCGTGCGGATATTGGTGAGCTTCTTACCCTTGAGCACGTTCACCTCGAGATCGTTCTCGCGGGTGTGCTCGCCGACGATCATGCCCTGATAGACCTTCCAGCCCGGCTCGATCATCATCGGGCCGCGATCCTCGAGGTTCCACAGCGCATAGGCCACGGCCTCGCCGGTCTCCATCGCGATCAGCACGCCGTTGCGGCGCCCGCCGATCTCGCCCTTATAGGGCAGGTAGTCATGGAACAGCCGGTTCATGATCGCGGTGCCGCGCGTGTCGGTCAGCAGTTCGCCCTGGTAGCCGATCAGGCCACGGGTCGGGGCGTGGAACACGAGACGCAGGCGATTGCCGCCCGACGGGCGCATCTCCAGCATGTCGGCCTTGCGCTCCGACATCTTCTGCACGACGACGCCGGAATGCTCCTCGTCGACGTCGATCACGACCTCTTCGATCGGCTCGAGCAGCTGGCCGTCCTCGCCACGCTTCAGCACCACGCGGGGACGCGAGACGCCGAGCTCGAAGCCCTCGCGGCGCATCGTCTCGATCAGGATCGCGAGCTGCAATTCACCGCGGCCGGAGACGATGTAGCTGTCCTTGTCGGAAGCTTCCTCGATCTTCAGCGCCACGTTGCCCTCGGCCTCCTTGAACAGGCGGTCGCGGATGACGCGGGTGGTGACCTTGTCGCCCTCGGTGCCGGCGAGCGGGGAATCGTTGACCATGAAGGTCATCGACACCGTCGGCGGATCGATCGGCTGCGCCTTGATCGGGGTCTCGACCGAGGGGTCGCAGAAGGTATCGGCGACGGAACCCTTCACCAGGCCCGCGATCGAGACGATGTCGCCGGCGACGGCCTCCTCGATCGGCTGGCGCTCCAGCCCGCGGAAGGCGAGGATCTTCGAGATGCGGCCGGTCTCGACGACCGAGCCGTCGCCGGAGAGCACCTTGACGGTCTGGTTCGGCTTGGCCGTGCCCGAGGTCACGCGGCCGGTGATGATGCGGCCGAGATAGGGGTTGGCCTCCAGCAGCGTGCCGATCATGCGGAACGGGCCTTCCTCGACGGTCGGCTCCGGCACATGGGAGAGGATGAGGTCGTACATCGGCGCGAGGCCGTTGTCCTGCGGGCCCTCCGGCGAATGGGCCATCCAGCCCTGCTTGCCCGAACCGTAGAGGATCGGGAAGTCGAGCTGCTCGTCGGTGGCGTCGAGCGCGGCGAAGAGATCGAAGACCTCGTTGATGACTTCGGTGACGCGTGCGTCGGGCTTGTCGACCTTGTTGATCGCCACGATCGGGCGAAGGCCGAGCTTCAGCGCCTTCGAGACCACGAACTTGGTCTGCGGCATCGGGCCTTCGGCCGCGTCGACCAGCACGATGGCGGAGTCGACCATGTTCAGGATGCGCTCGACCTCGCCGCCGAAATCGGCGTGGCCGGGCGTGTCGACGATGTTAATGCGCGTATCCTTCCAGACGACCGAGGTCGCCTTGGCCAGGATGGTGATGCCACGCTCCTTCTCGAGGTCGTTCGAATCCATCACGCGCTCGATGACGCGCTGATTGTCGCGGTAGGTGCCAGACTGCTGCAGCAGCTTGTCGACGAGCGTGGTTTTGCCGTGGTCGACGTGCGCGATGATGGCGATGTTGCGCATGGACATGCGGATAGGGCCTTGCTTTCAAGGCCACGAGCCGGTCAGGTTCGAAGCCCTGCCGGCGCAGCCAGTTTCACGTGAATCCGGAATTCGTTGCGCTGCACATAAACGCTGGAAGGCGTTTCGGCAACCGTTGAGGCTGCCGAAAGGTGAGCATGCTCAGACTTCGGCCAGTGCCCGCTGCCGCTCGGCAACGGCCCGGCCGACCTGATCGATGGCAAGCCGGTAGGCGGCCAGAGCGGCGGTATCGAGGTCGCCCTTGGCATAGTCGGCGAGAACGCGGGTCAGAATCTGGTCCGCCTCGCGCCCGAGCCGGGCGAGTTCCGCCTCGTCCTCGCAGGAGCGGATCACGGTAAGCAACTCCAATAGCTCGTCGAGGCCGGACATGGCGCGGCGGCGCCGGTTGGCGCTGTCGCGGCTGAGCAGCGCGGCGCCGCCGGTGCCAACCGCCGACAGGGCCATCGCACCGATATAGAACCAATCGCCGTAACGATCGAAAAAGGTCTCCTGCTCGCCGTCGATATAAGCTGCGGCGCCCGAATGGACCGGCAGCGGCGCGTCCTTGTCGGTCGAGGGAGTTTCCAGCGCCTGCACTGCCGGCACCTCCCCCGCAAGCGTCAGTCTCAGACCGAGGACGTCCTTGGTCAGGTCGCCGACCAGATTGTCGTCGAGGCTTTGCGCAGCGACGAGGCGCGAGGTGATCGAGATCGTCTGCAGGCCCTCGGCCGGCCGGGGCGGGTCGCCGCCCAGCGCGCCGCGGACGATCTCACCGGATTCGATCGCGCGATAGTGAGCCGCCAGCGCGTCGGCCTCGCGGATCGGGATCAGGACCGGGTCCTCGCCCCAGGCGGTCCGCAGGCGGCGCAGGCCTTCATTGTTGGTGTGCGAGCCGACGGCATTGATCGAGAAAAACACCTCGATGCGCCCCTCCTTCGCCGCCGGGATCACCTCGTCGGGCGCCAGGGCGACGATCTCGACATCCTCGGGCCGCACCTCGTACTGCGTCAGGACGCGCTTGAGCAGGGTGAGATTTCCCGGCGGGTTGCGGATCACGCCGACCTTGCGGCCGCGCAGATCGGCAATGCGGGCGATGGCGCTCTCTTTGGTCGTGATGAAAAAGGGAAAGGTCCGCCGGGTGATCAGAACCGTGTCTGCGGTGGAAGGCATGGCGATGTCGGCCCGCAGCATGGCAAGATCGGCCTGTCCGGCATCGATTTTCTTCGCACTGTCCTCGGAGCCTTCCGTCAGGATGAGGCGCAGGCGGATGGCGGCCTTGTCGCGGTTGAGGCCCTGGACGAAGGCCGCCGCCATACGCGCATCCTCGGAGCCGAGGGGGCCGACAGCCAGACGCAGCGTGTGCGGCTGGCTGACATAGTAAAACCCCGCGGCAGCGAGGCCGGACATGGCGAGCAATGCCGCCAAAACCGCCAGACCGCGCCTGCCCATGCCCAGCCGGACCAATCCGTGCCCCCTTCGTCGCCCCGTTCAGCATGACTTCCTTCGCCATCATGTCGCAAGTACGGCATGCACCGGCGAACGGACCATGCTAAAGGCTCGGCCATGTCGATTGGCTCCCCGTTCCTGGTCAAGATCTGCGGTCTCTCAACCCCCGAGACCATGCGTGCCGCGCTCGATGCCGGCGCGGACATGATCGGGCTCAACTTTCACCCGAAGAGCCCGCGCTTCGTCACGCCCGAGCGCGCCGCCGAGTTGGCCGACATGGCACGCGGCAAGGCCGAGATCGTCGCGCTGGTCGTGGACTGGGACTTGCAGCGCGCCGCCGAACTGGCCCGGTTCCTGAAGCCCGACTGGCTGCAGCTTCATGGCTCCGAGCCGCCGGAACTGGTCTCAGCCATCGCCGCGGCAAGCGGCAGGCCGGTGATGAAGGCGCTCGGCATCGCCGAAACCGGCGATCTCGCAGCCATCGCGGCCTATCGCGACGTGGCCGGCCGCATCCTGCTCGACGCCAAGCCGCCGAAGGACGCGGCCTATCCCGGCGGCCACGGCCGGCCCTTCGACTGGACGCTGCTCGCCGATCTCGACCCCGGCTTTCCCTTCATGCTATCGGGCGGGCTCGATCCGGCGAATGTCGCGGACGCTATTCGTATCGCCCGGCCGGCGGCCGTCGACGTCTCCTCGGGCGTCGAAAGCGCGCCGGGGGTCAAGGACCCGCAATGGATCGCGGAATTTATCGCGGCGGCCCGCAAGGCCGCTGCGGCAGTACAGGAAGGCTCGAGCGCATGAACGCCCCCTCCAACCCCAACAGCTACCGCAACGGCCCCGATGAGAACGGCCGCTTCGGCCTGTTCGGCGGCCGCTTCGTCGCGGAGACGCTGATGCCGCTTATCCTCGAGCTGGAGCAGGCCTATAGCGCAGCCAAGGCCGATCCGGCCTATCATGCCGAGATGACGGACGGGCTGAAGCATTATGTCGGCCGGCCCTCGCCGCTCTATTTCGCCGAACGACTGACCGAGCATTTTCGTAGTCAGTCGACGGCCTCCGGCCTATCGGGCGGCGCCAGGATCTACCTGAAGCGCGAGGAGCTGAACCACACCGGCTCCCACAAGGTGAACAACGTGCTCGGCCAGATCCTGCTGGCGCGGCGCATGGGCAAGAAGCGCATCATCGCCGAGACCGGCGCCGGCCAGCATGGCGTCGCGACCGCGACGCTCTGCGCCCGCTACGGCCTCGAATGCATCGTCTATATGGGCGCGGTCGATGTCGCCCGTCAGGCTCCCAACGTCTTCCGCATGCAGATGCTCGGCGCCACCGTCGTTCCGGTCGAATCCGGCACCAAGACGCTGAAGGACGCGATGAACGAGGCGCTGCGCGACTGGGTGACCAATGTCGCGACGACGTTCTACTGCATCGGCACGGTCGCGGGCCCCCATCCCTACCCGGCGATGGTGCGCGACTTCCAGTCGATCATCGGCAAGGAGACCCGCGAGCAGATGCAGGAGGCCGAAGGCCGCCTGCCGGATTCGCTGATCGCCTGCATCGGCGGCGGCTCCAATGCGATGGGGCTGTTCCACCCCTTCCTCGACGACGCCTCCGTCGAGATCTACGGCGTCGAGGCCGCCGGCCACGGCATCCCGAGCGGCCTGCATGCGGCCTCGCTCACCGGCGGGCGCCCCGGCGTGCTGCACGGCAACCGCACCTTCCTGCTGATGGATGATGACGGGCAGATCAAGGACGCCCACTCGATCTCGGCCGGGCTCGATTATCCCGGCATCGGCCCCGAGCATTCCTGGCTGCACGATGTCGGCCGGGTGAAGTACCTCTCGGCCACCGACGAGGAGGCGCTGGAGGCGTTCCAGCTGATCTCCAGGTTGGAGGGTATTATTCCAGCGTTGGAGTCGGCGCATGCCCTCGCCCGCGTCGCCGAGCTTGCCCCGCAGAAGCCGAAGGACCATCTGATGGTGGTCAATCTCTCCGGCCGCGGCGACAAGGATATCCCGCAGGTCGCGGAGATCCTGGCGGGACGCTGATCGTCGCCTCGCACGCCCAAAGTTCTTGCCTCGAGGCTCTCGACTCCCGGTATATAATCGGCAACCATGAGTTGTTCAGGCGCGTTCGCGCCGGAACTGCTGCATGAGGCGGGACCGGGCCGGTGGGGGACAGCGGTAGCGACAGCTGTTCGATCGATCCCGGACTCGCGACTGCGGGTTTTCCGGTCGAAATCGCTTTTCTCGCGCGGCACGGCGTAGCCCCTGCCGCGCTGAGGCGGGCAGCCGAGCGCGCCATGCGCAACCGCACCGATCCCGCGCGCGAAGCCATGGCGCTCGGCCTGATCGACGAAGTCGGTTTCTACCGTGCGTTGGCGGCCGAGATGGGCCTATCATTCCGATCCACTCCCCCGTCGCTGCTGCCGGGTGGCGGATATGGCGCGATCCTGCGCCAGGGCATCGCGCCCACGGAGGAAGGGACCTCGCTCCGCTTCGTACTCGCGCCGGAAGGGCCGGCGCTGCGTCGAATGCTCGAAGGCGGCCCGCGACGGCGCGCGGATATCGCGGTGACAACGCCGCGCCGCTTCGCCGAGGCCTTGCGCCGTTCCAATGCCGCCGAACTGGCGCGCCATGCCGCTGGGCTCGACGAGACCGGGCTCCTCCGCGACAGCGCCCGCACCGGCGCCGGCCGCGGCCAGGTGATCGCCACGGGCATCAGTCTCACTGCGGCGGCGATCGGCGGCATCTTCGCGCCGCTCGAAACGTTCTTCGCGCTCGCCCTGCTGCTCGGCCCGCTCTTTCTCGGCCTCATCATGCTGCGCCTCGCGACCACGATCGAACGCACGACGCCCGATCTCTGGCAAAGCCATCGGTGGCGCGTCGACGATGCGCGCCTGCCGGTCTACACGGTCGCCGTGCCGATGTACCGCGAGGAGGCGGTTCTGCGGCAATTGACCGATGCGCTCTGCGCCCTCGACTATCCGCCAGCCAAGCTCGATATCCGCCTGCTGATCGAGGCCGACGATGCGGGCATGCGCACGGCGCTGGCAAAGATGGCGCTGCCGCCGCACTTCACCGTGACGGTCGTGCCGCCGGGCGTGCCGCGCACGAAGCCGCGGGCGCTCAATCTCGCGCTGCTCGAAGCCCGCGGTTCGCTGTTCACCATCTTCGACGCCGAGGACATCCCGGACCGGCAGCAGTTGCGCATGGCGGCAGCACGCTTCCTTGGCGCGCCACCTGAACTTGCCTGCCTGCAGGCGAGGCTCGTGATCGACCACGCCGAGGAAGGCACTCTCCCTGGCCTTTTCGCCCTCGAATATGCCGGGCTCTTCGAGGTGCTCAACCCCGGCCTGCTTCTGTTCCAGCTGCCGATTATGCTGGGCGGCACCTCGAACCATTTCCGGACCGAGGTGTTGCGCAAGGTCGGCGGCTGGGACGCCTGGAACGTCACCGAAGATGCCGATCTCGGCCTGCGGCTGGTACGCGCGGGCTATCGCATCTGCGATCTGCCCTCGACGACGCGTGAGGAGGCGCCTCTGACGATCCTGGCCTGGCTCAAGCAACGCTCGCGCTGGATCAAGGGTTACATGCAGACCCTGGTGACGCATTCGCGCAACCCGCTCGCGCTGCTGCGAGAGGCCGGTTTGAGCGCGAGCTTTGCCTTCCTGTCGCTGACTTTCGGCACGATCGCGACAGCGCTGGGCTATCCGGTCTTCGCCCTCGCCGCGCTGCTCGCCTACTGGGATGGTTCGCTGTTCGCCCCGGTCGGCACGTTCGCGACCGTCACCTCGACGATTGCCCTCTGCGTCTGGCTTCTCGGAAGCGTCGCACTTTTCGCGCCCCCGGCGGTCGGCGCGCTGCGCAGGGGCTCACCCGGCCTGCTCCTGCTGCTGCCGCTGCTGCCGCTCTATTACGCTTTGGTCTCGGTCGCCGCCTGGATGGCGCTCTACGAGTACTTCAATCGCCGCTTCGTCTGGAACAAAACCGAGCACGGGCTGGCGCGCCGGCGCGCGCCCGTCGAGGCGCCGGCTACGAGTGACGCAGCCATTCCGCTGCAGCCTGTGCCGGAGTCTGCTCGATATTGAACGCGCCGATGAAGCTGCCGTCCTTGCCCATCAGATAGACCAGTGCGGTGTGGTCCATCGTGTAGTCGCCATCCTTCAGCGGCACCTTCTTGGCGTAGGCGCGGTAGGCCTTGACCACGGCGTCGATCGCCGGCCGGTCGCCACTCAGGCCAATGATGCGGGAATCGAAGGAGCCGAGATAGCTCTTCATGGTTTCCGGCGTGTCGCGCTCCGGGTCGACGGTGATGAACAGCGCCTTGAGCCTCTTCGCCTTGTCGCTCTCGCCAGCGGCCCGCAGCGCCTCGGATATCTCGAAGAGCTTGGTCGGGCAGACATCCGGGCAATGGGTGAAGCCGAAGAAGACCAGGAACGGCGAACCCTTCAGATCCGTGTCCGAAAGCGGCGTTCCGTCCTGCGTCGTCAGCGTGAAGGGGCCGCCGACGCTCGCGGTGCCGCTCCCTCCGCCCTGGCGACCAGGCGCGAAGGTCAGGATCGCAGCCGCGGCCAGCGCGAGCGCGCCGGCAAGGAACACGACGAGAGGAAGGACGATACGGCGGTTCACGAAGAGCTTCCCGGAAGAGCGGACTACAAGCCGCTAGAAACACGCGACGATGGCGGCGATGAGCCCGTCGGTGAAGAGCCGGTCCCCCTCGCGCCACCACAGCAGCAGGCCCGCCAGCAACAGCCCGAAGAAGCCGCCGCCAAGCAACAGAAGCCCGTTGCGGCTCGAAGAGCCCGCCCCGGCTTGCGCTGTCGGATCCACCTGCACCATTCCGCCACCCTATCGCCAGCCGGCGCCGCCCGAAAGCGGGCGGCGTGACGCAGGGGCTCACAATGCGGCGATGCGGCCATGCGCAAGGCACAGCCCGGGCTGGCCGCCGCACGACGACGCGGCCCGGGCTCTGCCGCCGGCTTACTTCACGGGGAAGGTCAGCGGCGAATAGTCGGTGACCGGACGCTTGATCCAGTCATTGCCCGGTGCCGCAGCTTCCGTCCGCTTCTGAGCTTCGTGGAGGCGCAAAGCCGCCGCGGGATAGTCCATGGTCAGGACGGTGCCGTCGCGCACGACGAGCTTCCCGTCGACATAGACGCGGTCGACCGCGCGCTCGGCAGCGGCATAGACCATGCTGCGAACGGGGTCGCGGTGCGGCTGCATCATCGGGTGCCTGAGATCGACCATGACGAGGTCGGCCTTGCAGCCGGCTTCAAGCCGCCCGATGTCGTCGCGGCCGAGCGCGGCAGCGCCGGCCGTGGTCGCGGCCTCGAAGATGTCGGTGGTGGTGAGCGTACGCGGGTTCTCCGCCATCAGCCGGGCGACATAGCCGACATGGCGCATCTCCTCGAGCATGTTATGCGGATAGGTGTCGGTGCCCAGGCCGATCCGGACGCCGGCGCGGCGATAACGCCCGAAATCATCGAGCGCGATGCCGCGACGCATGAAGACCGTCGGGCAATGGGCGACCATGGTGTCGGTCTCGGCGAGCAGCGCGAGGTCGCGGCGGCTGTGCCAGCCGAGGCGCGGATAATCGTCGAGGAAGATGCCGTGGCCGACGATGCTGGTCTCGCCGAGGACGCCGAGCTTCTCCAGCCACTGGATCGGCGTCACGCCATGGCGGCGGGTGATCTCGTGGAACTCGACCGTCGACTGGGCGGCGTGGATCTGCCAGGGCAGGCCGCGACGCCTGGCTTCGGCGTAGCTGTCCTTGATCAGGCCCTCGCTGCAGGTGTCGATCTGGGCGGGGCAGACCATGCCGAAGAGCCGGCCGGACGGGTGCTTCTGCGCCTGCTCGATGACGTCGAAGGCGGTCGCCATGGCAGCGGCACCGGCCTTCTCGTCCCATTCGTATTCCACGACATGGCCGTTCTTGGTGTACCAGCGTGCCGAGCGGAACATCGGCGAGACGCAGACGCGCAGGCCGCTATCGGCGGCCAGATCGAGCCAGCCGGGATGGGCGACCGAGAGATCGGCGAGCGTGGTAACGCCGGAGAGCAACAGTTCGGAATAGGCGACCTGCACGCAGTCCGGCACCGCCTCGGCATCGGGCCGCAGGATCGGCATGAACTCGTAGAGCGAGGAATTGTAGAGCGCGGGCGAGCCGAGCTCGTCGAGGAAGCCCTTGTTGAGCGCCTCGCTCGAGGGGTGCGAATGAATGTTGACGAGGCCGGGCATGACCATGCGCCCGTGGCCGTCGACGGTCTCGTCGGCCTGCCCCTCATAGCGGGCGCCGACATAGCGCAGCGTGCCATCCTCGAAGGCGACATCGGCTCCGCGCAGATAGACATGCCGGGCGGCTTCCGCATCCCAGGCGACAACGACGTCGGCGTTCTTGATGACCGTGATCGTCATGATGTTCCCTCCTCAGAGCATTCCCGCGCCGCTTCGAAGCGTTGAAATTCTCTATCCCTTTGTTTTGACGCATTTTCTTCACGCGAACCGGTAGCCACTTCGCTCGAAAATGCTTCTCCAGCCAGACGTCGAAAAAGCGCCGCGCGACCGGGGCCACGCGGCGCTGAGGAAGCTAGCGCTTCAGCTTGATATCCAGCCCCTTGTAGAGGCCGGCGCCGTAGATGCCGTGGGCGCGCACGCCCTCGACCCGGTCACCCGCGACCACCCAGAGCGGCTGCGACGCCAGCGGCACCCAGACATTCGCCTCGGTGAGCTGGTTCTGCACGGCGCCGATCGCCTGCTTGCGCTTGTCCGCATCGACGGCGGTCGCCGCCGCCTTGAGCAGCTCGTCGGTCTTCGCGTCCTTCCAGTTCATCCGGTTCGGCGTCGGTGCCTGCCGGCTGGCGAAGTAGAGGTTCAGCGCCTCGGTGGCCGTCACATAGGGGTAGGACATGTAGAAGGCATCGAACTCCTGCGTCGCGAGCTTGCCCCAGGCGACGGTGGCGTCCCAAAGCTGGATCTTCAGGTCGATGCCGACCTTGCGCAGATCGGCCTGCATCGCCTCGGAGATGCGCGGATTCACGTCGTTGCGGATGCCGTAGACGATGAAGGTTGCCTTCTGGCCGTCCTTCTCGCGGATGCCGTCGGCGCCCGGCTTCCAGCCAGCCGCTTCCAGCACCTTGATGGCGCGGGCGGCGTCATGCTTGGGCATCTTGCCGGCCGAATCCTTGTCGTAGTCGAGCACGGCCGGGTTGAGCAGCGAAGGCAGCGCGGTGCCCTTGCCGAAGAAGATCGCCTTGGCGATGGCCTGCTTGTCGACGGCCATGTTGACCGCTTCGCGGATCGCCGCGTCCTTCGAAACGGGCTTGTCGACCTTGAAGCCCATGAAGATGTCGTAGATGTAGTTTTCCTGCCGCTGCACCGTCATGCCCGGGATGCGCTGCATCGTGTCGAGCGCGATATAGGGCATGTAATAGGTCACGTCGGCCTGCTTGGCCTGGATCGCGGCCATCAGCGTGTTCGACTCGGGAATGACCTTCCAGACGATTTCGTCGATCTGCGGCTTCGGGTCCTTGTAGATCGGCGGGCCCCAGCTGTAGTGCGGGTTTTTCTTGAGCACCAGCTCCTGGCGCGGGGTCCATTTCGACCAGCAATAGGGGCCGGTTCCGTTGAAGCCCTGCACGCCGAAGTTCGGGCCGAGCTTCTCGACCGTGTTCTTGTCGACGACCGAGGCGAAGGACAGCGCCATCTGGAACAGCAGGTCGCTATAGGGCTCCTTCAGCTCGTAGATCAGCGTGGAATCGCCCTCGGCGCGGATATCCTTGACCGGTCCGCCACGGAAGGAGACGGGCGACTTGTTGGCCGGGTCGGTCCAGCGCTTCAGCGAATAGACGACATCGTCGATCGTCATCGGCCGGCCGTCGCAGAACTTGACGTCGTTGCGCAGCTTGAAGGTGTAGGTCATGCCGTCCGGCGAAACCGTCCAGCTGTTGGCGAGGCCGGGCTTGATCGTCTTCATGTCGAAGTCGACCGTCACGAGCGTATCCGCCATCATGTAGAGCACCTCGGCGGCGGCCGTGGCGGTGGTGCGGATCGGATCGTAGTTGTCGGCGTCGATCACGCGCAGGATCGAGAGCGGCGCCTTCTGCTGCGCCAGGGCCGGCATGGCGGCCAAGGTCGCGGCAGCAGCACCGGCCAGAAGCAAGGTGGATCGTTTCATCATCGGTCTGGTCCCCTTTTGACGTTTCTTGACTGGAATGAGCGGCTTAC
The DNA here is from genome assembly GCF_056395345.1 of Allobosea sp. 10L422. Classification (NCBI taxonomy): domain Bacteria; kingdom Pseudomonadati; phylum Pseudomonadota; class Alphaproteobacteria; order Hyphomicrobiales; family Alloboseaceae; genus Allobosea; species Allobosea sp. 10L422. The sequence continues at coordinate 110,239 of NZ_JBFTJI010000008.1, forward strand.
TTGCGCAGCTTCGGATCGAGAGCGTCCCTCAGCGCATCGCCGAGCACGTTGAAGGCGAGGACGACCGCGAAGATCGCGAGACTCGGCAGCACCGAGACATGCGGCGCGAAGAACAGAAAGTTGCGGCCGTCGGCGGCCATCGCGCCAAGCTCGGCTGTCGGAGGCTGGGCGCCCAGTCCAAGGAAGGAGAGCGCCGCGCCGAGCAGAATGACCTGGCCGAAGCGCAAGGTGACGAAGACGAACATCGCCGAGAGGCAGTTCGGCAGGACATAGCGCAGGATGATGCGGAGATCGCTGAGGCCGAGCGAGCGGGCCGCCTCGATATAGCCCTGCTGCAGCACCACCAGCGCCGAGCCGCGCACGACGCGCGCCATCAGCGGCACGGTCGCGATCGAGAGCGCGATGATGACCGCCGTCAGCCCGGGCCCGAAGATAGCGGCGATGGCGAGGCCGAAAAGGATGGCCGGGAAGGAGAGCAGCACATCCATCAGGCGCATCAGGACGCCCGAGAGCTTGGGATAATAGGCCGCGGCGAAGCCGATGACGCCACCGATCAGGCAGCCGAAGATCACCGAGGCGCTACCCATGAGCAGCGTCGTCCTGAGGCCGAAGAGCAGGCGGGTGATCATGTCGCGGCCCTGCCCGTCCGTGCCGAGCAGGCCCATCTCGCCCGGCGGCTTCAGCGTGTTGGCGAGGTCGTTGCCGTAGGGATCGGTCGGGGCGAGCCAGGGCGCGAACACCGCGCCGAGGATCGCGAGCACGACTAGGGCGAGCGCGATGCAGGCGCCGACATCGGAGAGCAGCATCCTGAGCACCGTCTTCCGGCGGACAGGCGTGGCGGCGGCCACACTCACGGCGGCTTCCACCGCGCTGGTGCCGGGCTGGAGCGGGCTGGTGACGGAACTCATCAGGCGCCCCTCACACGTGGGTCGAGCACGGCATAGAGGACGTCCACCGCGAGATTGACCAGGATGAAGCCCAGCGACAACACGATGATCGTGCCCTGCGCCATCGGCAGGTCGCTCGACAGGATGGCACCGACCGCGAGCCGGCCGATGCCCGGCCAGCTGAACACGGTCTCGGTCACCACTGCGCCGCCGAGCAGGAAGCCAATCTGCAGGCCGATCAGCGTGACGACCGGCACCAGCGCATTGCGCAGCGTGTGCCTGATCAGCACAACCCACTCAGCCAGCCCCTTGGCGCGGGCGGTGCGAACATGGTCGGCGCCGAGTTCGTCGAGAACCGAGGTACGGGTCATACGTGCGACCGGGCCGACGAAGACGCCGCCCAGTGTGAGCGCCGGCAGGATGACGCCCTGCAACCCTTCCCAGGTCCAGAGCGGGCCGACGCGGCCGGTGAAGGGCAGGATCGGGTATTTGAAGCCGAAGAGCCAGATCAGGCCGAGCCCCAGAAAGAAGACCGGCAGCGAGACGCCCGCGACCGAAACCGCCATGATCGCGCGATCGAGCAGCGAGCCGCGGAAATAGGCGCCGAGCGTGCCCAGCAGCATGCCGAGCGGGATCGCCCAGACCAGCGATGCGAACATCAGCTCGAGCGTCGGGCCGATGGTATTGCCAAGCTCCTGCACGACCGGGACGTTGTTGATGATGGAGACGCCGAGATCGCCCTGCGCAAGGCGCCCGATATAGATCAGGAACTGCTTCCAGAGGGGCTGATTGAGCCCCAGCTCCTGACGGATGGCCTCGACGACGTCCTGCGTCGCGGTCGGGCCGGCGCGGACCTGCGCCGGGTCGGTCGGCACCACCTGCATCAGCAGGAAGCCGATCAGCAGCACGCCGAGCAGGACCGGGAGGACCAGCAGCAGCCTTTGCAGCGTATGTCGGAGCATGAAGTGGTCCCCGGCCTATTGCGCGGCAGCGGCAAGCTGACCGTGACGGTCGAAAACGACCTCGCCGCCGAGCAGCGTCAGGTCGCAACGCACCTCGTTCTCGACCGCTTCGACCGGAACCGAGAAGATGTCGTGCGAGAGCACGGCGACGTCAGCGAGCTGGCCGGGAACGAGCCGGCCGAGCTTGTCCTCGGCGAACTGGGTGTACGCGCCGAGAAGCGTATAGGCGTGGACCGCCTCCTCCATGCTCAATCGCTCGGCGCCGCCTATCACCGTGTGGCGCTTGGTCTGGCGGGTGACCATGGTGAAGAGGTTCTTGAACGGATCGGTGGCGCAGACCGGCGCATCCGAGCTCGCCGCGGCGTGAAGCCCGGCATCAAGCCATTTGCGCATCGGATAGGAGGCACCGGCGCGCTGCTCGCCGAGATTGATCACGTAGAGATCGCCGAACTCGTAGATGAAGGCCGGCTGCGGCACGGGGTCAATGCCGGCCGCCGCCATGCGCGCGAGCTGGCCGTCGGTCAGGAAGCCGCAATGCTCGATGCGGTGGCGGCGCCCGCGGATCGGGTACTCGGGGCTGTCCGCCTTCTCGATACCGGAGAGCACCTGCTCGATCGCGGCGTCGCCGATGGCGTGGATAGCGAGCTGGTAGCCGAGCTTGTGATAATGCGCGAGATAGCCGTGCATATCGGCGTCGGAATAGATGAAGATGCCGCGATTGTCGGGGTCGCCGACCAAGTAGGGCTCGCTCATCGCGGCGGTCAGACCGCCGGCACTACCGTCGCCGAAGACCTTCATCGCGCCGTAGCGCAGCAGGCCCGTCTCGCGGCCGAAGCGATAGCCGGCCGCATGCGCCTCGTCGCCGATGCCATCGGCATTGCCGTAGATGCAGACCCAGGTGCGGACCGGCAACGTGCCGGCGCGCGCGACCTCCTCATAGGCCTCGATCTCGGCCATGCCCGCGCCCATGCCGACACCGGCATCCATCACGCTGGTGAAGCCCTGCGCGAGCATGTAGTGGCCGGCCTTCTCGATCGCTGCCTTCAGCTCGGCAATGCTCGGCTGCGGCATGGCCTCGACGATCAGCCGCATGGCGCTCTCGGCCAGCAGGCCGGTCAGCTTGTTGTCGCGCCGCTCGATCAGGCCGCCAGCCGGGCTGGGAGTATTGTGGCCGATGCCCGCGGCCGCCATGGCCCGGCCGTTGACGACGCCGACATGGCCGCAGGTGCGCTTGATGTAGACGGGATTGTCCGGCGCTATGCGATCCAGCTCCTCGGCCGTGGGATGGCGCCCCTCGGCGAGTTCGTTATGGTCGTAGCCGCGGCCGGTGACCCATTCGCCGGGCTTCTTGCCTTTCACCGCGGCAGCGATGCGACGCAGGATTTCGTCGATGCTGTTGACGCCTTCCTCAGGGCGCAGATTGACCTCGCCCATGGCGAGGCCAAGCGGCAGCAGATGCATATGCGCGTCGTTGAGGCCGGGAATGGCGACGCGACCGGCGAGATCGACGACCTTCGTTCCCGCGCCCTGCAGAGCGGCAATCTCAGCAGCCGATCCGGCTGCGAGCACCTTGTCGCCCGCGATGGCCAGCGCTTCCACGAAGCCTTCCGCCAAGCCGCAGAAGATGCGGCCATTCAACAAAACGGTCTCGGCCTGCGTCATCGACCCTGTTTACCCTGTTTTCCCTGTTGAATTCTCGCCAGGGGTCTTGGCACGCGACTAGTATTCGGCAAGCAGCTACCGTCACATGGGAACGAAACATCGCTTCCACGCGGTCCTACCGGACAGGATCAAGAATTTAGTCTGGACGGCCTGCTCTAAACGCGAAAACTATTCCACTCCGCCGGTTCCCCATGACACTATTTTCTTATTGGCTTTCCGTCAGCATTGCTCAGAATATTGAGCATGGCAAGGGCCGTCGAGCGGGCGCGCCCTGCATGACGCGCAGAAACGACAAGGCGCGCAAAACGGGGAGGCTGAACAGCGATGAGCTTTGATGTCGGCGGAAGGCTGAAGGAAATAAGGCTCGCAGCCGGGCTTTCCCAGCGCGAACTTGCGGCGCGCTCGGGCGTGACACACAGCCTGATCTCGCTGATCGAGCAGAATCGGAACAGCCCGTCGGTGGCGTCGCTGCGCAAGATTCTCGACGGCATCCCGATGAGCATGGTGAATTTTTTTGACGAAGCCCGGGCGCCGAAGGACAAGGTCTTCTTCGAGGCGCCGGACCTGCTCGACCTCACCTCGCGGCTGCATCAGGTCAATGGCGGCGAAAGCCGGGGGCAGATGTCCTTCCGCCAGGTCGGCGATGCGCAGGCGCACAACCTGCAGATCCTGCACGAATCCTACGAGCCCGGCGCCGATACCGGCATCGCGATGCTCAAGCACGATTCGCATGAAGGCGGCGTCGTGCTCGCCGGAGAGCTCGAGATCACCGTCGGCGACCAGGTCAAGGTGCTCAAGCCGGGAGACGCCTATCTCTTCGACAGCCGCATCCCGCATCGCTACCGCAATATCGGCACGGAGCGCTGCATCGTCGTCAGCGCCTGCACGCCGCCCTATCTCTAGGCCGCGTGCCCGGCGCCGGCAGCGTCAGCCCTCGCGAACCGCGACGATGAACAGGCGCGGGAAGCGCAGCAGCACCTTGCCGTCCTGTTCGGGCGGATAGGCCGGCGCAATGCGCGCGAGATAGCGCGTGAGGAAGACCTCCCGCTCCTCAGCCGTCAAACGGTCGAGATAGGGCTTGAGCCCCGTGCTCTTGAACCATTCGGCGATGGCTTCGACGCCGGCGAGCGCATGCACATAGGTCGTCTGCCAGATGTCGACCCGGCAGCCTGCGGCCATCAGCCAGCGGCGGTAATCGCCGAAGGAACCGATTGCCGAGCGCTCCGCCTTGGCGGTGGCCAGCCGCACTGCCCAAGGCCCTTGCGCCGCGACCTCGCGCATCGCGACATGCGAGGGCTCAGCGAGATTGTTCGGCATCTGCACGGCGAGGCAGCCGCCCGGCTTGAGCGAACCTGCCAGCCGCGGAAACAGGCCTTCATGGTCGGGCAGCCATTGCAGCACGGCATTGGCGAAGATCAGGTCGTAGCCCGCCGCATCCGACCATGAGTTCACGTCGCCCAGCACGAAGGACAGGTTCGGCAGGCGTTTGCGTGCCTTCTCCAGCATGTCCGGCGAGGAATCGAGCCCCTCGGTCGCGGCACCCGCAAACCGCTGCGCGACCAGTTCGGTGCTGTTGCCGGGGCCGCAGCCGAGATCGATGCAGCGCTTGGGATCGCCGAGCGGGACCCGGGCGAGAAGATCGATCGACGGGCGCGTACGCTCATCCTCGAAGCGCAGATATTGTGCGGCGTCCCAGTCGGGCTTTGCGGTCATGCCGAAGGCTTCCGTGCGAGCAGGGCGAAGCGGGTCGAGGATGCCAGCCGGATCGCGTCGTGCAGCGGAGCAGCTCGCTGCTGCTCGCGAACGACCTGGATATAGTCGGCCGGGACGATATCGACGAAGCCCGCGGCCTTCAGCATCTCCTCGAGACGCTGCCGGCTGAGGCCGTCCTTGAAATAGAAGCGCTTGGTGATCGAGGCATGGGTGTCCGCGTCGATCTGGTGGACGGGCGCTCCGCGCCTGTCGCGCAACCAATTGCCGAAACGGTTGACCAGGGCCTGCCAGCGCGTGCGATTGACCCAGTCGCCGTCGATGACGAGCAGCCGCCCGCCGGGCCGCAAAACCCGGAACCATTCTCCAAGAGCCGCCTCCGGATCGGTCAGCGTCCAGACGAGATGGCGGGTGATCGCCGCATCATAGCTGGCGTCGTCGTCGAGCAAGTGCTCGGCATCGCCGAGCCGGAAACGCGCCGCCTTGCCATGCTTGGCGCGGGCGCGCTCCAGCATGGCCTCGGAGAAGTCGAGCGCGGTGACACGGTGGTTCAGCGAAAGCAGCGCACGGGTGATCTCGCCGGTGCCGCAGGCGAGATCCAGCACGTCGAGCGGTGCGGGGCCGAAGGAATCGCGGATCAGGCGCTGGAAGGCCTGCAACTCCCGGTCGGATTTGATCGCATGGCCGAAGGAAAGATCGAAGCTCTCGGCCCGCGCCGACCAATAGGCCCGGATCTCTTCCTTCAGTGTGAAATTGTCGTGCGGAGCGGAAGCGGACATGGCTCAATGAACCTGGATATAGGGCTCGACCAGAAGCGTGCCTCGGCTGGAATGCTCCAGATGCACGCCGACCGCATATGTCTCGGAGACGGCCGGATGCGCAAGCACTTCGGCCGGTGCGCCCGCCTGGGCGATGCGTCCGCCGTTCATCACGAGGACACGATCGGCGAAGCGCGCCGCGAGCGAAAGATCGTGGATCGCCACGACGGTAACGATGCCGCGCCGGCGCGTGGCCTCGCGGATCGTCGCCATTACGTCGAGCTGGCGGCGCACGTCGAGCGCGCTCGTCGGCTCGTCGAGCAGGAGCACGTCGGGCTCGCGCACCAGCGCCTGGCCGATGGCGGCGAGCTGGCGCTGGCCGCCCGAGAGCGTGGCGATGTCACGCGAGGCGAAGGGAGCGAGGCCTAGCTCCGCGATCACCGCCTCGACGGCGCGTATATCCTCGGAAGAGGCCGCGAGCGCGAAACCGCGATGCAGGCTCTTGCGGGCGAGCAGGATGATGTCGAAGACCGAGAGCGCCACGCGCGCGTCGGTGTCCTGGGCGAGATAGAAGACCTTGCGCGCGCGTTCCCGCGCCGGAAGCATCGCAAGGTCGCGATCGTCGAGCTTCACCATGCCTGCCTGCGGGGCAAGCAGGCCAGCCGCGCAGCGGAACAGGGTAGACTTGCCCGAGCCGTTCGGACCGACCAAGGCGGTCAGTTCGCCGCGCGGCAACTCGCCGGTGCCCAGCCCTTGCAGGACAGGCGTGGCGCCATAGCGGAAATCGAGATCGCGGATTAGCAGCGCCACGGCTCAGGCCCCCCTGTTGCGGATCGACATGACCAGGCTGACGAAGAAGGGCACGCCGATCAGCGCGGTGATGATGCCGATCGGATAGATCACGCCCGGCGTGATCACCTTCGAGACGGTGGAGGCGAGCGAGAGCAGCACCGCGCTCGCGATCGTCGCGACCGGCAGGAAGAAGCGCTGGTCCTCGCCAACCAGAAGCCGCGCGATATGCGGGCCGACGAGGCCGATGAAGCCGATGCCACCGACGAAGGACACCGAGACCGCCGCCAGCAGCGAGGTCGCGATCAGGATCTCCAGCCGCAGCCGGTCGACGCGGACGCCGAGGCTTTCCGCCCGCTCGTCGCCGAGCCGGAGCGCAGTCAGTGCCCAGCCGCGCATCAGGAAGAAGGGCAGGGCCAGCGCAATCAGCACTGCGGCCACGCCGACCTTGCCCCAGCTCGCGCGGGCGAGGCTGCCCAGGGTCCAGAACACGATCTGGGTGAGTTGAACTTCGTTGGAACGATACTGCAGCAGCGCGGTGATGGCGTTGCAGGTGAAGAGGAGGGCGATGCCGACCAGGATCATCGTCTCGGCGCTGACGCCGCGCAGCTTCGTCATGAAGAACAGCACGAGCGAGGCGGAGAGAGCGAAGACAAAGGCGTTGGCCGTGACGATGAAGGGGCCGGCGCCGGGCAGGACGCTCCAGCCGAAGACGATGGCCACGGAGGCGCCGACCGTCGCTGCGGCGGAGACCCCGAGCGTGAAGGGATCGGCCAGCGGATTGGCGAGGATGGTCTGCATGCCGGCCCCGCTCAGGCCCAGCATGGCGCCGACGGTGAGCGCCATCAGCGCGATCGGCAGGCGCAGGTCCCAGACGATGACGGACAATCGCGGCGAGGCCGATTGCGGGTCGGCGAGCGTGCGCAGGACGTCGCCAAGCGGCAGATTGCCGGGCCCGATCGAGACATCGAGCGCTACCGCAAGCAGCAAGGCCAGCACACCGAGCAGAACGAGCTTCAGGCGCTTCGTGCTGCGCTTGCGGTAATCTGCGGTCGCAGCCGGCGTCACGGGCAGGACTGCCGTCATCGCTTGGCCGCGCTCACTGGAGTTTGGCCCAGAACACGCCGGAATAGGAGATCGGCAGGAACTTCTCGTGGAATTCCTTGAACACGGCCTCCGGATCGACGTCCTTGAAGCGATCCGGATAGAACTCCTTCGCCATGGCGAGTTCGGCGATGAAATAATAGGGCATGTCGTAGAACTGATGGTAGAAGGCCATTACTTTCTTGCCTTGCACGGCCTTGAGCTGCTGGAAGCCGGGCCGGTTCATCAGCGCCGCCATCTCCTTCTGAACCTTCTCGGGCGTCGCGTCATAACCGAGGCTGACGGCATTGCTGCCGGGATTGCTGCCATACCAGTTGGCGCCGGTCAGGAAGTAGATGTCGGGGTTGTCCGAGAGCACCTTTTCCTGCGCGGCCTGCGCCTGGAAGGCGGAGAAGAACTGGCTGCCCCAGTTGCGGCCGCCGGCCTCCTCAATATAGCGGCCGAAATTGAAGGGGCCGAAAGTGGCGCAGCAGGGCAGGAGGCCGGCAGCCCGCTCGACGAAGACCATGGGCTTCTGCTTGTCGGGGATCGCGCCGATTCGGGCGTAGATGCTCCGGGTCTGGCGCAGATAGTAATCGGCGAAGGCGTTCGCCTCCTTCTCGCGGCCCAGGACGCGGCCGAGGAGCTGTACGCTCGGCAGTGCGTTCTGGGTCGGATCCTGGCGGAAATCGACGAAGATCGTAGCGATGCCGGCCTTCTCCAGCTTCCCGAGCAGGCCGGTCTCCTGCGCCTTGAAGTAATTGGAGAGATCGAGGACGTAAACCTCGGTGCCGAGCGCGGCGATCTTCTCCATGCTGACATCGGCGGCATAGGGGTTGCCCATGTTCGCGACATCCTTGGCCTTCGGGAACTTGGCGAGATATTTCGCCCAGGCGCCGGGATCATTCTCGATCAGATCGTTGCCCCAGCCGACGACGCGCTTGAACGGGTCCTCGCGATCGAGCATCGCCAGCGTATAGAGCTGGCGGCCTTCGCTCAGCACGATCTTCGACGGATCGCGCGTGACGCTGACGACGCGGCCGGCGAGATCGGTGACCTCGATCGTTTCGGCGCTGGCGGAGGGAGCGGAGAAGACCGCCAGAGCCAATGCGGCCGCAGGCAGGAGGCGCGTCAGGCGGGACAGAGCGAACATGATAGCCGTCCATATCGAGAAGATCGCCCCGCGCTAACACAATCATTCGCCGGGAGACAAAGCAAATCTTCAGATTTTAATTATTCTAAAGAAATGAATACTGTGATTTTCTTTGGGAACGCACAGCATTCGATCACGGAACATTGCCCCCCCAAGAGCATCGCGCGCTCGCTGAGACCCGGATTTCCACCCAGGCGCAGGGGGCCGACGAGGCTTTTGCCGGACGGCACGATTTGTGCTGGAAATTGCATCGCTCATGATCGGCCCGCCCAGGCCGGCGGCAGCGGAAAGGATAGGATCCGTGCCCTATCGCCATGTCATCGGCTCGCAGAGCTATGTCTTCGAGGATTTGCGCGACCTCATGGCCAAGGCCACGCCGCTGCGTTCGGGCGATCAGCTCGCCGGCCTCGCAGCTGCCTCCGCAGAAGAGGCCGTCGCTGCCCGCATAGCGCTGGCCGAGTTGCCGCTCAAGACCTTCCTCAGTGAAGTGCTGGTCCCCTACGAGACCGACGAGGTCACCCGCCTGATCCTCGACACGCATGACGCGGCGGCCTTCGCGCCCGTTGCAAGCCTGACGGTCGGCGACTTCCGCGACTGGCTGCTTTCGGACGAGGCGTCAAGCGAAGCATTGGCCCGGCTCGCCCGGGGCATCACGCCTGAAATGGCAGCGGCAGCCTCGAAGATCATGCGGCTGCAGGACCTGATCGCAGTCGCGCGCAAATGCCGGGTGGTGACCCGCTTCCGCAACACGATCGGCCTTGCCGGGACCATGGCCGTGCGGCTGCAACCGAACCACCCCGCCGACGATCCGCGCGGCATCGCCGCCTCGATCATCGACGGGCTCTCCTATGGCTGCGGGGATGCCGTGATCGGCATCAACCCGGTTTCCGACAATCTCGGCGTGCTCTCGGACCTGCTCAAGCTGCTCGACGAGGTCATCCAGCGCTACGCCATCCCGACGCAGGGCTGCGTGCTGACCCATGTGACATCCTCGATCGAACTGATCGGGCGCGGCGCGCCGGTTGACCTCGTCTTCCAGTCCGTCGCCGGCACGCAAGCGGCCAATCATACCTTCGGCATCGACCTTTCCGTGCTGCGCGAGGGCTACGAGGCCGGGCTTTCGCTGAAGCGCGGCACGCTCGGGCAGAACCTCATGTATTTCGAGACCGGCCAGGGCTCGGCGCTTTCGGCGGAGGCTCATCACGGCGTCGATCAGCAGACGCTGGAGGCGCGCGCCTATGCGGTCTGCCGCGCCTTCGATCCCCTGTTGGTCAACACCGTCGTCGGCTTCATCGGCCCGGAATATCTCTATGACGGCAAGCAGATTACCCGCGCCGGACTGGAGGACCATTTCTGCGGCAAGCTGCTCGGCCTGCCGCTGGGTTGCGACGTCTGCTACACCAACCATGCGGAGGCCGATCAGGACGATATGGACGCCCTGCTGACGCTGCTCGGTGCGGCCGGCGTCACCTATGTCATGGGCGTGCCCGGCGCCGACGACGTGATGCTGAACTATCAGTCGACCTCCTTCCACGACCAGCTCTACATCCGCGACGTCCTCGGATTGAAGCGCGCACCCGAATTCGAGCGCTGGCTCCGGGAGCAGGGCCTTACGGGGACGGATGGCCGGCTGCTGGCCCAGGCTGGCGCACCGCGCCTGGTCACGTCTTTGGCGGAGATGGTGGCGTGAGCGCGCCCGATCCCTGGCGGCGGCTTTCCGCGCTGACGCCGGCGCGCATCGGCATCGGCCGCGCTGGTTCGGGCCTCGGCACGCACGAAACCCTGCGCTTCGCCCTCGCCCATGCGCGGGCTCGCGACGCCGTCCATGCCGAGCTCGATGCGGCCGTGGTCGCCGCCGAGCTGGCATCTCTGGGGCTTGCCTCCCTGCAGGTCGCCAGCCGGGCGGCCGGGCGCGCCTCCTATCTGCTGCGGCCCGATCTTGGCCGCAGTCTCGCCCCGGAAAGCCGCGCGGCGGTCGCGGCCAGCGGCCTTGCCGGCTGCGATATCGCGCTCGTCATCGCCGACGGCCTTTCGGCGCGGGCTGTGCAGGCTCATGCTGCGCCCTTCATCGCGGCTTTCCTCCCGCTGGCGGAACGCAGCAGCTGGTCGCTGTCGCCGGCCATCATGGTCTCGCAGGGCCGGGTGGCCGTTGGCGACGAGATCGGCGAGCTCCTTGGCGCCAGGCTGACGCTGCTGCTGATCGGGGAGCGACCGGGCCTCTCCTGCCCCGACAGCCTGGGGCTCTACGTCACCTACGCCCCCCATCCTGGCCGCAACGACGGCGAACGCAACTGTGTCTCGAACATCCACGGCGCCGGCCTATCGCCGATCGAAGCCGCCGGCCGGGCCGCCTGGTTGATCGAGGCTTCGCTGTCGCGGGGTCTCTCGGGCGTCGCGCTCAAGGACGAGAGCACGGCCGGTGCGAGCCCGCGCCTCGCCGCCGACGCGCCCTGAACCCTGCCGTCGTGGCCGGGCTGGAACCGGCCATCTCGTGACCAGCGCGGTCTGGTCCAGAGATTCTAGGTTCTATGCTTCGCTTCGCCCGAGAATGACGCCTGCCTCTTCCATGGCTTCGAGCGCCCGCCGCGCGAAGCGCTGTGCCAGCGGCGCGAAGTCGGCGGCATTGGCAGCCGCCGCCGTGCCGCTCCTGACACGGTCGGCGATGCCGACGAAGATCACGGCGAAGCGGAACAGCGCGAAGACGAGGTGGAAGCGGGTGAGCGGAGCGGTCGGAACCGCAAGCGCATAGTAATGCGCGAGGAACTCGGCCTCGCTGGGAATGCCGAGCGCCGCATGGTCGAGCCCGAGGATGCCGCCATATTCGTCCGGCGCAGTATGCCAGGGCATGGCGCAGTAGCCGAGATCGGCGAGCGGATGGCCGAGCGTCGAGAGCTCCCAGTCGAGGATCCCGATCACTTCGGGCTGCGTCGGATGAAAAAGCAGATTGCCGAGCCTGAAATCGCCATGGGCGATCGAGACCTGCCCGTCATCGACAGGCAGCTGCGTGGGCAGCCAGCCGGCCACCGTTTCCAGCTCGGCGATAGCCTCCCCCCGTGACTCCCGCAGCTGCTTGGTCCAGCGCGCGATCTGGCGCTCGAAATAGTTTCCCGGTCTGCCGAAATCGCCGAGACCGACATCATCGGGCCTGACGGCATGGAGCTTCGCCAGGGCCTCGGCCATGCCGAGATAGAGGCCGCGCCGTTCTGCCGGCGCGATACCGGGCAAGGCGCAATCGTGGAAGACGCGGCCGTCCAGCCGTTCCATCAGGTAAAAGGGCGTGCCGAGCGGTTCAGGTTCGGCGTGGAACAGCACGGCGCGGGGCAGGGGCACATCGGTCGATGCCAGGGCTTCCAGAACGCGGAACTCGCGATCAATCGCATGGGCGCCGCGCAGGATCGGCCCTGTCGGCTGCTTGCGCAGCACCAGCCGCCACCCGCCGTGATCGACGAAATAGGTCGGGTTCGACTGGCCTCCGCCAATCCGCTCAAGCGATAGCGGAGCGCGGCCAAAGCGCTCGTCGAGGAAACCCGCCAGTGCGGCGGGGTCGAAATCCGCTTTGCCGCCTGCAGTCTCGCCGCTCCCTCCGGTCATGGCGATGCCCTAGCCTCGTGCCTGCCCGGCGACGGGCCAGCGCCAGAAATCCCGGCCTTCCTCGGTGAGGAAGCGGTTCAGCACCATCTTGTGGACCTCGTCGGCACCATCGACCAGCCGCGCCTGACGGGCATAGCGGTAGATCCACTCCAAGACGGTGTCCTTCGAATAGCCGCGCGCGCCATTGATCTGGATGGCGACATCGGCGGCATCGTGCAGGACATTGGCGACCTGGACCTTGGCCATCGAGACTTCCTTGCGGGCGAAGCCGCCGCGGTCGAGCTCCCAGGCGGCCTTCATCACCAGGATGCGGCCGATCTCGATGCGCATGGCGAGATCGCCGAGCTTGAGCTGGATGCTCTCGCGATCGGCGAGGCGCTGGCCGAAGCCGTAGCGCTCGGCAGCATAGGCCTGTGCGATCTCGATACAGCGCTTGGAAAGGCCGAGCCAGCGCATGCAATGGGTCAGGCGGGCCGGCCCGAGGCGAACCTGCGTCACCTTCATGCCCCTGCCCTCGCCGCCGAGCACGTTCTCGACGGGGATTTCGAGCCCGTCGAATTCGATCTCGCAATGGCCGCCATGCTCCTCCGGCCCCATGATCTCGATGCGGCGCAGGATGCGCCAGCCCGGCTGGTCGGCATGGAAGAGGAAGGCGGTGAGGCCGTTGCGCGGATCGTCCGAGGTGCGGGCGATGAGGATGAAGTGCTTCGCCTCCTCCGCGCCGGTGATGAACCATTTGCGGCCGCTGACGACGTAATTGTCGCCGCGGCGCTCGGCCCTGGTCAGAATCATCGAGGGGTCCGAGCCGCCCCCCGGATGCGGCTCGGTCATGGCGAAAGCCGAGCGGACCCTGCCCTCCACGATCGGCTTCAGCCAGCGCTCCTTCTGGTCGGGCGTGCCGAGCGCCTCCAGCACCATCATGTTGCCGTCGTCAGGGGCGGCCGAATTGAACACGACGGGGCCGAAGATCGAGCGGTTCATCTCCTCGTAAGCGACCGCCATGCCCATCTTGCCGAGCCCCGCCCCACCGGTCTCAGGCTTGAGCTGCAGGCACCAGAGCCCCTCGGCGCGTGCCTTCCCCCGGAGCGTCTGCAGCAGGGGCAGCGCGATGTTGCCATGAGCATCATAGGAGGCCCGGTCCGCTTCCAGCGGCATGATCTCACGCTCGACGAAGGAGGCGATGCGGACGCGGTAATCTTCGATGCGCGGGGAAATCTCGAAATCCATGGTCGTTCTCACAGCGACGAAACGAGATGGCCGCCATCGACCTCGATGGTCGCGCCGGTGATGTAGCTGCCCGCGGCCGAGACGAGCAGCAGCAAGGCTCCGTCGAGCTCTTCCGGCCTGCCGAGCCTTCGCTGCGGGATGCGCTTGATCAGTTGCATGCCGGGTTCGGTCGCGAAGAAATCCCGGTTGATGTCGGTCTCGACATAGCCGGGGCAGAGCGCGTTGACGCGGATGCCGTCACGCGCCCATTCGAGCGCCAGCGCCTTGGTCAACTGGATCACGCCCGCCTTCGAGGCGGCATAGGCGCTGACGTTGCCGGCAACGCGATGACCGAGGATCGAAGCAATATTGACGATGCTGCCGCCCCGGCCGCTTTCGCGCATGCCGCGCGCGACGGCCTGGGCAACGAAGAAGACGCCCTTCAGATTGGTGTCGAGCACGGCATCCCAATCACCTTCGGAGAGATCCGCCGCCATGCCCACCCCGCTCACGCCGGCATTGTTGATCAGGATGTCGAAATGCCGACCGGCGAGAGCTTCCACGATCGACGGAGCGCTGGCCACGTCCAGCACCATGCTTTTCGAGATGCCGCCTGCTTCGGCAATCTCCCCGCTCGCCTGATCCAGCGCCGATTGCCGGCGCGCGGCCAGCGTGACCTCGACACCGTGGCGCGCGAGCAGCTTGGCGAAATGCAGCCCCAGCCCACCGGAGGCCCCCGTCACCAGGGCGCTTTTTCCTGAGAGATCCTCGAACATCCGGCATCCCATCTCGAATCCGGCCCAGTCTCGGCCGGCCGCGCGCTGCGATCAAGGCGCCCAAACGTCGAAGCCCGGCGCGATGCGCCGGGCTTCCTCGGTTCATTCATGGCCGGCCGACGGCCGTCGCTCACTGCCAGGTCTGGCGGCCGTACCAGGCGTCGACATCGCTGCGGGCCTTGTCCTTGGCGATCCCGTAGCGCTCCTGGATCTTGCCCTCGAGCTGGTCGCGCTTACCGGCGATGACGTCGAGATCGTCATCGGTCAGCTGTCCCCACTGCTCCTTCACCTTGCCCTTGAGCTGCTTCCAGTTTCCTTCGACGCGGTTCCAGTCCATCGGGACCTCCTTAGGCGAGTGTGGATTCCCGGAAAGAACGCCTCAACGGCGCGATTGTTCACCTGGAATGCCACGGCGGTATAAATACCCGGATAAAATATTGCCTTATTAAAATCCGGGTATTATTTGTGTGCCATCAAACAGGACGGACTGCACCGATGCAGATGGCGGATAGGAAAGCGGCGACGGCCGCCTACAAGGAACGGAAGACGGTGGCGGGCATCTTCGCCCTCCGCTGTGAGGCGGCCGGGCTGACATGGGTCGGGCGGGCGCCCGATCTCACGACGATCGAGAACCGCCTGCGCTTCACGCTGCGCCATGGCAGCCACCGCCAGCGCTCCTTACAGGCGGCGTGGAACGCGCATGGCCCCGATGCCTTTCGCTTCGAGGCGCTGGAAAGGCTGGCGGACGAGGATATCGCCTATGTGCGGGATCGCGTGCTGAAGGAGCGTCTCGCCCATTGGCAGGCGAAGCTCGGCGCGGAAGCGCTCTAGCAGGTCAATTGCGGTCGTTGAGCGCTACCCTTGTCATTCCGGGGCGCGCCATGGCGCGAACCCGGAACCCACGACCGGGCGAGCCATCCCGCACCTCGTCATAAACCGTGACCCAGTCATGGCTTCCGGGCTCTTCGCTTCGCGAAGCCCCGGAATGACAGTGGTGGTTGTGACGAGGAACCGCGCGGCTGCGCCGGCTCAATCGTCCATTTTGAGGGCGGCGATGAAGGCTTCCTGCGGGATTTCGACCTTGCCGAACTGCCGCATCTTCTTCTTGCCTTCCTTCTGCTTCTCCAGAAGCTTGCGCTTGCGGGTGGCGTCGCCGCCATAGCATTTGGCGGTCACGTCCTTGCGCAGCGCCCGGATGGTCTCGCGGGCGATGATCTTACCCCCAATGGCAGCCTGCACCGGAATCTGGAACATGTGCGGCGGGATCAGCTCCTTGAGCTTCTCGCACATGGCGCGGCCGCGCGCATCGGCGCGCGAGCGGTGGACCAGCATCGAGAGCGCATCGACCGGCTCGGCATTGACCAGGATCGACATGCGCACGAGGTCGCCCTCGCGATAGTCGGTGATCTGGTAGTCGAAGGAGGCATAGCCCTTCGAGATCGACTTCAGCCGGTCGTAGAAGTCGAACACCACCTCGTTCAGCGGCAGGTCGTAGACGACCTTGGCCCGCGAGCCGACATAGTTGAGGTCGATCTGCAGGCCACGCCGGTCCTGGCACAGCTTCAGCACCGAGCCGAGATACTCGTCAGGCGTGAAGATCGTCGCCCTGATCCAGGGCTCCTCGATGAATTCGATCTTCATCACATCCGGCATGTCGGCCGGATTGTGCAGCTCCAGCGTCGTGCCGTCGCGCAGCTTGAGATGATAGACCACCGAGGGCGCGGTCGAGATCAGGTTGAGGTTGAACTCGCGCTCCAGCCGCTCCTGGATGATCTCCAGATGCAAAAGGCCGAGGAAGCCGCAGCGGAAGCCGAAGCCGAGCGCGGCCGAAGTCTCCATCTCGTAGGAGAACGAGGCATCGTTCAGCCGCAGCCGGCTCATCGCGGCGCGCAGCAATTCGAAATCGGCGGCGTCGACCGGGAAGATGCCGCAGAACACCACCGGCTGCACCGGCTTGAAGCCCGGCAGCGGCTCGGCGATCGGCTTCCTGTCGTCGGTAATGGTGTCGCCGACGGCGGTGTCCGCGACCTCCTTGATCGAGGCGGTGAAGAAGCCGACCTCGCCGGGGCCGAGTTCCTTGACCTCCTGCATCTTGGGCTTGAACACGCCGACGCGGTCGACGCCATAGGACGCCTTCGCCCGCATCATCCGGATGGTCATGTTCTTCTTGAGCACGCCGTCGATGACGCGCACGAGAACGACGACGCCGAGATAGGCATCGTACCAGCTATCGACCAGCAGGCATTTCAGCGGCGCGTCGGGATCGCCCTTGGGCGCCGGCAGTTTCTGGACGATGGCCTCGAGCACGCCCTCGATATTGAGTCCGGTCTTGGCCGAAATCGGCACGGCCTCGGAGGCATCGAGCCCGATCACATCCTCGATCTGCTGCTTGATCCGCTCGGGGTCGGCGGCGGGCAGGTCGATCTTGTTGAGGACGGTGACGATCTCGTGGTTGGCGTCGAGCGCCTGATAGACGTTGGCGAGCGTCTGCGCCTCGACACCCTGCGAGGCGTCGACGACCAGCAGCGAACCCTCGCAGGCCGCCAGCGAACGCGAGACCTCATAGGCGAAATCGACGTGGCCGGGGGTGTCCATCAGATTGAGGACGTAATCCTTGCCGTCCTGCGCACGGTAGTCGAGCCGCACCGTCTGGGCCTTGATGGTGATGCCGCGCTCCTTCTCGATATCCATCGAGTCGAGGATCTGCTCGCTCATGTCGCGGGCGGCGACGGTGCCGGTCTGCTGGATCAGACGATCGGCCAGCGTCGACTTGCCGTGGTCGATATGCGCGACGATCGAGAAGTTGCGGATATTGTCGATGGTGCGGGTGCTCATGCGCGCGCCATAGCAGTGAAGCCGCCTCGCGCCAAGCGGTTGGCCTGTCCGAAGGTCGCTCCGGGGCGCTTTTCCCGGAGCCGCCTCGTCATCCCGCACGAAGCGAAAGCGGAGATCCGGGATCCATCTTAGCGCGACAGAACCCTCCAGTAGGCCCCGGGTCAAGCCGCCGGATGGCGGAGGCTCCGTCGCGGACCCGTCCGAACGCACCCCCTTGCCAATTCCAATATATCAGAATTATTCTCCTAATATGGAATTTGAAAACGACATCGAGATCGACCGCCTGCTCGGGCAGCGGCTGAAAGCGGCTCGCCAGCGCCATGGCCTGACGCTCGACGCCCTCGCCGAGCGTAGCGGCGTCAGCCGTGCCATGATCTCGCGCGTCGAGCGCGGAGAATCGAGTCCGACGGCGGCGCTCCTGGTCCGGCTCGGCTCCGGGCTCGGCCTCTCGCTTTCGGCGTTGCTGGAAGAGCAAGCAGGAACCGGCCCGCTCGCACGCCGCGACGCCCAGCCGGTCTGGCGCGATCCTGCGAGCGGCTATCTGCGCCGCAATGTCTCGCCGCGCGGCACGGGCTCGGGCTTCGAGATCGTCGAGGTCGAATTACCCGCAGGCGCGGAAGTGCGGCTCGACAGCGCGACCGGCGCTCCGGCGCTCGATCAGCAGGTCTGGGTGCTCCGGGGCCGGCTCGACCTGACGGTCGAAGGCGCCCGCCACGAGCTCGCCGAGGGCGACTGCCTGCAGATGCATCTGCGCGGCGCGATCATCTACCGCAATCCGGGCAGCGCGCCCGCTCGTTACACCGTCATCCTCGCCGCCAGAAGCGGCGCCTTTCCGGGACATACCGCATGAACGCGACCACGCTCACCGTCGCCGTCGAAACGCTCGATGCCGGCGCTATCGAGGCAGCCATTCCCGCGCTTACCGAAATCCTGCGCGACTGCGTCGCCAATGGCGCCTCCGTCGGCTTCATGGATCGGAACACTCTGGCGGATTATGAGCGCTTCTGGCGCGATGTCGCAGCCGGCGTCGCAAGCCGGCAGGTCACCCTGTTCGTTGCACGAACTGCCGGGGGCCTCGTCGGCACGGCGCAATTGCATCTGATCGGCAAGCCGAACCAGCCGCACCGGGCGGAGATCGCCAAGGTGCTGGTGCATTCACGCGCGCGCCGACAAGGCATCGGCGAAGCGCTGATGCGGCATGCCGAGGCGGCGGCGCGGGACATGGGCCGCAATCTGCTCGTGCTCGACACCGACGAACATGGTGCCGCGCGCCGGCTCTACAACCGCCTCGGCTGGACGGAGGTCGGCACCATCCCGCGCTTTGCGCTGATGCCCGGCGGGGCCGATTGCGGATCGACCTTCTTCTACAAGGATTTGCGCTGAGGGGCTCTTGCGAGGTCAGCTCTTGCGGATCCTCCGCAGCACGACGGTCGGACCGGCCTGCTTGCCGGTGCTGCAGGAAACCTCGGCGATGTCAGCGAACTGGCCGGCTTTGAACGTGCAATCCCGCGGGTGGCCGAACATGCGTCTGCCGCTGCAGTGAACAACGAAGGCGTTGACCTTGGCGCTTGCGGTGCCGCCTATCTGGACGCCGCTGCCTGTCAGCATGCATTCGGCATAGCCAACGCGGATCGTTTCCCGCAGCATCACCTCTTGGCCGACGACATCGATCGCCAGGCCGAGATGGCCTTCGCGCTCAACGACGAGAACCCAGTCGCCTTTGAGATCGGAAAGGGCGGGCGCCGCGGCGAGGGGCTCGATCACGGCGAAAACAGCACCGCAGACGGCGATGCCGCGACATGCCACATGCATCGATCTGCCTAGCATCATCCCCTCCAGTGCTCGACCGGCGCAAAGACCGCACGTGACGGTGAGTTCCTCTCGAAGCCCTTGCGGCGGTCGGCGACGCGCTCCTCTGCAATTCCCGCGATACTGCGAAACAGAAACAATCCCGCCCCGACGGCCGCCGCCGGAACGAGGCCAGCGGACCCGAGATATGGCAGGGCGCCGACAGCGAGGTCGCCGAGAGATTTCGCAACATCGCCAGTTCCGGCCCCCGGCATGAAAATGGCTTTGAAAATGCCTTCGACCGACTGACCGATGCCGGGGATCGCTCCCAGCCCGCCGACGACACCGGCTGCGCCGACACCGATCGCGGCCTTGCGGTTGTTGTCGGCGGCCACGATGGCAGGCACGCCATCCTCATACAGATCTCCCGGCGTCGCCTGCGCTCGCGCCCGCGCGATCGGCATCGGCAACCCGCCCGCGAGAGCCAGCAAGGTCGCATCGTCGGGCTGTCCCGTCGCCGACAGGCCATTCTGCATCTGGAAGGCGAAGAGGGCGCCGGAGGTGATTGGACCGAAGAGACCGTCGATCTTGCCCACCGAATAGCCCAGACGGGCAAGGTGCTCCTGCACGCGTTCCATCTCGGTCCGCCCGCGCGTGACCGAAGGGGACAGGACCGTGGCGGCAGCACCGGGCATGCGCAACCGCGCCGCCCAGGCCCCGTAGGCTGTTTCCAGCCGCGTGTCGTAGCGGTTCGCGGCGTAGCCCTTGCCATTATAGCGATACGCGAAACCGGCCCAGTCGCGGCTCCGCAAGGCCCGCGTCATCGCGGGGTTCATCGCGATGAAGCGCAGCATCGCCTCGATCTGCGCGGTCACGCCCGTTGCCATGCTCGCGACCATATCGGTGGCCGAGGCGTAGCCCAGCGCGACCGCGTTGAAGCCCATGATCTGGCCGAGGCCCCAAGACGCCGAGCGATTGGCGAGCTCCTCGTGAATCGCCCGGGCGCGCTGCAGCACACTCAGACGGCCCGCACGCCCCTGATCGGCGTATTGAGAGGCGCGTTGCCAGCTCGGGATGGCGAGACCCTCCGCTTCCGCCCGCGCCAGCAGCGATGGCGCAGCCTCGCGCAGCAGCCGATGGAAGACATGCTTCTCGAACAGGAAGACGGGAGTGGCGCCGTCGGCCTCGAAGGCGCGACCATTGCTCTCGACCTCGACGACGGCGAGAGCTACGGCCGGCTCCAGCCCCTGTGTCTGGGCCAGCCGCGTGATCTCGTTGACGATGTCCTGCGTGAAATCGACCATAGGCTCCCCCCTCGATCAGTAACGCAGATTCGCGCCCGTCCGGTGTTCGTCGACACGCTGGGCGGTGGTCGCCTGAGCATTGCGCCAGAGCATGACGGCAAGCGCGATCAATATGATCCAGACTCCGCCCCTGGCACCCAGAAGGACCGGCAGGATCGTGGGCAGGGAGCTCCCCGCCTCGTCGGCAAGGGCCGCAGGCATGACCCAGTCCGTCACCGAAGAGGATTGCACGACCTGCGTTGCGGCTGCTTCGGCCTTGGTGGCCAACTGACCGGTCTTCTCGAAGAGGCCGGTTCGCGCATCCGTCAGCCCCAATACGCCGAACAGCGCGGTCGCGAGCGCGAGCCAGCGCCCGCGGTCGGTCAGCGCGATCGTCTGCGAGCCCTCCCGCTTCAGCTCCCGCGCCGTCTCGTTGCGCCGCTCCGGCCAGAGCGGCATCGGCTCCCCGTTCTGGAGCTGGAACCAGGTCCAGGCATCGACGATGCCCGTCGGCGGGATGCCGTTGGCCTGCTGGAAGGAGAAGACGGCCGTCATTGTCCGCAGCCCGTAATCGCCATCTTCGGTCCCGGGCGGATAGCCTTGCTTGTTCAGCAGCTTCTGGACGGCCTCGACCTTGTCGATGAAATCTGGATTGACGCCAGGACCGAGGGGCAGAAACTCGGGGAGGCCTTGCCCTCCATCGATCGCGCCGAGCACCCCGCGTTGCTCGTTCTCCAAAGCCTCCGTCGTGATCTGCTCGTCGGGTACGCCGAGCTGCAGAATGTTCGGCAGGAGGCCGCTGGCCGCAACCGGCACCCGCTCGGTTGGCCACCGAAAACCAAGCAGCCTGGACTTCGAATAGCTGGAGACCGTGACGCTGTCCCTCTGATTGCCGCCGAGCACGAACAAGTGCTCGTCATCCTCGCGCAGGAAAAAGCCGACATGCCCGTAAGAGCTGTTCGCCTCGTTGCGCGAGAGCACCACGATGCAGCCTTCGCGTGGCTCTTCGAGCTTCGCACCGAGGTTGAGATAGCTGCGGGCCATCAGCGAGCGGCTCGACGCGTAGCCGGAAAGCACGAGGCAGGCACCGACGAAAGCCGCACACCACGCCTGTTCGTCGCTGCGGACCTGACCGTGCCCCGACAGGCGGAACATCTCCAAGATCCGCGGTTCCGCGGCTGCGCCCTTGTATTCGGAGATGCCTCGGAGGGTGTTCGCAATCAGCAACCAAGGAGACAGAATCATCGCCTCACGCAACCATTGGTTGCATGATCAATGCATATACGCCGCCTCAACGCAATGCCGTAGCGGCAACTGCGTTAATGCGAGAGGCTCCCGAGAGCGCCGGCCACTGCCCGGCGCCTCGTCTCCTCAGCCGTAGGGGAACCTTCCGTCAGCCCTCGGCCTGAGCCGCGCCGCGGATATAGGGCTCGACAGCGCCCTTGAGCGTGATCGTCATCGGGCGGCCGAAGCGGTCCTTGGCGGCGCCGGCCGCGACCTTCACCCAGCCTTCGGAGACGCAATATTCCTCGACATTGGTCTTCTCGACGCCCTTGAAGCGGATCCCGATGTCGCGCGCCAGCACCTCGGCGTCGTAAAACGGGCTGTCCGGGTTGACGGAGAGGCGGTCGGGAAGCTGGTCTGACATGGCTCTGGCCTTGGATGTTCGGGCGCGAACGGGTCGCTTTCGCGCGCAGAGGTAGCCTCATCCGCGCCGGAAGCCAAATCCGTCTTCAAAAGTCAGAGCAGGATCGCGAAAAAACGGTTCTCACTATTTTTGCACCCTGCTCTCGCCTCAACGCTCGCCGTCGAGCAGGCTGCCGACCACCTTGGCGGTGTAGTCGACCATCGGGACGATGCGGGCATAGTTCAGGCGCGTCGGGCCGATGATGCCGACGACGCCGACGATGCGCTGCTCGGCATCGCGGAAGGGCGCCGCCACCATCGAGGAGCCCGACATCGAGAACAGCTTGTTCTCCGAGCCGATGAAGATGCGCACGCCATCGCCGTCCTCCGCCCGCGACAGAAGATCGATCATGTCGGTCTGGGTCTCGAGATCGCCGAAGAGCAGGCGGATGCGCTCGAGATCCTCCTGCGCCTTCAGATCCTCGAGCAGGTTAGCCTGGCCACGGACGATCAGATGGCGGTCGCTGCTCGGGCCCGACGAGGTGGCGATGCCGTTCTCGACGAGGCGCGCAGTCAGCGCATCGAGCTCGCGCTCCATCTGCGAGCGCTGGGTCGCGATCTCGCCCCGCAGCTCGGCGAGCGTCTTGCCGATGATGCGGGCGTTGAGGAAGTTCGCCGCCTCGCTCAGCGCCGAGGCCGGCAGGCCGGGCGGCAACGCCAGCAGGCGGTTCTCGACGGTGCCATCGTCCGCGACCAGAACGACCAGCGCACGGGCGGGATCGAGCCGGACGAACTCGATGTGCTTGAGCCTTGGGTCGGCCTTGGTGGTGACGACGACGCCGGCGCCGCGCGACAGGCCGGAGAGGAGCGCCGAGGCTTCGGTCAGCGTCTGGTCGAGGCTGCGGTTGGTTGCGGCAGCCCTGATCTGCGCCTCGATGCGCTTGCGCTCGTCGGAGGTGAGATTGCCGACCTCCATCATCGCATCGACGAAGAAGCGCAGGCCTCTTTCTGTCGGAAGTCGCCCCGCAGAGGTATGCGGCGCGTAGATCAGCCCGGCCAGCTCCAGATCGGTCATGACGTTGCGCACCGTCGCGGGCGAGAGCGACATCGGCAGCAGGCGGGCAATGTTGCGCGAGCCGACCGGCTCGCCGGTCGCCAGGAAGCCGTCGACGATCTGGCGGAAGATCTCGCGCGAGCGCTGATCGGTCTCGACCAGGCTGCTGATCGTCTCGGGGCGGGGGGTATGGGCGCTCATGAACCTTTACGGGCGAACCGTTCCTCCATCCTATTGTCGTCATACGATGCGCATGGATCAAGGGGCGGAAAGGCTCCTGCCTTGCCGTACCGGGCGGGAGAGCCTAAAAGCCGCCACTTCTCCGCAAGACAGGATCATTTCATGCGACCCTCCAAACGCGCCGCCGACGAGATGCGCAAGGTCACGCTCGAACGCGGCGTGGTGCGCTATGCCGAGGGCTCCTGCATGGTGACGTTCGGCGAGACCAAGGTGCTGTGCGCCGCGACTGTCGAGGAAAAGGGGCCGCCGTGGCTGCGCGGGACCGGCAAGGGTTGGGTCACCGCCGAATATTCGATGCTGCCGCGCGCCACGCATGAGCGCACGCGCCGCGAGGTCACCTCCGGCAAGCCCTCCGGCCGCACGCAGGAGATCCAGCGACTGGTCGGGCGCTCGCTTCGCGCCGTCGTCGACCTGACTGCGATCGGCGAGCGCCAGATCGTCGTCGACTGCGACGTGCTGCAGGCCGATGGCGGCACACGCACTGCCTCGATCACAGGCGCCTGGGTCGCCCTGCACGATGCGCTGAAGTGGATGGAAGGCCGCGGGCTCCTCAAGGGTACCCACCCGCTGAAGGACCATGTCGCCGCCGTCTCCTGCGGCATCGTCGCCGGCAACCCGGTGATCGATCTCGACTATGTCGAGGATTCCGGCGCGCAGACCGATGCGAATTTCGTCATCACCGGCGCAGGCGGCCTCGTCGAGGTGCAGGGCACGGCAGAAGGCGCGCCCTTCTCGGAGGACGAGCTGCTCGCGCTGCTCAAGCTCGCCAAGGGCGGCGTTTCCAAGCTCGTCGCGCTGCAGAAGGCGGCGGTAGCCTGATCGATTGATCGCATAGACAACGAAACAACGCCGTCATTCCGGACTTGGCGAAGCGGAGATCCGGAATCCATCGTAGAGCTTCGGCGCCTTTCGATGGATCCCAGCTCAAGCCCGGGATGACGAGGCGGATACGAGAAAACCGATGTCGAACCACCGCCTCCTCACCGGCAAGGTCGTGATCGCGACCCACAACCAGGGCAAGCTGCGCGAGATGCGCCAGCTATTGGCTCCCTACGGCATTGAGCTCGTCTCGGCCGGAGAGCTCGGCCTGCCCGAGCCGGTCGAGGACGGCACCATGTTCTCGGAGAATGCGGCGATCAAGGCGGTGGCCGCCACCAAAGCGAGCGGGCTACCGGCGCTCTCCGACGACTCGGGCGTTTGCATCGATGCGCTCGACGGTGCGCCCGGCCTGTTCTCGGCCAACTGGGCCGGGCCGGGCAAGGATTTCGCCCCGGCGATCGCACGCGTGCAGATGGAGCTGGCCAAGCGCGGTGCCGCCACGCCCGACAAACGCAGGGCGCATTTCGTCTCGGCGCTGGTCATCGCCTGGCCGGACGGCCATCAGGAATTGTTCGAGGGGCGCGTCTTCGGCACGGTCACTCATGAGGCCCGTGGCGCGGGCGGCTTCGGCTACGACCCGATCTTCCTCCCCGATGGCCAGGGCAAGACTTTCGGCGAGATGACGGCGGACGAGAAGCACGGCATCCCGGCCGATGGCTCGCCCGGCCTGTCGCATCGGGCGCGCGCGTTCCATGTGCTTGCCGCCGCCTGCCTGAGGAAATCGGCGTGAGTGCCGCGGCCGCCCTGTCGGAGCGGCCCACCGCCTCGCATCCGACTGCGGATGCGGGCTTTGCCGTCTATGTGCATTGGCCATTCTGCCTGGCCAAATGCCCCTATTGCGACTTCAACTCGCATGTACGCCTGCAGCCGCCGGATCAGGCCCGGTACATCGCCGCCTTCCACCGCGAGATCGCGCATCGCGCCGCGCTGGCGCCGGGCCGCACGGTCTCCTCGATTTTCTTCGGCGGCGGCACGCCCTCGCTGATGGAGGGCCGCACGGTCGGGGCGATCCTCGACGCGATCGGCGAGCACTGGACGGTCGATCCGAATTGCGAGGTGACGCTGGAGGCGAACCCGACCAGCGTCGAGGCCGGCCGCTTCCGTGACTTCCGGGCGGCAGGCGTCAACCGTGTCTCGCTCGGGGTGCAGGCGCTGAACGATGCCGATCTCAAGGCGCTCGGCCGAATGCATTCGGCCGAGGAAGCGCTCGCGGCCGTCGCTATCGCACGCAAGTATTTCGAGCGCTATTCCTTCGATCTGATCTATGCCCGCTCGCCGGCGCAGACGCCGGCGCTCTGGCGCGCGGAGCTGGAGCTGGCGATCAGCCACGCGGCCGAGCACCTCTCGCTCTACCAGCTCACCATCGAGCCCGGCACCGCCTTCGAGCGGCTGTTCCGGGCCGGCAAGCTCGCCATCCCCGACCATGATGCGGGTGCGGCGCTCTACGAGACAACGCAGGAGATCACGGCCAAGCACGGCCTGCCGGTCTACGAGATCTCCAACCACGCCCGGCCGGGCGCGGAATGCCGCCACAATCTTGTCTACTGGCACTATGGCGAATATGCCGGCGTCGGCCCCGGCGCCCATGGCAGGCTGGTGACGGCGCAAGGGCGGATGGCGCATTCGACCGAGAAGCGGCCGGAAATCTGGCTGGAACGGGTCGCGGCCGAGGGTCAGGCCCTGGTCGAGGACGAGCGCCTGAGCGAGGAATCGCAGGGCGACGAATATCTGCTGATGGGCCTACGTCTGGTCGAAGGTATCGATCCCGCAGTGTTCAAGGCGCTCGCAGGCCGCGAGCTCAATGCCAAGCGCATTGCCAGCCTGATCGAGGAGAAGCTGCTGTTGCACCGGCAAGGCGGCCGGCTCGCGGCGACGCCGGACGGCGCGCTGCTGCTCGACGCGCTGGTGGCCGATCTGGCGGCTTGAGGTTCGCCGTCATTCGCGGGCGTCACCGCCGTCATGCTCGCCCTTGTGGCGAGCATCCAGGTCCTGAGCACGAGCCTCGACCAGCGAAGACGTGGATGGTCGGGACAAGCCCGACCATGACGGGGTACAAGCGCCTGCGGCTTCCGCAGCGCCCCGCTCAGTCCTTCCCCAGCCGCGCGCCCGTCTTCGGGTCGAAGACATGGACCTTGCCGGGATCGACCGTGATCCAGAGCCGGCCCTCCTGAGCAGGAACGTCGCCGGTCGCCGCCTGCATCACGAAGGGCTGGCCGGAGAGCTTGCCGTGGAAGAGCTGGGTCGCGCCGAGTTCCTCGATGAACTCGACATCGAAAGGCAGCGAGCCGGCATCGTCATCGGAGACGATCTCGACATCCTCCGGCCTCAGGCCGACCTCGACCGGCATCTGGGGCGGCAGATCCTCGCGCAGGTCGTGCGCCTGCAACACGGTGTCGCCGAGCGCGACGATGCCGTGGCCGTCGACCACGCCCGGCAGGATGTTCATCGGTGGCGAGCCGATGAAGGTCGCAACGAATTTGCTCGCCGGCTTGCGGTAGACCTCGGCGGGCAGGCCGATCTGCTCGACCTGCCCGGCATTCATCACCACGAGCTTGTCGGAGAGCGTCATCGCCTCGACCTGATCATGCGTGACGTAGATCGCGGTGACGCCGAGTGCCCGCTGCAGCTTCTTGATCTCGACGCGCATCTGGACGCGCAGCTTGGCGTCGAGGTTCGAGAGCGGCTCGTCGAACAGGAAGACCTGCGGCTTGCGCACGATGGCGCGGCCCATGGCGACGCGCTGGCGCTGGCCGCCGGAGAGCTGGCGCGGCCGGCGTTCCAGGAAGGGCTCGATCGCGAGGATGCGGGCCGCCTCCTTCACGCGCTTGTCGATCTCGTCCTTCGGCGTGCCGCGGTTGCGCAGCCCATAGGCCATGTTGTCGTAGATGTTCATATGCGGGTAAAGCGCATAGTTCTGGAACACCATGGCGATGTCGCGGTCGGCCGGCTCGATCTGGTTGACGACGCGCTCGCCGATCGCGACCTCGCCGGACGAGATGGTCTCGAGACCGGCGACCATGCGCAGCAGCGTGGACTTGCCGCAGCCGGAGGGGCCGACGAGCACGCAGAAGCCGCCGTCGGGAATGTCGAAGGAGACGCCCTTCACGGCCTCGACGCCGCCGGCATAGACCTTCTTGACGCTGTTGAGAGTGACCTGGGCCATTCGCGGATTACTTCTCGGTTTCGACCAGGCCCTTCACGAAGAGCCTCTGCATGGCGATGACGACGAGGACGGGCGGCAGCATCGCGAGCATGGCCGTGGCCATGGCGAGCTGCCATTCGGTCAGCGCGTCGGCGGTGACGATCATCTTCTTGATGGCGATGACGATGGTCTGCATCGAGTCCTTGGTCGTCACCAGAAGCGGCCAGAGATACTGGTTCCAGCCATAGATGAACTGGATSACGAASAGCGCCGCGATCGTTGTTATCGAGAGCGGCAGCAGCGTGTCCTTGAAGAACTTGAAGGGGCCGGCACCGTCGATCTTGGAGGCTTCGAGCAGCTCATCCGGGATCGTCATGAAGAACTGGCGGAAGAGCAACGTGCCCGTCGCGGAGGCAATGAGCGGGACGGCGAGACCCTGATAGGTGTCGAGCATCCGCAGGTCCGAGACGATCTTGAACGTCGGGAAGATACGGACCTCGACCGGGAGCATCAGCGTGATGAAGATGATCCAGAAGGCGGCCATGCGGAACGGAAAGCGGTAATAGACAACCGCATAGGCCGAGAGCACGGAGATGAAGATCTTACCCAGCGCGATCGCCATCGCCATGATGAAGGAGTTCAGCATCATGTGGATCACCGGCTCGCGCGTCGTGCTCGACGTGCCGATGAAGAGGATGCGGTTGTAGTTCTCCAGGAAATACGGGCCGGGATAGAGCGGCATCTGGCCGTTGATCACGGTCGAGGCATCCCAGGTCGAGGCGACGAAGGTCAGCCAGACCGGGAAGGCGACGATCAGCACGCCGATCGTCAGGATGACATAGGCGATGATGTCGCCCAGGCGGCGGTCCTCGACCATCAGATCCCCTTCCCCATCTCGCGCAGCAGGCCGGCCAGCGCTTCCGCGCAGGCATCGAGACAGGCTTGACCTTTTTCAGCCGTCGCGCGSCGYGCATCGCCGATCACGCCGGTTTCGGTCATGTCCCGGAAGGAACGGTGGCGAGAAACCTCCGGGCGTCCAGACGACCCACCCCGCGCACCGAACGCTTCCGACAGGCGCGGCTCGCGAACGCAGCCCGGCGCCAGCACCATCATCATCGAGGTCTCGACCTCGCAAGCGTGCTGCACACCCTTCTGGTCCTCGAGCAGCGCCGGGAGCGCGGCCTCGGCCAGCAGGAAATAGGTGGTCGCCTCGACATGCAGCCGCGTCTCACGGGCGAAGTCGGGCAGAAAGGCGGTCAGCGCGGCGATGTTGCCGCCATGGCCGTTGACGATCAGCACGCGGTGGAAACCGTGGCGCTCGATGCTCTTCAGGAGCGAGAGCAGCACTGCCCGATAGGTCGGGATATCGAAGGTGAAGGTTCCGCCGAAGGCCATGTGATGCTCGGCCATGCCGCACCACAGCGTCGGCGCGACGACGACGTCGACATCATCAGCACGCTCAGCCGCGGCCTTGCAGACGCCGCTGCAAAGGATGGTGTCGACGCCGACGGGAAGATGCGGCCCGTGCTGCTCGATCGAGGCGACGGGAAGAACGACGATCGCGTCCTTCGCCGCCTTGGCGCGCAGCTCCTCGGCGGTTAGGTCCATCCAGAGCACGGACGCCATCAGTAGCTCACCTTGCGCTCGATGAAGCGGAACTGGATCGCGGTCATTCCGATGACCATGATCAGCAGGATCACCGACTGCGCCGCCGAGCCGCCGAGATTGGAGCCGCCCTTGCCGTCGGAGAAAACCTTGTAGACCAGCGTCTCGGTCGCGCCCGAGGGACCGCCGCCGGTGACGGTGTCGATGATGCCGAAGGTGTCGAAGAAGACGTAGACGATGTTGACGACGAGCAGGAAGAAGGTCGTCGGCGAGAGCAACGGGAAGACGATGGTCCAGAAGCGACGCATCGGCCGGGCACCGTCGATGACGGCAGCCTCGATCACGCTCTTCGGGATCGACTGCAGGCCGGCGAGAAAGAACAGGAAATTATAGCTGATCTGCTTCCAGGTCGCCGCGAGGATGACGAGCAGCATGGCGTGATTGCCGTTGAGCCGCGGGTTCCAGGGAATGCCGAGCGATTGCAGACCCCGTGCGAGCATGCCCAGCGAGGGATCGAACATGAAGATCCAGAGCACGCCGGCAATGGCGGGCGCCACCGCATAGGGCCAAATCAGCAGGGTCTTGTAGATTTCAGCGCCGCGGATCTGCCGGTCTGCCATCACCGCGAAGAGCAGCGCGATCGACAGCGAGAACACGCAGACGAAGGTCGAGAAGATGACGGTGTTGATGAAGGCCTTGAGATAGCCGGGATCGGCGAACAGCAGCTGGTAGTTCTCGAACCAGACGAACTCGGTCGAAGTGCCGAAGGCGTCTTCAAGCAGGAAGCTCTGCCAGACCGCCTGGCTCGCCGGCCAATAGAAGAACACGACGGTGATCGCGAGCTGCGGCATCAGCAGCAGGAAGGGGATGGTCAGCCCCCGGAAGTACGCGTTCTTCTGCATCGGCTTCCTTGAACAAGACGGCCATCCCGGACGGATTTGTCCGGGATGGCCTGAAGATGCAAGGGCTATCCGCTCAGCGCGAGGCTGTCCGCTCGAACTGGCGCAGCATCTGGTTGCCGCGCTCGGCCGCCGCGTCCAGCGCCGCCTGCGGCGACTTCTGGCCGTTCAGCGCCGCTTCCAGCTCCTCCGACCAGATGTCACGGATCTGGACGAGGCTGCCGTAACGCAGGCCCTTCGAGTTGTCGGTCGGGGTCTTGTTGGTCAGCTCGAGGATCGGGGTCTCGAGATAGGGCTTGTCCTTGTAGAAGCCCGACGCCTTGACCTTCTCATAGGCGGCCTTGGTGATCGGCAGATAGCCGGACTCGGTGTGCAGCTTCACCTGACGRTCGACATCCGAGAGGAAGGTGAAGAACTTGGCGACGCCCTTGTATTCGTCAGCCTTCTTGCCACCCATCACCCACAGCGAGGCGCCGCCGATGATCGAGTTCTGCGGCGCGCCCTGCACATCGGGATAATACGGCATCGGCGCGTTGCCCCAGTCGAACTTGGCGTTCGCCTTGACGTTGCCGAAGAAGCCCGAGGAGGTCAGGAAGATCGGGCATTCGCCCGAGGTGAAGCGGCCTTCGCCATTGTTGGTGCGGCCGGAGTAGTCGTAGGTCTTGTCCTTCTGCAGCTCGACCAGATTGGTCCAGTGCTTGAGGAAGGCCGGGCTCTTGTTAAAGTTCAGCACGGCGTCGAAGCCGGCCATGCCGTTGACCTTGGTCGAGAGCGGGATGTTATGCCAGGCGCCGAACTGCTCGATATTGGCCCAGGTCGCCCAGGCGTTCGAGACGGCGCACTTGTCGTAGCCGGCGGCCTTCAGCTTCTTGGCGGCCTCGAAGGTCTCGGGCCAGGTCTTCGGCGGCTTCGCCGGGTCGAGGCCCGCCTTCTTGAAGGCGTCCTTGTTGTACCACATCACCATCGAGGACGAGTTGAACGGCATCGAGAGCATGTCGCCCTTAGCCGTCGAATAATAGCCGGTGATGGCGGGGAGATAGGCGTTCGGATCGAACTTCTCGCCGGCTTCCTTCATCACCTCATGAACCGGCTTGATCGCGCCCTTGGCCGACATCATCGTGCCGGTGCCGACCTCGAAGACCTGCAGGATGTGCGGCGCCTGGCCAGCGCGGAAAGCGGCGATGCCGGCGTTCAGCGTGTCGGGATAGGAGCCCTTGTAGACGGGAACGACCTTGTAGTCCTTCTGCGAGGCGTTGAAGTCCTCGGCGAGCTTGACGACCACGTCGTTGTTGGCGCCCGTCAGGGCATGCCACCACTGGATCTCGGTCTGCGCCAGAGCCGGCGAAGCGCCAGCGAGCGCAAAGGCGGCGACCGACATCAGGATGCGCGATTTGATGCTCATGGAGTGTCTCCCTTCCGCGGGCGGGCGCCGCCGCGGTTCTTGTCGTTGGTGCGCAAGCTAGCATGAAGCGCAGGCGACAGTTCAATGACAAAACGACGACAGTTTTTGCAAGGCACTTATGGCCGCGGCCGGCTTGCGCATTCACGCATAAACGGCTGATCTGCGCGTCCTGCCTCGCCTTTTCCGGACCGCATCATGACGAGCCTCGTCCTTTCCGCCTCGACAACCCTGCCGCAGGATGCCGGCGCCGCCGCGCTGGCCGGCCGCGTCTGGCGGCCCGATCTCGGCGGCCCGGCAGTGGTCACGCTGCGCGATGGACAGCTCGTCGACATCACAGCCGAATTCCCGACCAGCCGCGACCTCTGCGAGAGCGCTGATCCGGCGGCCGCGCTGCGCACCGCGAAAGGCGAAGCTCTGGGCTCGCTCGTCGACATCCTGGCCAATACGCCCGTCGACGGCCGCGATCCGAAGCGCCCCTGGCTGCTCTCGCCGCTCGACCTGCAGGCGGTGAAGGCGGCCGGCGTCACCTTCGCCGTCTCGATGCTGGAACGCGTCATCGAGGAGAAGGCGCGCGGCAACCCGGCCGCCGCCGCGACGATCCGCACGGAGATCGGAAAACTGATCGGCGACGACCTTTCCAAGCTGAAGCCCGGCTCGCCCGAGGCGATGCATCTCAAGGAGGTGCTGATCAAGCAGGGGGCATGGAGCCAGTATCTCGAAGTCGGCATCGGGCCGGACGCCGAGATCTTCACCAAGGCGCCGGCGATGTCGACGGTCGGCACAGGTGCCGATGCCGGCCTGCATCCGGCGTCGAGCTGGAACAACCCGGAGCCCGAAATCGTCCTGATCGTCGCCTCGGACGGGCGGATCGTCGGCGCCACGCTCGGCAACGACGTCAATCTGCGCGATGTCGAGGGCCGCTCGGCCCTGCTGCTCGGCAAGGCCAAGGACAACAACGCGGCGGCAGCCGTCGGCCCCTTCATCCGCTTCTTCGACGCCGGCTTCACGCTCGATCACATCCGCAAGACGACCGTGACCCTGACGGTGGAGGGCGAGGACGGCTTCACGCTGGATGGCTCGTCCTCGATCGCCAAGATCAGCCGCGACCCGGCCGACCTCGCTGCACAGATGATCGGCCCACATCACCAGTATCCGGACGGGGCGGCGCTCTATCTCGGCACCATGTTCGCGCCGATCAAGGACCGCGACGCACCGGGCAGCGGTTTCACCCATAAATACGGGGACATCGTCACCATCGCCGCGCCCGAGCTCGGCAGCCTCGTCAACCGGATGAAGCGCACCGACGCCTGCGAGCCCTGGACCTTCGGCGCCTCGCATCTGATGCGCCACCTCGCGAAGCGCGGGCTGCTTTAGGCGGAGCAGGCAAAGGGCGCGGGCGGATCGCGCTCGCGCTCTTCTGGGACATGTATCTCCGATGTAGGCAGCAAGCTCAGCCAGTGATCGCCTGACCCGCCTCCCAGCCGAGGATGGCGCGCTTGCGCGTCAGACCCCAGTGATAGCCGGTGAGGGCGCCTGACTTGCCGATGACGCGGTGGCAGGGCACCACGAAGGAGATCGGGTTCTTGCCCACCGCCATGCCGACGGCGCGCGCGGCACTGGGCTTGCCGATATGGCTGGCGACGTCGCCATAGGTCGTGGCGCAGCCGACCGGGATCCGGAGCAGAGTCTCCCAGACCCGGACCTCGAAATCCGTGCCGATCAGCACGACGCGCAAGGGCGTCTCGGCCGTCCAGGCCTTGGGTTCGAAGATGCGGGCGGCATAGGGTGCCGTCAGCACCGGATCGTAGTGATAACCGGCATGCGGCCAGCGACGCATCATGTCGGCCAGAGCCTCGGCGCGCCCACCGACGACCTTGCCGCCGTCGACGCTGTTGGAGACCCAGCCCAGCCCCGCGAGCCCGCGATCCGTGACCACGATCAGCGCCTCACCGAAGGGAGAGGCATGGAAGCCGTAGGAGAGCTTCAGCCCCTCTCCGCCGAGCTTCCATTCGCCGGGCGACATCGCCTCATGCGTGACGAAGAGGTCGTGCAGCCGGCCGGGGCCGGAAAGCCCGACTTCAAGCGCAGTGTCGAGGATGCTGGCCGAGGAGGCCAGCAGGCCCTTGGCGTGGTCGAGCGTGATCGCCTGCAGGAAGGCCTTGGGCGTCAGGCCGCACCAGCGCCGGAAGAGATGATGGACATCGGTCGGCGTTGCGCCGGCCGCATCCGCGATCGCCTCGATGGTCGGCTGCTCGCGCCAGTTATGCGTGATGAAGGCCAGGATGCGGCGGACCGTATCGTAGTCCGAGCCCGGCGCCACGGCAGGGAAATCGGCCTCGCTCGGCATGGCTTCGGCAGCGCGCGCCAGCACCGCATCGGAAAAACGCGTCGGGGTCATCGCCGTTTTCATCGGAGCATGAGCGTTCATGGCTTGAAACCTCGCATCATTCGTCATGATGCGAATCTAGGGCGCCGACCATGCCGTTCCCACCCGAAAGCTGACAAGGGCCGGCTTGCAGCCGCTATAGTTTCCGAGCCCGAGAGACCCTCTATTTTGGATGGACAATGGCGACCGCCTCCAGCGCTATCATCGATCTCTACGAGCGACACGCCGCTGCCTTCGACCGGCTGCGCGGCAAGACGTTGTTCGAAGGCGCATGGCTCGACCGTTTCCTCGCGCTTGTTCCGGAGCATGCCGCCATCCTCGATATCGGCTGCGGTTCGGGCGAGCCGATCGCCCGCTACTTCCTCGGCAGGAACCGCGCCATCACCGGCATCGACTCTGCCGCCGCGCTGGTCGAACTGTGCCGTCAGCGTTTCCCGCAGGCCGAATGGCATGTGCAGGACATGCGCCGACTTGCGCTCGGCCGCCGCTTCGACGGGCTGGTCGCCTGGGACAGCTTCTTCCACCTGACGCCGGAGGACCAGCGGGCGATGTTCCCGGTCTTTGCCGATCACGCCACCGCGACCGCAGCGCTGATGTTCACCAGCGGACCTTCGCATGGCGAAGCGATCGGCTCCTTCGAAGGCGAGCCGCTCTATCACGGCAGCCTGGCGCCGGAGGAGTATCGCGCGCTTCTGGCGGAGAACGGCTTCTCCGTGGTCGCGCATGTCGTCGAGGATGCAAGCTGCGGCGGCCGCACGATCTGGCTCGCCCGCAGGGGCTGATCGTCTCAGGATGCGCCATAATCGGGGCCGCGCCGGGCGCTCGCCAGCGCCTTTCCCAACGCATCCGCGAAGCCGGCGCGCTCCCGCGGCGAGAGCGCGGTGGCGACCGCGACGCTCCGGCCCCGCGAGACCAGCGTGAGGCCGAGCAGGCCGTAATCCTCATCGGTCTGACGTTCGAGCCGCGTCCAGGCGGGGTTGGAGCGCCAGATCGCCTCGCGGCCGTGATGCGAGACCTTGCGCAGCAAGACCTCCAGCGGCGTCACCACGATGCGCTCGAAGGCACGCGCATGCCGGAAATTGACGTGGAAGGCGACGAATAGCGCGAGCACGTCGAGGCCGAAGAAGCCGGCCACCGGCCAGGCGCCGAGCACGACGAAGGGAATCGAGGAGATCAGGCTCGCCAGGCAGACCAGCGTCATCACGATGCGAAAGCCGTTCTGGCCGAGCGAGCGATGCGGCGTGATCGTCGCGTCGAAGACCGGGCGCCTCATGGCGTCGGTGCTGCCGCTGGCAGGAATCTCGCTGGCAGGGCTCTTGCCGGGGTCCATGGCGGCATTATAACGCCGTCATGGACCCGCAGAACAGGCCCGCCCGCCCCCGCGCCCCCGTCAAGCGCATCACGTTGCCGCGCGCCCGCAAGCCGGCCGAAATCCGCGAGATCTTCGCGCGTTTCCAAGCCGCCAATCCCGAGCCGAAAGGCGAGCTGGAATCCGTGAACGCCTTCACGCTGCTGGTTGCCGTCGTGCTCTCGGCGCAGGCGACCGACGCCGGCGTCAACAAGGCGACGCGCCCGCTCTTCGCCATCGCCGACACGCCGGAGAAGATGCTGGCGCTCGGCGAGGACAAGGTGCGCGACTACATCAAGACGATCGGCCTCTTCCGCACCAAGGCAAGGAACGTGATCGCGCTCTGCGAGAAGCTGATCGCGGAGTTCGGCGGGCAGGTGCCGACCACGCGCGAGGCGCTGGAAAGCCTGCCGGGCGTCGGCCGCAAGACCGCGAATGTCGTGCTCAACATCGCCTTCGGCGAGATCACCCATGCGGTCGACACCCATGTCTTCCGCGTCTCGAACCGGCTCAGGATCGCGCCGGGCAAGAACGTCTTGCAGGTCGAGCTCGGGCTGGAGAAGGCGATCCCGGAGGAGTTCGGCCGCCATGCCCATCACTGGCTGATCCTGCATGGGCGCTACACCTGCAAGGCGCTGAGGCCAGAATGCGGGCGCTGCATCCAGAACGACCTCTGCGACTCTCCCGACAAGCGCGTCGTCTGACGCTGCCCGAGCCGTCCCTTCGCCTGCTTGACAGTCTCCGGCGGCTAGGCTGAGCTTCGTGCGCCGGACGCCTTGGGGGCTCGGAGAAGCCTGAGAGTCTGCGGCAGAGGAAGCTCAGGAGGTCAGTGTGATGAAGCGTTTCGTCCTCGCGGCGAGCATCGCCGTTGCCGCCCTATCCGTTCACGCAAGCGCCTTCGGGCAATCGAAAGGCCCGGTCATCGGGGTCAGCTGGTCGAATTTCCAGGAAGAGCGCTGGAAGACCGACGAGGCCGCGATCAAGGCGGCGGTCGAGAAGGCCGGCGGCACCTATCTTTCCGCCGATGCGCAGTCATCGCCGGCCAAGCAGCTCACCGATGTCGAGAGCCTGATCGCGCGCGGCGCCAAGGCGATCATCGTGCTGGCGCAGGACGCGCAGGCCATTCGTCCCGCCGTCGAGAAGGCGGTCAACGAGGGCATCGGCGTCGTCGGTTATGACCGCCTGATCGAGATCCCGCAGGCCTTCTATCTGACCTTCGACAATGTCGAGGTCGGCCGGATGATGGCGCGCGAGATCCAGAAGGCGAAGCCGGCGGGCAATTACGTCTTCATCAAGGGCTCGAGCTCCGACCCGAACGCCAATTTCCTCTATCAGGGCTCGATCGAGGTGCTGAAGCCGGCGATCGACGGCGGCAAGATCAAGAATGTCGGCGAAGCCTTCACCGATGGCTGGCTGCCGGCCAACGCCCAGCGCAACATGGAGCAGATCCTGACGCGCAACCAGAACAAGGTCGATGCCGTCATCGCCGCCAATGACGGCACCGCGGGCGGTGCCATTGCGGCGATGGATGCACAGGGGCTCTCCGGCTCCGTGCCTGTCTCCGGCCAGGATGCCGACCGCGCGGCGCTCAACCGCGTGGCGCTGGGTACCCAGACCGTGACGATCTGGAAGGATGCGCGCGAACTCGGACGCAACGCCGCCGAGATTGCACTGAAGCTCGCAGGTGGCGCCAAGCTCTCCGAGATTCCGGGTTCGGCTGCCTGGGACCAGGGCCCGTCCAAGCAGAAGATGACGGCGCTCTTCCTCAAGCCCGTGCCGGTGACGAAGGACAACCTCGCCGTCGTGATCGAGGCCGGCTGGGCACCGAAATCGGCGGTTTGCCAGGGCGTCGCGTCCGGCAAGGTCAAGGCCTGTGACTAGAGCAGGCTGCGAAAGAGTGGGAACCGGTTTTCCGCGAGAAGCCTGCTCCAGTTTTTTGGTGAGAGATGGATTCAGATGTCAGATGGGGTCGCTATGCGATCCCATCTGACATCGTCCGGCTCTGACGTGGCACCCGCGCCGGCCAACCCGGCGCAGGATGAGCGCAGCCTTGCCGATCGTCTGCGCGAGATCGAGTTCGATCCGCGCATGATCGGCATGGTCGCCGCGCTCGCGGTGATCTGGCTCGGCTTCAACTGGCTGTCGGACGGCGCCTTCCTGACGCCGCGCAATCTCTGGAATCTGCTGGTCCAGACCGCCTCGATCGCGATTATGGCCTGCGGCATGGTGCTGGTCATCGTCACCCGCAACATCGACCTCTCCGTCGGCTCGATGCTCGGCTTCGTCGGCATGGTGGTCGGGCTCGTGCAGGTCCGGCTCCTGCCCGAGATCTGGGGCTTCGAGCACCCGCTGACCTGGGTCGTCAGCCTGCTGCTCGCGATGGCGCTGGGCGGGTTCGTCGGGCTGCTGCAGGGCGCGCTGATCGCCTATCTCGCCATCCCCTCCTTCATCGTCACGCTCGGCGGCCTCCTGATCTGGCGCGGCGCGGCCTGGTGGGTGACGCAGGGCCAGACCATCGCGCCGATGGATTCGCGCTTCCGCCCGCTCGGCGGCGGCGTCGAGGGCGCGATCGGCACAAGCGCCTCCTGGGCGATCGGCATCGCGCTCTGCGCCGCGATCTCGATCGGCGCGGCGCTGATCCGGCGCCGGCGCAAGCGCTTCGGCTTCCTGCTGCGCCCGCTCTGGGCCGAGATCACGATCGCCGGGCTCGGCTGCGCCACGGTTCTGGCGATGGTGATGGTGGCGAACGCCTATGCGCTGCCCGCCGGCATCGCCCGGCGCGTCACCGAGGCGAAAGGCGGCATATGGCCTGAGGGCGGCCTGACCATCGGCCACGGGCTCGCCGTTCCCGTGCTGATCGCGCTCGCGGTCGGCGTCATCATCACCTTCATCGCCAACCGCCTGCGCTTCGGCCGCTATGTCTTCGCCATCGGCGGCAACCCCGAGGCCGCGCAGCTCTCCGGCGTGAACACGCGCAAGGTGCTGATGCTGGTCTTCGGGTTGATGGGCGTGCTCGTCGGCATCTCCGCCTGCATCTCGACGGCGCGCCTGAACGCCTCGACCAACGCCGCCGGCACGCTCGACGAGCTCTATGTCATCGCTGCCGCTGTCATTGGGGGCACCTCGCTTGCCGGCGGCGTCGGCACCATCGTCGGCGCCATGCTCGGCGCGCTGGTGATGCAGTCGCTGCAGTCCGGCATGGTGCTGATCGGCGTCGACGCGCCGCTACAGAACATCGTCGTCGGCATCGTCCTCGTCCTCGCGGTCTGGCTCGACGGGGTCTACCGCAAGCGGCTGAGCTGAGGAGGAGCGATGAGCATCACGGAATCGGCTGGTCTCGCCGACACCCATCCGGGCCAGGGCACGCCGCTGATCGAGATGCGCGACATCTCGATCGCCTTCGGCGGCATCAAGGCCGTCGATGGTGCGAGCGTCGACCTGATGCCGGGCGAGGTCGTCGGCCTGCTCGGCCATAACGGCGCCGGCAAGTCGACGCTGATCAAGATTCTGTCGGGCGCCTACCGGGCCGATGCCGGCACGATCCGCGTGAATGGCGATGAAGCGGCGATCACGAGCCCGCGTGACGCCAAGCAGCAGGGCATCGAGACGATCTATCAGACGCTCGCGCTTGCCGATAACGTCGATGCCGCCGCCAACATCTTCCTCGGTCGCGAGCTACTCTCCGGCTGGGGCACGCTCGACGATGCGACGATGGAGGCCGAGACTCGCAAGGTGATGGGTCGGCTCAACCCGCATTTCCGTCGCTTCAAGGAGCCGGTGAAGGCGCTCTCGGGCGGCCAGCGCCAGTCGGTCGCGATCGCGCGCGCCATCTATTTCAACGCCCGCGTGCTGATCATGGACGAGCCCACGGCGGCCCTCGGCCCGGCCGAGACGAAGCAGGTGGCGGAGCTGATCCTCCAGCTCAAGAAGCAGGGCATCGGCATCTTCCTGATCAGCCATGACCTGCACGACGTCTTCGATCTCGCCGACCGCGTCACGGTGATGAAGAATGGCAAGGTCGTCGGCACGGCGCGCACTGCCGACGTCACCCAGGACGAGGTGCTGGGCATGATCATCTCGGGCAAATGCCCGCCGGCCGCGGTGGCCGGCCCCGGCGCGCTACGCAGCTAGATCGCGCCGGGTCGATTCTGGAGCGGCGGGGAGCGCGAAGCTCCCTACGCCGTCGCGTGCGGCTCGTGCCGATAATCCCAGACTGCCCAGCCCGAGATCGCCGCAGTCAGCAGGCCGACGATCATGTGAGGCCAGAAGGCGCGGAGGTTACCGGTGAAGCCCAGCATCCAGGGCGAGGCCACCAGCCAGAGTCCGAGCGCGAGATTCAGCCATTCCTCCCATTCGGCGAAAGCCGAAAGCGCAGCGACCGCAATCACGGCGAGAGCCACGCTGACGATCCAGGCATTGCGCGTCGGCACGAAGTCGCCGACGAAGCCCATGTACCATGGGGAGAAGAACAGCAGCCCGGCCAGGATCAGATTACACCAGTCCTGCGGTCGCCTGACGTTTGTATTCGCGGTCAACATGATCACCTCCATCGGTGACGATCATCCAACCACTACGCCTCGCGCATGAGGCGCTTGGTCATTTTTATTATACGCTCAGGTCAGCAATAGCTCAAGAACAGAGTAGGAACGCCCGGCGGCCGATCGAATCCGACCGCCGGGCAAGACGACATGAGCCGCATCGCTGCGCCCAACCGAGCCAGCGATGCGGGCGTTCTCACTTCGCGTCGAGCAGTTCCTTCACCGAGAGCAGGACGAGTTCGTTGTCATCCGCCTTCTTGGGATCACGCGAGGACGAGAACGGCAGGTTGTTGTCGTTGCCGACGACGATGATGCCCTTGGCAAGATCGACGACGTCGACGTTCTCGATGGTGAAGAACGGGAAAGGCAGCACGCCGTCGATGGCGCCCTGCTTCGCCTTCTTGTCGGGGTCGGCGATCTTCATCAGGTCGATGAAGCCGATCCTGCGCACGGGCTTGCCGACATTGGCGTCGGTCATCTCGATCTTCACGATGCGCTTGAATTTGGCGAGGTCGTGGAAGCAGTCCGGGCCCTTCTGTCCGGCGGCACAGGCCTTGTCGGCAGTGCCTTCGCCGTTGTCGCGCTCGATGATCAGCGCCGTCGTCGCGTCGATCATGTTGAAGTCGCCGATGGCGAGGCCCTTCTGCTCCAGCGGGAAGTACCAGGAGCGGCCGGTCCACTTCTCGTTGGCGACATCGAATTCGAGGATGCGCAGCACTTCCTTGCCGTCGACCTCTTCATTGCCCTTGGTCTCGGCGTTCCAGAGCGGCCCCTCCAGCAGCGGGTAGAGGAAGCGCCCGTCGGGAGACTGCGCCATGCCCTCATAGCCCTTGGAGCGGCGGACATTGAATTCGACGGACTGGTTCGGTGCGCCGGGCGTCGTCACGGCGTAATGGTCCGGCGAGCGGGCCGGCTTGCCATCGACCGTGGTCTCGAACACCGCCTCGACCTTGCCGTTGGCATCGACGCGGATGAGGTAGGGGCCGAACTCCTCGCCGATCCAGTACTTGCCGCCGATCGGCTGGATCGACTCGGGATCGAAATCGGCGCCGGTCAGATAGCGCTTCTCGGTGCCCTCATGAACGATGCGAAACGGCACCTTCTTGTCGGGGTCGTGCAGGAAGATGGTCGAGAGACGCTCGATCGCGCCCTTGTCGAAATCGGCCTTGAGACGATGGAAGAACAGCATCGCGTCGGGCGAATTGACCTTGGAGCCGAAGCCGTTGTCGGTCAGGACGAGGAACTCGCCATTGCCGAGCGAGCGGATGCCGGAGAAGCCCTGCACGGGCTGGCCGGCGAATGGCGTGGAAAGACCTGTCGGGCGGCCGCCCGAGGTGCCCATCACCGAACCGACGGTTTCGACACGCTTGCCCGGGGTTACGAACTTGCCGGACACCTTAAGATCGGCCGGCGCATCGGCAGGAGCCGGGATGATCGTGTTCGCCGGCAGCAGGGCGTGACCGACGAGCTTCGACGGAAACTCCTTCTGGGCGTCCTGGGCCCCGGCGAGAATGGTCGAGGACAGGAGCAGGGCAAAGGCGAGCGACAAGCGCATGAAATTCTCCGGGCTGGAAATGACCAACCCGCTTCGCCCGCCCGGATTGCGACCCGACGACAGCGCGGCGACCGTTCGGTGACGGGGCATTTGAACTCGCCAGCCCTCATCCTGGGGAACAGGCGAAGCCTGTGTCTCGAAGGGTGTTCCAGTGTACGCTCGAACCATCCTTCGAGACGCCGCTCTCGCGGCACTCAGCATGAGGACTGGAGCTGAACAGCCACAGAAGCGGCCGATCCTTTAGTACCCCCTGGCCGGATCGACCACATGCTGCAGGGGCTCGCCGGCTTCCAG
The DNA here is from genome assembly GCF_056395345.1 of Allobosea sp. 10L422. Taxonomy (NCBI): domain Bacteria; kingdom Pseudomonadati; phylum Pseudomonadota; class Alphaproteobacteria; order Hyphomicrobiales; family Alloboseaceae; genus Allobosea; species Allobosea sp. 10L422. The sequence goes on from NZ_JBFTJI010000008.1 coordinate 151,690, forward strand.
GCGCCTGATCTGCGCCGTGATCAGCGAAGCGATCGCTTCAGGCTCCGACATCGCCGCGTTATGCGGCGTGATCGTCACGCCCGGATGGGTCCAGAGCGGCGAGGCGGTCGGCAGCGGCTCGGTCTCGAAGACATCGAGCGTCGCGCCTTTCAGCGTGCTGGCTTCGAGCGCCGCCAGGATATCCTCTTCCACCTGCAAGCCACCGCGGCCGGCATTGATCACGAACGGACCTCCGAGGCGACCATCCTGCGCCAGCCCTGCGATCAGCCCGGCGTTGATGATGCCGCGCGTCTCCGGCGTGAGCGGCACGAGGCAGACGAGGATGTCCGTCCGCGCCAGGAACTCCTTCATGCCCTCCTCACCCGAGAAGGTGCGCAGCCCCTCGATGCTCTTCGGCGAGCGGCTCCAGCCGGCGACGTCAAAGCCGATGACCTTGAGCTTGGCGGCGGCATCCAATCCGAGTTCGCCCAGCCCCATGATGCCGACGCGAACCGAGCGGGCCGCTGGCTGGTTGCGATCGTCCTCCCAGAGCCTTTCGCGCTGCTGGCTGAGGTAGCGGTGCTGCTGGCGCAGATACATCAGGCAGTGCAGCACGACGTACTCGCTCATCCGCGTGGTCAGATCGGGATCGACGACGCGGGCGATCGGCACCGCCGGCAGCTTGTCGTCGGCGAAGAGGAAATCGACGCCGGCGCCAAGCGAGAAGATGGCGGCGAGATTGGGCAGACCGGTCAGGCTGCCGGCCGGGTGCTTCCAGCTCGCGACATAATGGACGGCGCGGCGGTCGAAGGGCTCGCCGAGAACCACGATCGGCATCTCCGGCAGCAGCGCCTGGAACCTGGCGCGCCAGTCCTCGACATGCCAGCCCGTCATGGCCAGAAGCAAACTCATGCCGACACCCTCTCCGTGATCCGTTCCGCGACGAGCCGGCCGCGCGCCGCACCCTCACCGATCCAATAGGCCTTGCGCAAGCGCGCACTCGCCGCGGCGAACTGCGCCTCGTCGCGCGCGTGGATGATCCCGAGCGGACGCTCCGCGCCAATCTCGGCTCCAATGCCAGCCAGTTCGACGATGCCGACGGCATGGTCGATCGGGTCCTGCGGGCGGACGCGGCCGCCACCGAGCGTGACGACCGCAAGCCCGACCGCACGCGTGTCGACCGCGACGACCGACCCCGCCGTTTCGGCGAAGACCGGCTTCACGATCGGCGCAAAGGCGAGATGATTTGCCGGCTTTTCCAGCAAGTCCGTCGGTCCTCCGAGCGCCGCCACCATCCGCGCGAAGCGCTCGGCCGCCGCACCCGAGGCGAAGGCATTCTCGATCTTTTCGCGCGCGGCATCGAGATCGGCGGCGAGCCTGCCCAGGAGCAACATCTCGGCGCCCAGCGCGACCGTGACCTCATGGAAGCGCGCCTCGCGGCGGCGGCCGGTCAGATGGTCGAGCGCATAGGCGACCTCGAGCGCATTGCCGGCGACCGAGGCGAGCGGCTCGTCCATATCGGTCAAGAGCGCGTGTGTCGGCAGCCCGGAATCGTTGGCGACGGCGACGAGAGCCTGCGCCAGCGCCTGTGCCTTGGCGTAGTCGGGCAGGAAAGCACCGGAACCGAACTTCACATCCATGGCGAGGCCGTGCAGTCCGGCGGCGAGCTTTTTCGACAGGATCGAGGAGACCAGCAGCGGAATCGTTTCGACCGTCGCCGTCACGTCCCGGATGGCATAGAGCCGCTTGTCAGCCGGGGCGAGATCGGCGGTCTGGCCGATGATGGCGCAGCCGACCTCCCGCACGACCTTGCGGAACAGATTGATGCACGGCTGGGTGACATAGCCCGGCACGGCATCCAGCTTGTCGAGCGTGCCGCCGGTATGGCCGAGGCCGCGACCGGAAATCATAGGGACGTAGCCGCCGCAGGCCGCCACCGCAGCCGCCAAAGGCAGGCTCACCGTATCGCCGACGCCGCCGGTCGAGTGCTTGTCGAGGGCGGGGCCGGGCAGATCATCCCAGCGCAGCACGGTTCCGGAATCGCGCATGGCGAGGGTGAGCGCGACGCGCTCCTTCTCGTTCATGCCGTTGAAATAGACCGCCATGGCGAAGGCGGCCGCCTGTCCTTCGCTCACCGAGCCATCGGTCAAACCGGCGATGATCTGGCGAATATCCGCATCGGGCAGCTCGGCACCGTCGCGCTTGGCGGCGATGATCTCCTGGGTCAGGCGCATTCAGTAGCTCCCACGCGGCGGCACTCCGGGCGCAGCGCCGCCGATTTCCTCGACGAGCGCGGTGTAGAGACCGCTCGCACCGAAACGGAAAGTCGCGGGCGTCGCCCAGTCCGGGCCCATCATCGCGTCGGCGAGAGCAAGGTAGCTCTTGGCATCCGCCAGAGTTCGGATCCCGCCCGAGGGCTTGAGCCCGATCGGGCGTGCTGTCATGCCGATCACGCCGAGCATGGCGCGCGCCGCCGGAATGCTGGCCGAGCGCGCGGTCTTGCCCGTCGAGGTCTTGATGAAATCGGCGCCGCCCGCGATCGCGAGCTCGGACGCGACCCTGACCTTGTCGAGATCGGGATATTCGCCGGATTCGAGGATGACCTTCAGCAGCTTGTCGCCACAGCGCATCTTGACGTTGCGGACCATGGCGGCCGCTGTGGCGAGTTGCCCGGCCAGCACGGCGCGCCAGGGCAGGACGAGGTCGATCTCGTCGGCGCCAGCCTCGAGCGCCTCCTCGGTCTCGCGGATGGCGGGCGCGATCGGGGTGTCGCCCTCCGGGAAGTTCACCACCGTCGCGATGCGCACCGGGCTGTCGCCGAGCGCCTGGCGTGCCACGGCGACGAAGCGCGGCCAGAGGCAGACGGCGGCGACCGGCACGGGGCCGGAGACGGCGCGCCGGCACAGGTCGCGCGCGCCGTCGGCGGTCGCCTCGTCGGCGAGATCGGTCAGATCGAGCAGCGCGAGCGCGCGCCTGGCGATATCCGCGTCCGACATGGCTCAGAGCTCCGAAAGGAAGGCGCGCAGCAGGCGCCGCAGCGCGCCGGCCGCCACAGCCGCGACATCGCGCGTCTCTGCATGGTGCGGCGCGCCGCCCTGCAGGCCGGCGCCCATATTGGTGACGATGGAGAGCCCGGCGACGCGGATGTCGTGGCGCCGCGCCAGGATGACCTCCGGCACCGTCGACATGCCGACGAGATCGGCGCCGAGCGTCTTCGCCATGCGGATCTCTGCCGGCGTCTCGAAGCTCGGACCGGAGAACCACATGTACACGCCCTCGCCGAGCGGCAGCGCCACCTTCTGCGCAGCCCGCTTCAGCCGGCCGCGCAGATGCGGGTCATAGGCATCGACCATCGGGACGAAACGGCCGTCGCCCTTGTCGCCGACCAGCGGATTGGGCCCATTGAGATTGATATGGTCGGTGATGAGGGCGAGGCTGCCCGGCCGCATGGCGGGGGACAGCGATCCCGCCGCATTGGTCAGGATCAGCGGTGGCGAGCCGAAGGCCGTGAGAACACCGAGCGGAACACGCATGACGGCCGGATCGCCGCCCTCGTAATAGTGGGCGCGGCCCTGGTAGATCAGAACCTTGCGGCCATGCAGCGTGCCGTAGCAAAGCTGGCGGGCGTGACCGGACACCTCGCCGCGCGGAAAGCCGGGCAATTCGGCATAAGGGATCCGCACTGCATCCTGCACATCCTCGGCGATGGAGCCGAGGCCGGTGCCCAGCACAAGCGCGCAATCGATCGTGTCTACGCCACGCTCGGCCAGCACGGATGCCGCCTCATCGAACACCGGATCGGCCGCCATCAGTCCCTCTCCCCGGCCACCGCAGCAGCCGTCGCAAATCACCGCGGCAAATTGGCCGGTCCGAAGGAGGCTGGCAACAGCTCCGCCAGGGTGAAACGCGCGCGGATGCCTTCGGGCCCCGCGATCGCCACCGGCGTTTCGGGCGCGGCGAATTCGCGGATGCGCTGGCGGCAGGCACCGCAAGGCGTCACGAGTTCGGCGCCGTCGCCGAAGACGAGGATTGCGCGGATCGCCTGCCCACCCCCGGCGACCATCGCGGAGATGGCGCCGGCCTCTGCGCAGGTGCCGACCGGATAGGCGGCATTCTCGACATTGCAGCCGGCATACACGGCGCCGTCATCGCCGAGGAGCGCGGAACCCACCTTGAAGCGCGAATAGGGCGCATAGGCGCGCGGCTGGATCGCCGCGGCCGCGGCAAAGAGCGTGTCGAAATCGGGCGCGGCCGGCAAATCAGCGTTCCTTGACATAGGGCAGGCCGGAGGCCTTGGGCGGCGTCGCCTTGCCGATGAAGCCCGCGAGCAGGACGATGGTCATCAGATAGGGCAATGCCTGGATCGCTTCCACCGGCACGAGGCCGATACCCGGCAATGTCACGCCCTGAAGCCTTATCGCGACCGCGTCGAGCACGCCGAAGAGCAAGCAGGCGCCAAGCGCCGGCCAGGGCCGCCAATTCGCGAAGATGACGGCGGCAAGCGCGATGAAGCCGCGCCCGGCCGTCATATGCGGCAGGAAGCCGGCCGATTGCGCGACGGCGAGATAGGTGCCGCCGATGCCGCAGAGTACGCCGCAGATCGCGACCGCGCCATAGCGCAGACCGGCAACGGAGATACCGGCGGTATCGACCGCAGCCGGATTCTCGCCGACGGCACGGATGCGCAGGCCAAAGCGCGTCCGGCCCAGCACGAAGGCCGTCACGAGAACGCAGGCGAAGGCAAGATAGGCCGGCGCGGCATGGCCCGAGACGACCTCGTCATAGAGCTGGCCGAGAATCGGGACGTGCTCCCGCGCCCAGGGCGCGAAGGGCAGCGTCAGCTCGCCGAAGCGTGCGGCCCCCTCCAGCGAGGGCGTGCGCCCGCCCTGCCCGTACCAGGCATTGCCGAGGACAACCGTGAGACCCGCAGCCAGCATGTTGATGGCGACGCCGGAGACGATCTGGTTGCCGCGCCAGGTGATGGCGGCGAAGCCGTGGACCAGCGCCAGCGCCACTGCCGCGAGGATAGCGGCGCCAAGACCTATCCAGGCCGAGCCGGTGACGAAGGCCGCGACGGCCGAGGCGAAGGCCCCGATCAGCATCTTGCCCTCGAGGCCGATATCGACGACGCCGGCCCGCTCCGACCACAGACCAGCCATCGCCGCGCAGATCAGCGGGATCGACAACCGGATCGTCGAATCGAGCACGACGGCGAGCGTCTGGAGCCAATCCATCAGACGGCACCCCGGCAGATGCGCAGCACACCCGCAACCAGCCGGCGAAAGAGCCCGTCGAGCGCTCCCGCGAAGAGGATGAGCACGCCGCCGATCACCACCACCATGTCGCGGGTGATGGCCGGCTTGTCGAAGGAGAGTTCCGCCCCGCCCTGGTAGAGGACGCCGAAGAGCAGGGCCGCGAGCGCGACGCCCACGGGGTGGCCGCGCCCCATCAAGGCGACGGCGATGCCGACGAAGCCGTAGCCGGCGGTGAAATCAAGCACCAGCCGATGCTGCACGCCGAGCGCCTCATTGACCGCGAGGCCGCCGGCGAGCGCGCCCGAGATCGCCATCGCGACCATCGTGACGGCAGCCGGCGAGATGCCGGCATAGGCAGCGGCGCGCGGATTGGCTCCGACGGTGCGGATCGCGTAGCCGAGCCGCGAGCGGTAGATCAGCAGCCAGACGGCGAAGAGCGCCATCAACGCCAGCAGGAAGGCGCTGTTGAGCGGGGTCGAAGGGAGGCTCAGCCCGAGCGGAGCGAGAAGCTGGTGCATCGGCGTCAGCACGGCCTGGGCCGGAAAATCCGGCGTCTCCGGCTGCATCGAGCCGGGTTTCCCGATCACCTCGCGCAGGAGGTAGACGATCAGCGTCGCCGCGACGAAATTCAGCATGATCGTGGTGATCACGACATGGCTGCCGCGCTTCGCCTGGAGCCAGCCCGGGATGAAGGCCCAGAACGCGCCGCCCGCCGCCGCAGCCAGGACAGCGAGCGGGACCGCGAGGATGCCCGGCGCCCAGGAGAGGCCGAGGCAAGCAACGGCCATCGCGACGCCGGCTATTGTCGCCTGCCCCTCGCCGCCGATGTTGAACAGCCCGGCATGGAAGGCGACCGCAACGGCAAGCCCCGTAAAAATGAAATTCGTCGTGTAATACAGCGTGAAGCCGATGCCCTCAGCGCTGCCCAGCGCGCCGCGCAACAGCAGCGTCGTCGCCTCCAGCGGGTTCTCGCCGATGCCGAGCACGACGAGCCCGGCCACGAGCAGCGCGGCAGCGACCGATACCAGCGGCACCAGCGCGACATCGGCCCAGCGCGGCAGGTCGAGCGGGGCCGCGGTCATCCAGCGAGCGTCACGTTGCCAGCGGAGTCGAGCGGAAAGAAGGGATTGTGGGCGAGTTCCCAGAGATGGCCGTCGGGATCGGCGACATATCCGGAATAGCCGCCCCAGAACACTTTCCGGGGCGTCTTCACTGCCGTAGCTCCCGCCGCAACCATTTCCGCGAACAGCGCATCGACCTCGTGCTCGCTGCGCAAGTTGTGGGCAAGGGTGATGCCGGAGAAGCCGGTCGGTCCGTCGGCCACCTGCGCGTCATTCGCCAACTCGGCCCGCGGAAACAGCGACAGGCCGATGCCATTCAGCTGGAAGAAGGCGACGCTGCCCTGCCGCGGCTCGATCTCGCGCCAACCCAGGGAGCCATAGAATCGCCGCGAGCGCTCCAGATCGGCGACGCCGAGCGTCACCAATGTCAGCCTCTGTTCCATCATGCGGCCTCCTCGACGCCAGCCATCAGCAGGCCCAGTTCGCGCTCATCAGCACCGGACCCGGCCCGCTCGCCGGTGATCCGGCCGCCGCACATGGCGATGATTCGGTCGGAAAGCGCCATCACCTCCTCGAGTTCGACCGATACCAGCAGGATCGCGACGCCCCGATCGCGCAGTTCGATCAGACGACGATGGATGAACTCGATCGCGCCGATATCCACGCCCCGCGTCGGCTGCCCGACCAGCAGAACCTTGGGATGCCGCTCAATCTCGCGAGCGAGGACGATCTTCTGCTGGTTGCCGCCGGAGAACTTCGACGTCTTCAGCGCCGGATCGGGCGGGCGCACGTCATAAGCGGTGAATGCATCGCGGGCATGGGCCTCGATCCGGGCGGGCGACAGGAGCGGGCCGGGACCGAAGGCGGGATCATGCTGATAGCCGAGGATCGCGTTCTCGGCAGCCGAGAAGGCGGTGACGAGCCCGCTGCGATGGCGATCCTCGGGGATATGCATCAGCCCGAGTTCACGCAGCCGCGCCGGATGGCGATCGGTGCCCGACAGGATCTCGCCGCCGAGGCGGATGACACCGCGCGTCGGCTGGATCAGCCCGGCCAGCACTTCAAGGAGTTCGCTCTGGCCGTTTCCGGCGACACCGGCGATGCCGACGATCTCGCCGGCATGGAGGGTCAAGCCAACGTCCCGAAGCGTGTCAGCCCCGCGCGCATCACGGCAGGACAGGCCGACCGCCTCCAGGACGGGCGCACCGCGCTCGCGCGGCGGCTTCTCCACCCGCAGCAGCACGCGCCGGCCGACCATCGCCTCGGCGAGTTGCGGCGGCGAGGTCTCGGCAGTGGCGACATGAGCAACCATCTCGCCACGGCGCATCACCGAAACCCTGTCGGTGACATCCATGATCTCGCGCAGCTTGTGGGTGATCAGGATGACGGTCTTGCCCTGCGCCTTCAGGGCCCGGAGCAGGGCGAAGAGCTGATCGGCTTCGGCGGGCGTCAGGACCGCCGTCGGCTCGTCGAGGATGAGGATCTCCGCACCGCGATAGAGAGCTTTCAAAATCTCGACGCGTTGCTGCAGGCCGACCGAAAGCTCGCCGACGATCGCATCGGGATCGATGACGAGGCCATAGTCCTGCGAGAGCCTGGCCAGCGCCGTCCGCGCCTGCGAGAGTCCGCCCGTGAGGAAGGTGCCGCCTTCGGCGCCGAGCACCACGTTTTCGACCACGCTCAGCGTCTCAACCAGCATGAAGTGCTGGTGGACCATGCCGATCCCGGCCGCGATCGCATCCGCCGAGGAACGGATGCGGCGCGGCGTGCCGGCGATCCTGATTTCGCCGTCATCGGCCTCGTAGAAGCCGTAGAGAATCGACATCAGCGTCGATTTGCCGGCGCCGTTCTCGCCGACGATGCCGTGGATCGAGCTGGCCGCGACCGAGAGGGACACGTCCCTGTTGGCAGCGACCGGGCCGAAGCGCTTGGAGATCCCGACGAGCTCGATGGCGGGTGGAGAGACGGCCTCCATCATCACACGGGAACCACGACGCAGAACCCCTCTCCCGGATGGGAGAGGGGCAGGGGTGAGGGACCGCCGCTGATTGTTGGGGCGAGGCAACCGCCGCTGCACCTTCTACGGATAGGGCGGGCCCTCATCCCTGCCCTTCTCCCACACGGGAGAAGGGTTCTCCGCGCATCATTCGGTCCCGTCGGCACGATCCCTCGCTCACATCGTGCATTTCTGGTCGGACATGTAGTCGTGGACCTTCACTGTACCGGCGATAATGTCGGCCTTTGCCTTGTCGGCCGCGGCCTTCATCTCGGGCGTGATCAGCGCCTTGTTGGCGTCGTCCAGCGCCCAGTCGATACCGCCTTCCTTGAGGCCGAGCACGGAGATGCCCGGCTTCCACGAGCCGTCCTGCGCAGCTTTGAAGGAGTTGTAGGCGGCGACGTCGACGCGCTTGAGCATCGAGGTCAGGATCTTGCCGGGATGGAGCGCGTTCTGGTTGGAATCGACGCCGATACCGAGCTTGCCGGCATCGGCCGCGGCCCTGAGCACGCCGATGCCGGTGCCCCCGGCGGCGTGGTAGATCACATCGGCGCCGCGATCGATCTGCGACTTGGCGAGTTCGCCGCCCTTGACCGGATCGGCCCAGGCCGAGGGCGTCGAGCCGGTCATGTTCTGGTAGATCTCGGCATCGGCCTTGCCCGCCTTGACGCCCTGGACATAGCCGCAGGCGAATTTGCGGATCAGCGGAATATCCATGCCGCCGACGAAACCGACCTTGCCCGTCTTCGAGGCCATCGCAGCGAGCAGGCCGACGAGATAGGAGCCTTCATGCTCCTTGAAGACGATCGACTGCACGTTCGGCAGGTCGACCACCATGTCGATGATGGTGAATTTCAGGTTGGGGAATTCGGCCGCGACCTTCTGCAGCGCAGTCGCCTGCGAGAAGCCGACCGCGATGATCGGCGAATGGCCGTCGCGGGCGAAGCGGCGCAGTGCCTGCTCGATCTGGGCATCGTTCGTCGGCTCGAAATCGCGGAAATCGACGCCGGTCTCCTTCTTGAACCTGTCGGCGCCGATGAAGACGCCCTCGTTGAATGATTTGTCGAATTTCCCGCCCTTGTCATAGACCACGGCCGGCTTGATCGCCTGCTGCGCCAGCGCCGCCACAGCCGAAAGCGCAACACCGGCCAGTGCCGCCGCAAAAGAACCCAGACGCATGAACCGATCCCCTTTGAAGCCGGGCGCCGTTGTCCGGCCCTCGATGGCGACACGATGGCATGGCTCGGCGGCGCGGCCAAGCCAGCCAAAGTTCATGCTCGGCGATGCCGCAATCGACCATGCCGATTGCCGAAGTTCGGCAGTGGTCTTACGCTGCCACGATGATGATGGGCGACGACGAGATCGAGCGCTATGCGCGCCATATCGTGCTGCCGGAGATCGGCGGCCCGGGGCAGCAGAAGCTGAAGAATGCGCGCGTGCTCGTCATCGGCGCCGGCGGACTGGGCGCACCGCTGATCCAGTACCTCGCCGCAGCCGGCGTCGGGAAGATCGGCATCGTCGACGACGACATCGTCTCGCTCTCGAACCTGCAGCGCCAGACCATCTTCACGACCGAGGATATCGGCGCCCACAAAGCTGTCGCAGCCGCCCGCTTCGTGCGCAATCTCAACCCGAACGTCGTGGTCGAGGAGCATGTCACCCGCATCGACCCGCACAATGCCCGCGCGCTGATCGCCTTCTACGACGTGGTGGCCGAGGGTTCCGACAATTTCGCGACGCGTTATGCCGTCTCCGACGCCTGCTTCCACGAGCACCGGCCGGTCGTGATGGGGGCGCTGGGGCGCTTCGACGGTTCGCTGACCACGATCCGCGCCCATGAAACCGGCCCGGACGGCGTGCCGAATCCAACTTGGCGCTGCCTCTTCCCCGAGGCCCCGCCTCCCGGCTCGATCCCGACCTGTGCGGAAGCCGGCGTGCTCGGCGCCCTGCCGGGTGTCCTCGGCTCGCTGATGGCGCTGGAGGTGATCCGCGCCATCACCGGCTTCGGCGAGCCACTGGTCGGCAAGCTCTTGCTGCTCGACGCGCTGACGATGCGCTTCGAGACGCTGCGCTATGGCTGGGACGAGATGAACCCGCTGAGCGGCGGCAGCGTCGCGGCTTAGTCTAATCCAACCCTCCGAGCCCTCATCCTGAGGAGCCATTCCCAAGGAATAGCGTCTCGAAGGATGCAGGAAGCTCCGGAGCAAGTTAGATCATCCTTCGAGACGCAGCCTGAGGCTGCCCTCAGGATGAGGGCTCACTCCCTCAGAAGCCAGGCGTGGCTCAGCGCTTCGACTCGATCACGTCCCAGAGCTGCGCCGCCAGATCCGGCCCGCCGAGCTTCTTGATCGCGCGAACGCCGGTCGGCGCAGTGACGTTGATCTCGGTGAGCTTGCCGTGGATGACGTCGATGCCGACGAGCAAAAGGCCGCGTTCGCGCAGCGCCGGGCCGATCGCCTCGCAGATTTCAAGCTCCTTCTTCGACAGGTCGGTCGGCCGGGCAGCGCCGCCGCGGACCATGTTGGCGCGCAGGTCGCCCACCGCCGGGACGCGGTTGACCGCGCCCGCCGCCTTGCCGTCGATCAGGATGATGCGCTTGTCGCCCTCGGTGATCTCCTTGATGAAGCCCTGCACCACCCAGGGTTCCCGGAAGAGATTGCTGAACAGGTCGAAGAGCGAGCCGAAATTGGGGTCGGTCCTGCTGGTCTTGAACACCGTCGCGCCGCCATGGCCGTAGAGCGGCTTCATGACGATCTCGCCATGCTCGTCGCGGAAGGCCTCGATCTCGGCCTTGTCGCGGGTGATCAGCGTCGGCGGCATCAGCTCCGGGAAATGGGTGACGAATATCTTCTCCGGCGCGTTGCGGACTTCCGCCGGGTTGTTGACCACCAGCGTCTTCGGGTGGATGCGCTCCAGCATATGCGTCGTGGTGACATAGGCCATGTCGAAAGGCGGGTCCTGCCTAAGCAGGACGACATCGAGCGTCGAGAGATCGATCTTCTCCTCGGCTCCCGCCGTGAAATGATCGCCCTCGGCATCCCGCACCGTGACCGGGCGCATCGGCGCCGTGACCTTGCCGTCGCGCATCGAGAGCTTGTCGGGAGTGTAGGTGTAGAGCGTGTGGCCGCGCGCCTGCGCTTCCAGCATCAGGGAGAAGCCGGTGTCCCCGGCGATCCGGATGCGCTCGATCGGGTCCATCTGGATAGCGACGGAGAGAGTCATGGCAGGCCTTCCTGTTGCGGCCGGTTCTTATCGGGCCGCGGGCGGGGTTCCTGCAAGTGGGTGGCATCGATCACGTCGCATTCTGACGGAATCGTCAAAATTCGAAAAACGTGATCGATCTTAAAATCTTAGAGCATTTCTGCAGCAAAAACCGGTACCCACTTTTTTGCGCAATGCTCTTGCGTCACAGGACGAGCGCAAAGGCGGCCGGCACATGGCGCGGCCGTCGCCAGGGCGCCAGGAACACCGCATCGGCGCGCAGATGATGATCGTTCGCCCAGGGGTTGCGCGAGAGCCAGTGCCGGATGCGCCGCTCGACGAGACGGCGCTTTTCCGGGGTCACCGAAGTCAGCGCATCCTCCAGCCGGCCACGTGCCTTGACCTCGACGAAGGCCACGGTGCGGCCACGCTTCATCACGAGATCGATCTCGCCGCCCTTGCCGCCGAAGCGCCGTTCGAGCAGCCGATAGCCCTTCGCGGTCAACCAGAGGATGGCGAGCCATTCGGCGCGGTGGCCGGTAAGCCCGGAGCGTCTTGCCTTGCGGCTGCGCTTGCCCGGATCGGCCGCCGCTCCGCTCACGGATGGTCGCGGGTGAGTTCGAGGGCGCGCGCGTAGACTTTCCGGCGCGGCTGGCCGGTCTCGGCTGCGACCTGCGCGACGGCCTCCTTCAGCGAGACCCTGGCCAGCGCCACGCGCAGCCGTTCGTCGATCACATCATCGGTCGGGACGAGCTCGGTGGCGCCGGGCGGGCCGATGATCACGACGATCTCGCCGCGCGCCTCCTCCTCGCCATCATAATGGGCGGCCAGCTCTGGAAGGGTGCCGCGCCTGACCGTCTCGTAGAACTTGGTGAGTTCGCGCGCGACAGCCCCCGGCCTCGCGCCCAGCACGGCGGCTGCATCGGCCAGCATCTCGGCGAGGCGGCGGGGCGATTCGAAGAAGACCAGCGTTCCGGGAATGGCGGCAAGTTCGGTCAGCCGCGTGCGACGTCCTCCCGATTTCGGCGGCAGGAACCCTTCGAAGAAGAAACGGTCGGTCGGCAGCCCCGCCAGCACCAGCGCCGCCAGCACCGCGGAAGGGCCGGGAATGCCGGTGACCGGCAGGCCTTCAGCCACCAGCTCGGCCACGAGCTTGTAGCCGGGATCGGAGACCAGCGGCGTGCCGGCGTCCGAGATCAGGGCGAGCTTGCCGCCCTCGCGCAGTTTCGCCAGCACCTTCGGCCGCATCTGCGCGGCATTGTGCTCGTGATAGGGCAGGAGCGGCGTCGAGATACCGTAATGCGCCAGCAGCGTCTTCGACGTGCGGGTATCCTCGGCGAGGATCGCATCGGCGGCGGCGAGCGTCGCCAGCGCCCGGAACGAGATGTCGCGCAGGTTGCCGATCGGGGTCGCGACGATGTGCAGCCCTGGCGCCAGCGGCTCGGCCTCGGCGCGCAGGCCGAAGGCGGTGTAACTGGGAGGGCGGGCTGCGGCATCGTTCGACATCGCGCCACGCTGCCACAGCGGCAGCCACCACGCCATGGCACAACGTCGCGCTGCGTGTGCAACTCATAGTTAACAACTTGAAAATAAGATTCCGCACTGGCACGTGTCCGGCGGGGAGATTCTTCCGCTGGAACTCATCGCCGGGCGAGCGCCTGCCTGCCCGGCCACGACTGGAGATCGCCCGTGTTGCATCATCGGTATGTCGCGCCGGTCCTGCGGTTCAAGGCACGGGCTCTCGCGGTCCTTCTACCGCTCACGCTGGCCGCCTGCGGCGGCGGCACCTCGGGCCTGCCGGGCTTCGATTCCGCGCCGGGCGCGGCACCGACCGGGCAGACCATCGGCAACGGCAAGGTCAAGGTCGGCCTCGTGCTGCCGCTGACGGCGGAAGGGCAGGGCGCGGTCGTCGGCAATTCGCTGAAGAACGCCGCCGAGATGGCGCTGGCCGAGTTTCCGAACGCAGATCTCACGCTCCTGGTGAAGGACGACCGCGGCACGCCGGAAGGCGCGCGTGCGGCAGCGCAGGAAGCGCTGTCGGAAGGGGCCGAACTGATCATCGGCCCGCTCTTCGCCCCCTCGGTGCAAGCGGCGGCGCAGGTGGCGCGCGGTGCGAATCGTCCGATCATCGCCTTCTCGAGCGACACCAGCGTCGCCTCGCGCGGCGTCTATCTGCTTTCCTTCCCGCCCGAGAACGACGTCAACCGCGTCATCGCCTATGCCAGCCAGCAGGGCCGGAAATCCTTTGCCGCACTCCTCCCCGATACCGCCTATGGCAAGGTCGTCGAGGCGGCTTTCCAGCAAGCCGTCGCCAGCAGAGGCGGCCGTGTCGCCGCGATCGAGCATTTCGGCGCCGATCCCGCGGCGATGCGCAGCGCGGTCCAGCGGCTGATGCCCTCGCTGCAGCAGGCGGATGCGCTGTTCGTGCCCGCCGCCGCCGATACCATGCCGACGCTCGGCCAGCTCCTGCAGGAAGCCGGCTACAATCCCGCGAAGGTGAAGCCGCTCGGCACCGGCGTCTGGAACGATGCCGGGATCGCACGCGTGCCGGCGATCCAGGGCGGCTGGTTCGCCTCGCCCGACACTGCCGGCTTCAACGCCTTCGCCGGGCGCTACCAGCAGCGCTTCAACAGCGCACCGACCCGCACCGCGACGCTCGCCTATGACGCGGTTTCGCTGTCAGCAGCGCTGGCCCGCACGCAGGGCTCGCAGCGCTTTTCCGAGAGCGTTCTGACCAATGCCTCCGGCTTTGCCGGCGCCGACGGCGTCTTCCGCTTCCGGCCGGACGGGCAGGTGGAACGCGGGCTTGCCGTGCTGGAGCTGCGCAACGGGCAGATCGTGACGATCAACGCCGCCCCGCGCGATCTCGGCCCGCGCTCGCAATAACCACGCGACAGCAGGCCGTCATGCCCGGGCCTGACCCGAGCAACTCTTACCGGAGATTCTCGGGCCTGCGCTACGCTCTGCCCGAAAATGACTGCTTTGAGCCTCAGCTCAGCGGCGCGTATTTCACGACGCAGCCATAAGCCTTGGTGCTCGCCTCAGAAACAGGCTTGCCGGCCTTCAGCTCGGCGATCGCCTGGCGGACATAGCTCTTGGCGCCTTTGAGGCTCGAGGCTGCGGAAGACGGCCTGTCGTCGATCGCGCCCATATAGGCAAGCGTGCCCTTGGGATCGATGATGTACATATGCGGCGTGGTCTGCGCGCCATAGGCCCGCGCCACCTGGCTCTTCGGATCGAGCAGAATGCCGGCCGGCGCGGCGTCACGCTGAACCGTCAGCTCCTTGGCCCTGGCACCGTCGACATAGCCCTGCTCGCCCGGCGGCGAGGAGATGACCGAGAGCCAGACGACGCCTTCCTTCGCCATGTCTTTCTGCAGCGTCTGCATGGTCGCGCTGCTGTAGTGCTTCCGCACATAGGGGCATTCGTGGTTGGTCCATTCGAGGATCACGGTCTTGCCTGCGAACTCGGAGAGGTTGCGGGTCTTGCCGTCGGCATCCACGGCCTGAAAGGCCGGGGCCGACGCACCGACCTTGGCGGCTCCCTGAGCGGAGGCGACCGCCGGAAAGGCGAGGCCGGCCATAGCGAGGCCAGCGATGAAAATCTGTCTGGTCAGGCTTTTCATGTCTGTCTCCCTCTCTGTTCACCGGAAGATTAAGGCGTTGCCGCCGCGGTCTTCGCCTCCCGGCCCGCCGCGCGCTGGGCGGCCGCGATCACAGCATCGGGCGTCAGGAGCTGCGGCAGGATCTCGGCCTGCCCGTCCTTGCGACCCGGATAGAACAGGTATAGCGGCACGCCGGCACGGCCCTGCTCGGCCAGCGCCTTGGCGATGCGCTGATCGCGATTCGTCCAGTCGGCCTTGAGATAGGCCACGCCGAGCTTGGCGAAAGTATCCTTCACCTCCTGGCGGGAGAGCGCGACGCGCTCGTTCGCGATGCAGGTGATGCACCACGCAGCGGTGAAGTTGACGAAGACCGGCTTTCCCTGCGCCTGCAGCGCCACGACGCGCTCGGGCGACCAGGCCTCGATATCGCCCGCATGCGCTTCGGTCGTCGCGCCGGGAACGGCGTTCTGGACCGTGAACCAGCCGGCGCCGAGCACGACCAGCGCGGCCAGCACCGAGCCGAAAACGCGACGCGGCAGAGAGCCGCGCGTGACGCCGACAAGCCAGACGACGAAGGCCGCCGCCAGAACGGCGACGAGCGCCGCCAGAACGCCCTGCGGGCCGCTCTGCACCGAGGCGACCCAGATCAGCCAGACCGCAGTCGCAAACATCGGGAAGGCGAAGGCCTGCTTCAGCACCAGCATCCAGCGGCCGGGCTTCGGCAACAGGCGCAGCAGGCCGGGCGCGAAGGAGAGTGCCACCACCGGCAGCGCAAAGCCGAGCGCCAACGCCGCGAAGACGGAGAAAGCGACGGCTGGCGGCTGCGCCACCGCATAACCCATCGCCGCCCCCATGAAGGGCGCCGTGCAGGGCGTCGCCACGACCACGGCGAGCACGCCGGTCATGAAGGCGCCGACGCGGCCGCCACGGCTGGCGAGGCCGTCGCCGACGCCGGCGACCGAGGCTCCGATCTCGAAGGCGCCGAGCAGATTCAGGCCGATCAGCACCATCACCACCGCCAGCGCGATGACGAGCGGCGGGGACTGGAGCTGGAAGCCCCAGCCGACGCTGTTGCCGAGCGCTCCCAGCGCAATCACCGCACCGGCCAGCACCGTGAAGGCGATGAGCACACCGCAGAGGAAGAGCAAACCTTGCTCACGCACCGCGTTGCGATGGGCGTGAGCGAGCTGCGCAAAGCCGAGCGCCTTGATGAAAAGCACCGGCAGCACGCAGGGCATCAGGTTGAGGATCAATCCGCCGACGAAGGCCAGTGCCAACGCGGCCCAGATCGTCAGATCGGTGCCTTCGACCGGGACCGGAATCCGCACCACGGCGGGCCGAGCCTCCGGCGTAGCTGTTTCGGCCGCTGTCAGCAGCGCGGGGTCGGCATCGGCGGCGAGCGTCACGGCCCTGGCCTCGCCATTCTCGCTGAAGGTCAGGACGCCTGAAACCTCGGGCTCCCGCAGCTTGAAGGCGCCCGAGCGCACCAGCGTCAGCATCGGCTTCGCGCCGGCGGCGAGCGGCTGGTCGGCCGCATGCTCGATCAGCGTATCGAGAACCGGAAAAAAGCGCAGATCGCTCGCTCCGGACGGAAGCCCCGGCAGATCCAGCACGAGCTTGTCGCCTTCGCCGCGGAGCTTGCCGCGGAACGATGCCGGTTTCGGCAGGGCTGCCAAGGCCGCATCGATGCGCGCCTGCGCCGCCTCGTCGGTGATGCCGGCAGCCGCAATCGGCAGATCGAGGGTGAACGAGCCCTCCTCGGGAATGCAGATCTTCTCGCAGACCAGCCAGGTCGCATCCGCTTTGAGCGTGAAATTGTCACCGGCTCTGGCGTCGGCGGGCACTGTGATCTCGACCGGCAGCAGCACCGTGCCCTCGAAGCCGAAATTGACGAGCGGCTCGACCCGGATCGCCTTCGGCGCCGGCCACTGGATCTCGCCGGCCGTGGCACCGGCGGGCAGCGTCCACTGAATCGCCGTCGGTTCGCCGGAATCGCCGGGGTTCAGCCAATAGGTATGCCAGTGCGGCGCGAGCTTCTGGACCAGCGCGACCTTGAAGCGCTCGCCGGGCGTCACCGCATCGCGACCAGACAGCAGCGTGGCGGTAACGCGCGGCGAGGTCACCGGGGCGGACTCGCCCGCCAGCGTCAGCCCGGGCGCCAACAGCCCCAGCGCCAACATGGCCTTGCCCAGGAAACGCCCATCGAAAATGCGCTGCATGATCTCGTCACTGTCCTCGAATACCCGACCCATGCCTCAATCCAGTCTTCCACACCAATGACAAGGAGGTGAGGCGGATCCCGCCGCATTCTCCGTCATGCGCTTGCGGCGGGCAGCGTGCCATGATGTCGCCGCGGCTCGCGCCTTAGCTCCACCGCCCCAATCCCGGACCGAGAAGATCATGACAAGCCACCCCGCTCTCGCTCCCTCGCATGTCGCGGTCATCACCGGCGGCGCGTCAGGGATCGGCTTCGCCGCTGCCCGCGCCTTCGCCGAGCGCGGCATGAGGATCGCGATCGCAGACAGGGACGCCGAGGCGCTCAAGGCAGCCGGTCAGGTTCTGGCGGCGCTGATCGGCGACGCCAATGTGCTCGCGGTCCAAACCGATGTCTCGCGCCGTGACGAGATCGCCCATCTGCACGAGGCGGTCATCGCCCGCTTCGGCAAGGTCCATGTGCTGATGAACAATGCCGGTACCCAGCCGGGCAGCGCGATCTTCGGACAGCAGGACAATTGGGAACGCACGCTCGCCGTCAATCTCGGCGGCATCATCGCCGGCACGCAGCTCTTCGGGCCGGAGATGATCGCCCATGGCGAGCCGGCGCTGATCATCAACACCGGCTCGAAACAGGGCATCACCACCCCGCCGGGCGACCCGGCCTACAATGTCTCAAAGGCCGGGGTGAAGGCCTTCACCGAGGCGCTGCAGCACGAACTGCGCAGCACCAAAGGCTGCAAGGTGACCGCCCATCTGCTGATCCCCGGCTTCGTCTTCACGCCGCTGACGGCGCGCGGACGCGTCGAGAAGCCGGACAGTGCCTGGACGCCGGAGCAGACTGTAGACTTCATGCTGGAGCGTCTCGGTGCCGGGGACTTCTACATCCTGTGCCCCGATGGCGAGACGACCCGCACTCTCGACGAAAAGCGGATGGCCTGGGCAATGGGCGACATCATCGAGAACCGCCCGCCGCTCTCGCGCTGGCACAAGGACTACAGCGAGGCATTCAAGGCTTTTCTCGGCAAGGACTGAGCGGCGCGTTCGATCAGATCGCCGCGCCGTCCATGACGATGTCGGCGCCGAGCCCCTGGCGAACGGCCCGCACGATCTCTGTCTCCGCTGCGGCACCGCGCCGGCGGGGGCGGGCCGCTTCGGTGCGATGCTCGGCGATGATCTGGCCGGGCGCGCCGGAGAGGATCACGACCCGGTCGGCGAGATAGGCGGCCTCGTCGATGTCGTGGGTGACGAAGAGCACGGTCTTGCCGGTGCGCTGCCAGACGCGGATGAGTTCGTCCTGCAGGGTTTCGCGGGTCAGCGCGTCGAGTGCGGAGAAGGGCTCGTCCATCAACAGGATCTCGGGCTCGACGGCGAGCGCGCGGGCGAGCGAGACGCGCTGGCGCTGGCCGCCGGAGAGCTGATGCGGCCAGCGCTGCGCCAGTGGGCTCAAGCCCACGAGATCGAGCATCTCGGCCGCCTTCGCCAGGCGCTCGGCACGCGAGGCCCGGCCTTCGAGGCCGAAGCCGACATTCGACACCACCTTGCGCCAGGGCAGCAGGCGCGAATCCTGGAAGACGAGGGCAACCGGCCTTCGCGTCGTATCTTTCGCGTGGATGACGACCTCGCCGCCGCTCGGCTGCGCAAGACCGGCTATCACGCGCAGCAGCGTCGACTTGCCGACGCCCGATGGCCCGACGATGGCCAGAAACTCGCCGCGCCCGACGCTGAGGTCGAGCTTGTGCAGCACTTCGGTCTGTTCGCCGTCGCGGGTGAAGGTCAGCGACAGACCCTTGATCTCGATCACGCTTTCCAACGCAGCACCCATTTCTGGAAGGCGACGAAGCCGGTGTCGAGCAGGCCGTAAAGCGCCGCCATGGTCAGCATGTAGACGACGACGATGTCGGTCGCGAGCAGACTTGAGGCCTGCATCATGCGTTGGCCGACGCCGGCGACGCCGAAGATCTCGGCCGCGACCACCGCCATCCAGGCCTGGCCCAGCGCCGTGCGGAAGCCGACGAGGATCCCCGGCATCGCCGCCGGCAGGAGGATCTTGAAGAGGCGCTGCCAGGGCGAGCGGAAGCCGAAGGCGTCGGCGACCTCGACGAGATCGCGATCGACGCCGCGGATCGCCCCCTGCGCCGCGAAGAAGGCGATCCAGAACACGCCGATGGCGATGATGAAGACCGCCGCGCCCGGCGTGACGCCGAACCAGATGATGGCGAAGGGCACCCAGGCGAGGCCGGGGATCGGCCGGAGCACGCGCACGACCCAGGCCGTCGCCTCCTCGGCGATCCGCGACATGCCGACGAGGACGCCGGCCGCGATGCCGAGCCCCGCGCCAACGAAGAGCCCGACGAAGTAATGCCAGAGGGAGCCCAGTATGGCCGTCAACCAGGCGCCGGACGAGACCTCACGCATGAAAGCCTTCGGCAGCGCACTGGGCGGCGGCAGGAAGGCCGGATTCACCAACCCGAACCAAGGCATCGCCTCCCACAGCAGCAGAAAGGCGAGGAGGCCCACAAGGGCGAGGGCCGGAGCCCGAAGCCGTGCCACCGTGTCAGCCGTTCGTCTTGACCGCGCGCTCGTAATACTGCGTCTCGAACAGGCCGTCGAAGGGCAGCTCCTTCTCGAGCGAGCCGAGCTTGACCTGATAGGCCTGCATGGCGCGCGAGGGCTCGATGATCTTGCGCGGATCGATCTCGAACCGGCTCGCGGGCGAGACCAGCGCCTTCTGGATCAGCTCGGGGTCGACAATGCCTTTGCCCAGGGCGGCGCCGACATGCGGTGCGGCCTTGGCGGGGTTCGCCTTGATCAGCGCTGCGGCCTTGACGAGGCCGTCGACGAGCGCCTGCACGGCTTGCGGGTTCTTGGTGGCGAAGGCGCCGGAGACGGCGACGACCGTGCCGGGCTGGCCGGGGAAGACCTCCTCGCCGCCGGCGATCAGCTTGATCTGCGGGTTGCGGCTCTGGATGATCGTCAGCGCCGGCTCGCGGACGCTGCCGCCATCGACGGCGCCGGCGAGAATCGCCTGCTGGGTGGCGTC
Organism: Allobosea sp. 10L422; assembly: GCF_056395345.1. Taxonomy (NCBI): domain Bacteria; kingdom Pseudomonadati; phylum Pseudomonadota; class Alphaproteobacteria; order Hyphomicrobiales; family Alloboseaceae; genus Allobosea; species Allobosea sp. 10L422. The sequence goes on from NZ_JBFTJI010000008.1 coordinate 172,043, forward strand.
GATGCCCATCGGCACGATCTCGACGTCCGCCCTGTCGACCTTCGCGACCTCCCAGAGCCAATATTGCAGCGTCGTATTCGGCACCGAGCCAGCCGGCTGGGTTGCGAGGCGGGCGGCTTTTCCATTGGCGGCTCGGAAGGCCTTGAAGGCGGCTGCGGCACCGGTACTCGGCGTGAAGAACTTCGTCAGCGACGGCGCGCTGACGACCACGTTCTCGCCGATCGCCGTCGAGGCGACCACGCGGATATCGACGCCGCGCGAGCGGGCGACGGCCAGCGGGGCTACGCCGGCGACATAGACGTCGATGGTGCCGGAGGCGAGCGCCTGGATCATGTTCGGGCCGGATTCGAAGACGGTGACGGCGACGTCGATGCCGCCCTGCTTCAGCCAGCCCTCGCCATTGGCGACGAAGAACGGCGCCGTACCGACGATCGGGATATAGCCGACGCGGGCCGTGACGCTCTGCTGCGCGCGAGCAACGCCGGCGAAAGTTGAAGCTGCCGCCAGGCTCGAACCGGCGATGAGAAACTGGCGGCGATCCATCGTCGAAACCCTTCAGAACGGTGCCGGAAAGGCACCCCATTGACAGATTGAGAAAAGGATTTTCTATCTGAATGCAATAGATTAGCCTCAAAAAGATATTTTATCTCTATGATGGCGGTATTGAAGCATAAAACACTCCAGAGAGCGAGTTTGAGAGAATGGACGCCATCGACCGGAAAATTCTCACTGTCCTGCAGGCCGACGCGAATATTTCCATTGCCGAGCTCGCCGACCGGGTCGGGCTGTCGCAGACGCCATGCTGGAAGCGCATCCAGAAGCTCGAACAGGCCGGGGTGATCCTGAAGCGCGTCGCGCTGGTCGCGCCGGAGAAGATCGGGCTCGGCCTCACCGTCTTCGTCCAGATCGAGACGGCTGATCATTCCGGCCCCTGGCTGGAGAAATTCGCGCAGATGGTCGCGGCGATGCCGGAGGTGATGGAATTCTACCGGATGGCGGGGGATGTCGACTACATGCTGCGCGTCGTCGTCGCCGACATGGCGGCCTATGACGGCTTCTACAAGAAGCTGATCGAGACGATCCCGCTCAAGAACGTCACCTCGCGCTTCGCCATGGAGCGGATCAAGGCGACGACGGCCTACAAGGTGCCGGACCTGCCGCGCGACTGACGAAGGCGGCAGCTTGCGCGGCGCATGACAGCGCCGCACCACGGGTGCTAGGAAGCGGTCAGTTCGCCGCAAGCCTTTGCCCGAGGAGCCGCCTTGTCCGCTTCCCGCTCCGTTCTCCTGATCATCGGCGGCGGCATCGCCGCCTACAAGGTGCTCGAAGTCATCCGCCGGCTGAAGGATCGCGGCATCGCCTCGCGCTGCATCCTGACCAGGGCCGGCGAGCAATTCGTCACGCCGCTCACCGTCTCCTCGCTTGCCGGCGAGCGCTGCTTCACCGACCTGTTCTCGCTGACCGACGAGGCGGATATCGGCCATATCCAGCTGTCGCGCTCGACCGATCTCATCGTCGTGGCGCCGGCGACTGCAGATCTCATCGCCAAGATGGCGCACGGCCTCGCCGACGATCTCGCCTCGACCGCCCTGCTCGCCACCGACAAGCGCATCCTGATCGCGCCAGCGATGAATCCGCGGATGTGGCAGCACCAGGCGACGCGCCGGAACATGGCGCAACTCGAAAAGGACGGCGTCCTCGTCGTCGGCCCGAATGTCGGGGCGATGGCCGAGCGCGGCGAAAGCGGGCCGGGCCGTATGGCGGAGCCGCCCGAGCTGCTGGCCGCGATCGAGGCCGCGCTGGCCGGCGAAAAACCCGCGGCCACCCGTGCCATCGGCTTCCTCGGCCGGCTGCCCGGCGGCGACCACACCAAGCCGGGCCCGCTCGCTGGCCGGCATGTTCTGATCACCTCGGGGCCGACGCATGAGGCGATCGACCCCGTCCGCTACATCGCCAACCGCTCCTCGGGGAAGCAGGGCCACGCCATCGCGGCGGCGGCGGCGGCGGCGGGCGCACGGGTGACGCTGGTCAGCGGCCCGGTGAATCTGCCCGATCCCGACGGAGTCGAGACCGTCCATGTCGAATCCGCCCGCCAGATGCTGGCCGCAGTCGAAACCGCCTTGCCGGCCGATATCGCGATCTTCGCCGCCGCCGTCGCCGACTGGCGCGTCGCCGATGCCGCGCCCGAAAAGATGAAGAAGGACGGCAAGGCGCTCGCGCCGCTCGCGCTGGTCGAGAACCCCGACATTCTGGCCACCGTGGCGCATCGCAAGAGCGGGCGCCCGCCGCTGGTCGTCGGCTTTGCCGCCGAGACCCAGAGCGTCATCGACTACGCCAAGGCCAAGCTCGCGAAGAAGGGCTGCGACCTGATCGTCGCCAACGACGTCGGCGGCACGGGCGTGATGGGCGGCGATGCCAATACGGTCCATCTCGTCACGGCCGCGGGAGTCGAAACCTGGCCGACGCTACCGAAGGATGAGGTTGCGAGCCGGCTGATCGCCCATATCGCGGGCCTTGCCCCGACCGACCGGGCGGGCTGATCGCGATGGTGACGGTTGCGCTGCAACGACTGCCGCATGGCGCAGATCTGCCCTTGCCGGCCTATGAGACGGCCGGCGCGGCCGGCCTCGATCTGCGCGCCGCCATCGGCGAGCCGCTCGTGCTGGCTCCCGGCGAGAGGACGCTGGTTCCGACGGGGCTCGCGATGCAGCTGCCTGATGGATTCGAGGGGCAGGTTCGCCCGCGCTCGGGCCTTGCCGTCAAGCACGGCGTCACCGTGCTGAACGCGCCGGGAACCGTGGACAGCGATTATCGCGGCGAGGTCAAGGTGCCGCTGATCAATCTCGGGCAGGAGGCCTTCGCCATTGCGCGCGGCGACCGGATCGCGCAGCTGGTGATCGCGCCCGCGACGCATGCCACGCTGACGGAGGTCGCAAGCCTCGATGCCACCGCGCGCGGCGCGGGCGGCTTCGGCTCCACCGGCGTCGGCGGCGGCAAAAACCGGGAGAAGCGGCCATGATGCTGCTCTCGCGCCGCAGCCTGCTTGCCATCGCAGCCGTGGTCGACATCGCGCTGCACGCCCGGCCTTCGCCGGTCGCCGCAAAGCTTCTGGCCGCGCGCCATGCCCTGCCGCCGCGCCATCTGGAGACGCTGCTTCAGACGCTTGTCCGCGTCGGCATTCTCAAGGGCGTGCGCGGCCCGCGCGGCGGCTATGAACTCGCCCGCGAAAGGCGCAAGATCACCGCCGGCGACATCGCCCGCGCCGCGATGCAGGAATCCGGCGAAGAAGGGCTCGGCCCCCTGCCGCAATCGCGGCTGGTCGACGAGGTCGTCGGGCCGGAGGTTGAGGCCGCGTCGGCCGCCTTCCTGGCAATGCTCGACAAGGTGACCGTGGAAGAGCTCTGCCAGCGGGCGCAGGCTAAATCCGTCTTCGGCAGAGGTAGTTCCGGAGCAGATTTCACTATTTAAGATTGTGATTTGTTTCTTTAATCGACACAATCTGTGAATTGACCTAGCTTCACCGCCGGCAGGCCCTCCAGGAGGATTCATCCATGGCTGAAGCGACAAAGGCCCCCGGACGCGGGCGCATCTACAACTCGATCACCGACACGATCGGCGACACCCCTCTCGTCAGGTTGAATCGCCTGCCGGCCGACCGCGGCGTCAAGGCGACGATCCTCGCCAAGCTCGAATTCTTCAACCCGATCTCCAGCGTGAAGGACCGCATCGGGGTCAACATGATCGATGCGCTGGAAGCCTCGGGCGCGCTGAAGCCGGGCGGCACGCTGATCGAGCCGACATCAGGCAACACCGGCATCGCGCTCGCCTTCGTCGCGGCAGCACGCGGCTATCGCCTGATCCTGGTCATGCCCGAGACGATGTCTCTGGAACGGCGCAAGATGCTCGCCTTGCTCGGCGCCGAGCTCGTCCTGACGCCCGGCCCCGGCGGCATGCGCGGCGCCGTCGCCAAGGCCGAGGAGCTCAAGAGCGAGATTCCCGACGCGATCATCCCGCAGCAGTTCGAGAACCCGCACAATCCGGAGATTCACCGCAAGACGACGGCCGAGGAGATCTGGAACGACACCAGCGGCCAGGTCGACATCATCATCTCCGGCGTCGGCACCGGCGGCACCATCACCGGCGTGGGCCAGGTGCTGAAGGCACGCAAGCCCAGCGTGAAGATGGTCGCGGTCGAGCCCGAGGATTCGCCGGTCCTCTCGGGGGGACAGCCCGGCCCGCACAAGATCCAGGGCATCGGCGCCGGCTTCGTGCCGGGCGTGCTCGATCGCAGCGTGATCGACGAGGTCGTCACCGTCGGCAACCAGACCGCTTTCGAAACGGCGCGCGCGCTCGCCAGAAGCGAGGGCATTCCGGCCGGCATCTCCTCGGGAGCCGCCGTTGCAGCGGCGCTCGAAGTCGGCGCGCGGCCGGAAAACGCCGGCAAGACCATCGTGGTGATCATCCCCTCCTTCGCCGAGCGCTACATCTCCAGCGCCCTGTTCGAGGGTCTGTGAACCCGCCAGCCATTCAGATCGTCCGGCTGGCCGAAAGCCTGCCGGACGATTTCGAGGCCTTGCGCCACGAGGCGAGCGCGGAAAGCTATCGTTTCGTCGAAGGCCTGCGCGAGGAATGGCTGGCAGGGCATTATGCCGGCAGCGACGACCGCTTCGCTGCCTTCGCGGCCTTTCAGCAAGGGGAACTCGCCGGCATCGGCGCCCTCACGCCCGATCCCTACGATCCCGAGCCGGACCTCCTGCGGGTCAGACATGTCTATGTCAGGCCGCTGCATCGCGGCAGCGGTGTCGGCCGCGCGCTCGCCGCGGCGCTCATTCAGCAGGGGCTGGCACTGGCGCCGCGCTTATCGCTGCGCGCTGGCGATCTACATGCCGCAGCGTTCTGGGAGGCGAACGGTTTCAAGCACGATGCGGGCGGAAGTCGTCGGTCCCACCTGCTGACGCGCTGAGCTTTCTCAGCGGGCCAGGACCAGCCTGTTGCCCCAGGGGTCGGCAATCGTCGGCGCCCCTTCGGCCTCGCTGCCGCCGCCGGCAAGGATGCGCTCGCGCATCGCCGCGAAATCTACCTCGCCCCGCGCCACGACCTCGAAGCGATCGAGCCCGGCCTCCCCGGGCCGGCGCGGCCCGGCGCCGCGGCTGCCCCAGATATTGCCGGCGATATGGTGGTGGTAACCGCCGCTGGCGAGGAAGCTCGCGCCGGGATAATGGACCATCAGATCGAAGCCGAGCAGGTCGCGATAGAAGGCCTCGGCCGCCACCGTGTCGCCGACGCGCAGATGAATATGGCCCATGCCGGTGCCTTCGGGCATGCCCGCATAGGGGGCGCTCTCGGCCTCGGCGAGCAGCTTGTCCAGGTCGAGCCGCTCGGTCGCCATGGCAATGCCGCCATCGGGACGGCGCGGCCATTCCGCCCGTTTGCGGTCGCGGTAGATCTCGATGCCGTTGCCCTCGGGGTCCGAAAGGTAGAGTGCCTCGCTGACGAGGTGATCGGAGGCGCCTTCGAGCGGGATGCGCGTCTCGGCGGCGTGCTTCAGCCAGTTGGCGAGATCGCGCCGCGACGGCAGCAGGATGGCGAGATGGAAAAGGCCGGCCGCCGAACTCGGCTGCGCCGCCCCGGCCTGAAGCCGGACCAGCACCTGCCCGCCGATGCCGAGCTCCGCGCTGTCACGGTCTTGCCGGCTCAGCCGCAGCCCGATCGCATCGCGATAATAGGCAACCAGCTTGGGGAGATCGCGCACGCGCAAGGTGACAGCCCCGACATGATAGGGAGCGTCATGCGCCTCCAGAATGGCGAGAGGCGCGGTCTTCTCTGCGGTCGCGGACATGGCGGGATCCTTTCACGGCAGCCGTACTGGCCGCCGTCATCAAACATGGCGCTTCCCACCCCGCTTGTCGCCACCTTCGCCGGCAAAGGCGAGATTGCAACGCTGCAATGCGATCGTTCACCCAGGCCGCGAGCGGTCGATCGCGAAATGCCCGAACCAGCCTTCCTCCCGGCCACGGACGAGCGAGCCGATCAGGCGGGACGCGAGGAAACTGAAGGTGATGCCATTGCCGCCATAGCCGTAGGCGGCGAGGAGACGCGGATGACCCGGCACGCGCCCGATCAGCGGCAAGCCGTCCTCCGTCTGGCCGAAAGCACCGGACCACGCATGGTCGACATCGAGGCGCGCCTGGGGGATCAATGCCTGAAGCCGGTGCAGCAGGGCTTGCGTCTTCAGTATTCCCAGCGCCTCGCGCCGCTCCGGGTCCGCGAAATCCTCGTCCTCGCCGCCGAAGACGATGCGGCCGCCGGCCGTGGTCCGGCAGTAGCAATAATCCTCGGAAGCTTCCCAGACGAGAGCCGGACCCGGCCAAAAAACGCCAGGCGGCTGCGGGGCAGTGGCGATCGCCCAGCTCGACGCGACGCGGTGCAGGTCGTCGCGCACGATCTCCGGCATGACATAGCCGGTTGCGAGCACGACATGCCCGGCTTCGACGACATGGCCCCCTGACAGGCCGACGGCCGCGCCACGGGCGGCTCCATCGAAACCGATCGCCTCGTCGCGAATCAGGCGCGCGCCGCGCCGGGCGGCGACCGCGATCAGGCCGTGACAGAGGCTCACGGGGTCGGCCTCGGCAGAGCCGGGGGAGACGATCGCCGCTTTGCGGTCGAAGCCGAAGCTGCCGAGCAGGGCTGCGTGCTCGACGAATTCGCCCTGCAATCCCGCGCGGCCGCGCAATTCGGCCTCATCGCGCAACTCGCGCGGCCCAATCTCCCCGGCGGCCAGATAGATCGTGTGGCGCGGCGAGAAACTGCAGGAAAGCTCGAGCTCGCCGACAAGCCGGCTAAGCCCGGCAACCGCTCCGGCGCTGAGCCGATAGATCTCGGCCGCCCGGTCGAAACCATAAAGCGCCGCCAGTTCGCGCAGCGGCAGATCGATCTCCCATTGCAGCATGGCCGTCGAGGCCGCCGTGCTGCCGAACCCTTCGCGCTCGCGATCGATCAAGACGGTGTCGAGCCCCATCGCCGTCAGATGCTCGGCCAAGAGCGCGCCGGTGATACCCGCGCCCACGATGGCCACGTCGCAACGCGTATCGGCTTCAAGCGGCTGCCCGGCCGGCCGGTCGATGCCGGCCCGCCAGGGACCGGTCCCACTGCGCAGATCGTCCTGGCGTGTGGTTTCGGGATCGAGCATCACTCCGCCTTCGCCGGGCCGACCCGGTCGGCGAGAGTGGCGCCGCGCTGGCCGAGAGGCTTCGGCTTGCCCGTCGTGGTGTCGTGCGCGGTCTGGTGTTCCAGCTCCGCGTTCAGCTCGGCCCCCGCGAGCACGATGGTCGCCGAGAGCCAGAGCCAGGTCATGAACACCACGACGGTCGCGAGCGAGCCATAAGCGGCGGTGTAGTTGCCGAGCGTGCTGACATACCAGGAGAAGGCATAGGAGGCCGCGCCCCATAGAAGGGCCACAGCGATGGCGCCGGGCATGACCCAGACGAAGCGCATGCGCTGGCGGCTCGGGCCGATCCAGTAGAGAACCGCTATCGAGAGCGTTGCCATGACGAAGAAGGCGGGCCAGCGCACCAGCCGGATCAGCCGTTCCAGCTCGAAATGGAAGGGAAATAGCGCGGTCACGACCGGCAAGCTGGCGATTGCGACCAGCGCCGCGACCAGCAGCACGACGCCGCTCACCGTGGTTAACAGCGAGATCGCGTTGAGCTTGAGGAAGCTCCGCTTCTCCTGTTCGCGATAGATGATGTTGAGCGCGTCGAAGATCGCCTTCACCGCCGCGTTGGCGGACCAGGCCGCGACGAGGAGGCTGATGTAGAAGGTCAGGGACAGGCTGACTCCCGACTGGGTCGAGAGCCGCATCGCCTGCTCGTGGATGAGCTCCCGCGCGGCCTGCGGGAACATGGTCGTCACCGCGTCGAGCTGCCCGGCGATGGTCGCCGGATCGGTGAAATAGCGGTAGATCGTCACCAGCAGCGACAGCGCCGGGACCAGCGAGAGCAGGGTGAAGAAGGCGACCGCGCCGGCAAGGGAGGTCAGCCGGTTGTCGGCGACATTGCCGACGAAGCGCAGCAGCACGTCCTTCCAGCCAAGCCACGTCATCTGAAGCGGCGTACGCGCTTGCCGTCCGCGAGCCTCCTCTTGCCGGCGCCGGCCGCGGCGATTGGCAAGTACCCCGGACAGATAGCCGAGCGCGACGCCGATGCCGGCCGCACCGGTGATCCGCTTCAGGAATGCCATCTCGGATTTCGCGCTCCGCCCTGCCTCGCCGCAGCTTGCGGTGAACCGCGCTCGGCCGCAATCGTTCCCGCGCTTTCCTCCCCCGGCACCAATTTAGCCGATTGTTAACCTTAATGCTTCGTTATGTCCGGGCGCGTTCGACCATTCGGGCGCATCACATGTCCTCGGAAAGCCCGATGTCGAAGCTGAGATATGCCCTGGCAGGATGCGTGGCGCTGCTGTCCGGCGCGTCCGCCGCGGCCGATCTGCGCGGCGTCGCCCTGCCGCCCGCGCCTGAACTGCCGGCGCTCTATTCCTGGACCGGTGTCTATGCCGGTCTCCAGGGCGGCTACTCCTGGGGCAGCAACCGCGTGCGGATCGGCGCGCCGATCGGCCCCTTCGCGCCGATGAGCTTCCGCATCGACGACGATTCCGCCTTCGGCGGCGCCCATGCCGGCTTCAACTATCAGTTCGGCAGCGTGGTGCTCGGCCTCGAGGGCGATATCGAAGCCGTCAACAGCCGCAGCCGCTTCGCCGGCATCGGCGTCAACGGCCGCGTCTCGCAGGACTGGCAGGGCGCGGCGCGCATCCGCATCGGCTATGCCTTCGACCGCATGATGATCTATGCCGCAGGCGGCGCCTCCTTTACCGAATATGAGCGGCGCGTTTTCGATCCGGCCGGCTTCGGCGAAAGGCTGACCAGCGCACGCACCGGCTGGAACCTCGGCGCCGGCGTCAACTTCGCCTTCACCGACAACCTGATCCTGGGCGCCGAGTACCGCTACACCGATTTCGGGCGGAACCGTTTCGCGAGCTCCGGCGCCTTTCCGGGCCTGACAGGCGATCAGGAATTCACGGCGCACAGCGCCCGCGCCAGCATCGCCTACAAGTTCTGAGGACGCTTCCGCTTGGCCGTCATGCTCGGGCTTGACCCGAGCATCCCGTGACAAAAACGCTCGCGCGCCTCGTCCGGCCAGCGATTCTCGGGTCTGCGCGTCGCTGTGCCCGAGAATGACGCGCGACGTCTCAAAACCCCGTGCGCTGGCGTATCGCGGCGGCCAGCGTGCCGTCGTCGAGATAGTCGAGCTCGCCGCCGACCGGAACGCCATGGGCGAGCTTCGTCACCTTGACCGGCAGATGCGCGAGCAGGTCGGTGATGAAATGCGCCGTGGTCTGGCCGTCGACCGTGGCGCTGAGCGCGAGGATGATCTCCTTCACCGCCGGATCGGAAGCGCGCGCCACCAGGGCATCGAGCGAGAGATGCTCGGGCCTGACGCCATCGAGCGCCGAGAGCACGCCGCCGAGCACGTGATAGCGGCCAGAGACCGCGCCGGAGCGCTCCAGCGCCCAGAGGTCCGAGATATCGGCGACGACGACGATCAGCCCGTCGTCACGGCGCGGATCGGAGCAGAGTCCGCAGGGGTCGCTGGTGTCGACATTGCCGCAGCGCGAGCAGACGACGATGCGCTCGCGCGCCACCGCCATCGCCTCGGAGAGCGGCCCGAGCAATTGCTCGCGCTTCTTGACCAGATGCAGCGCCGCGCGCCGGGCCGAGCGCGGCCCGAGCCCCGGCAGCTTGGCCAGGAGCTGGATCAGCCTTTCGATCTCGGGACCGGCAATGGCGCGGGACATGATGACTCGTCGATGGATACGTCATGGTCGGGCTTGACCCGACCATCTCAGGACGGGAGCCCTTCTGCACGAGATGCCCGGGTCAAGCCCGGGCATGGCGGCCTGTCTCAGAACAGCTTCATGCCCGGCGGGATCGGCAGGCCCTTGGTGATCTCGGCCATGCGCTCCTGCATGACGCGCTCGCCACGGGTCCGGGCATCGTTCGCGGCGGCGACGATCAGGTCCTCGAGGATCTCGCGCTCGTCCGGCACCATCAGGCTCGGGTCGATCTTCACGCCCTTGAGCGCGCCCTTCGCCGTCATCGTGACCGTGACCATGCCGCCGCCCGCCGTGCCCTCGACCTCGATGGCGTCGAGCTCGGCCTGCATGTCGGCCATCTTCTGCTGCATCTGCTGAGCCTGCTTCATCAGACCCATCATGTCGCGCATGGGAAATCCTCCTTAAAAAACTCAGAAATCGATGCCGTCGAAATCCGGCTCGGAATCATCGAAAAGCGGCTCGGCATCAGGCAGGTACTCGTCCTCGGCCGGCGCCGAGGCTGCATTCTCGGCCGCGGCGATGGCGCGCGGATCACGGACGTCGACGATGCGCGCACCGGGAAAGCGCTCCAGCACGGCCTTGACCGAGGGATGAGCCGCAGCGTCGCTCTCGCGCCGGTCCTTGGCCGCCACCGCCTGTTCGCGCAGGGTCGCGCCGCCCTCCTCGTTGACGACGGCGACCATCCAGGTCTGGTTCGTCCACTCCTTGAGGCGGCGCGAGAGATCCTGCGCGAGGGTACGCGAGGCGCCCTCGGCAAGCGAGAACTCGATGCGGCCGGGCTCGAAACGCACCGGCCGGATATCGCGCTCCAGGGCGATCTTCAGCGTGATGTCGCGGTTCTGCGACGCCAACGCGACGACATCCTCGATCGAGGCGACGATCGCGGCGGGGGCGGCGGCAATGCGCGCTACCGGCACAGGGGCCGGATTGGCGCTGGCGAGGATCGGCCGGGCGGCGAGCGCGGTGTTGCCGCCGCCGGAAGGCGGGCGCGGCGCGCCGCCACCATTGCCGTTTCCGGCTGGGATCGACCCCATACCGTCGCGCAGCAGCTTCAACGCCTCGTCAGGCGTCGGCAGGTCGGCGGCATGGGCGAGGCGCACGAGCACCATCTCGGCAGCCATCACCGGGCGGTCGGCCTGCTTCACCTCGCTGATGCCCTTGAGCAGCATCTGCCAGGTGCGGGCGAGCACGCGGATCGAGAGGCGCTGGGCGAAATCGCCGCCGCGCACGCGTTCGGCTTGGGCGAGGCTGTTGTCCTTCACCGCCTCGGGCACGAGCTTGAGGCGGGTCACGAGATGCGTGAACTCGGCGAGGTCGTTGAGCACCACCGCCGGATCGGCGCCGGCATCGTACTGCGCCCGCAACTCGCCCAGCGCCGCGGCGATGTCGCCCTTCATCACTGATTCGAAGAGGTCGATGACGCGCGCCCGGTCGGCGAGGCCGAGCATGGAACGGATGTCGTCGAGCGTGATCCGCCCGGCCGCATGGGCGATCGCCTGGTCGAGGATCGAGAGCGAATCGCGCACCGAGCCCTCGGCTGCGCGGGCTACGGCGGCGAGCGCCTCCTGCTCGGCATCGACGCCCTCGGCCTTGCAGATGCCGGCGAGGTGATCGACCAGCACATCGGCCTCGACTCGGCGCAGATCGAAGCGCTGGCAGCGCGACAGCACCGTGATCGGCACCTTGCGAATCTCGGTGGTCGCGAAGATGAACTTCGCGTGCGGCGGCGGCTCTTCCAGCGTCTTCAGGAATGCGTTGAAGGCGCCGGTCGAGAGCATGTGCACCTCGTCGACGATATAGACCTTGTAGCGCGCCGAGACCGGGGCATAGCGCACGGCGTCGTTGATCTGGCGGATGTTGTCGACGCTGTTGTTCGAAGCAGCGTCGATCTCCATCACGTCGATATGGCGGCCCTCGATGATCTCGCGGCAATGCACGCCGAATTCGCGCAGATCGGTGGTCGGGCCGCCCTGTCCGTCGGGCTTTTGGAAGTTGAGCGCACGCGCCAGGATGCGGGCGGTGGTCGTCTTGCCGACGCCGCGCACGCCGGTCAGCATCCAGGCCTGCGGAATGCGGCCGGCGGCGAAGGCGTTGGTGAGCGTGCGCACCATCGCTTCCTGGCCGATCAGATCGCCGAAATGCGCCGGCCGGTACTTGCGAGCCAGCACGCGATAGGGCGCGGGCGCCGCACCGGACGCCGCCTGCGGCGCAGGCGCCGGATCGAAACCGGCGAAACCCGGTTCGTCAGCAGAGGCGGCGTCGATCTGGTCGGTCATGAAAACTGGTTTCGCCAATCGGGAGGCGAGGGTCAATGGCGCTATGGCAACTTGCGCGCCGCGCCGTTTGACCTCGGCCCAGGCTTGGCGCGGGTGCACGGCGCTTTCACGCGGCGCATGAGGTGGGAGGCTGGACGAAGACCCGTTCGGTCTCGTTAGGGCTGCTTCCTTCCGGACCTGACCCGGTTGGCGAGTGAGACGTCCCTCGCCAACCTCCCGGGCGCTATATCGGGGATGTCAGCGCGAAGCGCAAGCCTGCCGGCACCAGATCCACCAGCGCGGTCACGGTCGCTTCGGCGCCTCGGGAGCGCGATTCTCCTCCTGCGCCGCGAAAACATTATGCGCATAGGCGTCGAGGATCGCTTCCGAACGCTGCAGGCGCTCGGCCGCCTCGCCGGCGCGGGGCGCGCCGTAGAAATCCAGCTTGCGGATCTTTTCGATCCAGTTGCGGAATTTCATCAGCTCCTGCTCGTTCTCCTCGAGCTCGGCAAAGGTGAAATGCGAGACCCGCGTTTCCTCGTCGATCTCGGCCTCGAAGGCGAGACACTTCTCGATGAATTCCTTGTACTCGTCGTCGCGATCGGCATTGAAGCGCGCGACGACCTTCTCCTGCTGTTTCTGGTCGAGGCCGACCGTCGCCAGCAGCAGCGCCTCGCCCTCCGCCTCGGCGATCTCGTTCTCGAGCATCTTGAGACGCCGCAGATGGTCGTCGGTCTTCGGCAGCAGGCAGACGCCGCCCTGCAGATAGACCGCGCCCATCCCCTTGAGCTTGCGCCAGATGGAGACCCGCTTGCGCGCCGGTTCGGCCGGAACCTTGTAGGTCAGCAACAACCACTCTAGCGACGCCATGGAACCTCTTGAATGTTACCACTGTTACAAATAGCATTTTACCCCAGCCATTCAAGACCGAAGCGGCAGTGACAGCAGAAGCCGCCATTGTCACCTACCGGCGAGACCATTCACAAGAGGTCGCTCATGACGTGGACCATGGCCGCTCCAGCGCTTTCCGCCGCCTTCCTCGCCTCGCTGGTCGAGGTCGTCGAAGCCTTCACCATCGTCCTCGCAGTCGGGACCGTCCGCGGCTGGCGGCCGGCGCTCATCGGCACGGGCTGCGCGCTGGCCGTGCTCGCATTGCTGGTGCTGCTGCTCGGCTCGGCCCTGACACGGGTGCCACTGCAAGCCCTGCAGCTTACCATCGGCATTCTGCTCCTGATGTTCGGCCTGCGCTGGCTCCGAAAAGCCATCCTCCGGGCCGCGGGCTTCATCGCTCTCCATGACGAGGAGGCAGCCTTCATCAAGGAAACCGGGGCCTTGCAGGCCGGCGATGCCGGAACGGCAGGTCATCACGACTGGATAGCGGGGCTCACCGCCTTCAAAGCCGTGATGCTCGAAGGCATCGAGGTCGTCTTCATCGTGCTCGCCGTCGGCGCCGGCCGGGGCCTGCTCTGGCCCGCCAGCCTCGGGGCGCTCGCAGCCTGCGCGCTCGTGCTGGCGCTCGGCCTCGTCCTGCGCAAGCCACTCGCCAGCGTTCCCGAGAACACCCTGAAATTCGCCGTCGGCGTGATGATATCGGCCTTCGGCATCTACTGGACGGGCGAAGGGCTGGGCGTCGATTGGCCCGGCGGCGACTTCGCAATCCCGGCGCTGGCGGCACTCCTGCTGGCGAGCGGACTCACCCTCGCCGCAACCTTTCGCCGGAACTCCATGGAGACTGCAGCATGAAGACGATCGGCATGATCCTGCGCGAAATTGCCGCTCTGTTCATCGATGACGAACGGCTCGCCCTCGCCATCCTTGTACTGGTCGGGCTATGCGCCTGCCTCGCTTTCGGCCTGCACGCCAGCCCGGCCGGCGTGGCCGCGGCTCTGACGGGCGGCTCCATCCTGGTTCTGGCCTTCAACGTCCGCCAGGGCACGAAGCGCCGGCCGCGCTGAATGCTGCGCAGAGCTTCCCCGCCGATGGCGGCTTCGCGGATCATTCGGCATTGACTCGGTGTCGTCCATCCGTCATAAGCCCGCCACCTGCGCAGCCGAAAGGCCGCGCCGACCCTTATCGCATGACAGGCTCGGTTGGCCATGCTTTCCCCGGAAAGCCGCGGCCGTCGTGCTCATAAAGGCCCCGGAGACGGACCGTGAAGAGAACCTATCAACCCAGCAAGCTGGTTCGCAAGCGCCGCCACGGCTATCGCGCCCGCATGGCGACCAAGGGTGGCCGCAAGGTCATCGCTGCTCGCCGCGCGCACGGCCGCAAGCGCCTGTCGGCCTGACAAGCACTGGCGCGTGACCATAGCGCGCCCGTTCCGGAAGACTGGCCAACCGCCATGCGCCTCGCCCGTCTGACGCAACGCAAAGAATTCCTGGCGGCGGCCGACCACGGCCGCCGTTTTCGTTCGCCTGCCTTCATGGCACAGGTGCGCGACTGCATGCCCGAGGAAGAGCGGGACGGGCTCAGGCTCGGGCTCACCGCCTCGCGCAAGACCGGCAATGCCGTGAAGCGCAACCGCATCCGCCGCCGCCTGCGCGCAGCCGCCGCCAAGGCGCTGCGTGACCAGACCGCGAAGCCCTGCGACATCGTGGTCGTTGCCCGCTCCGAAGTGCTGAAGGCAGATTTTCACGCACTCGTGGCCGATCTGTCCATTGCCATCGACCGGGCGAAGCCTCAAAAGCCGCATGCTGACCGGCACCGCTCGCGCATGAAGCGCGATGTGGCGCCGCGAGGCTGACCAGACACGCCGCCCCCTGCCGGACCAAGCGAGATTCGTTTCCGATCATGATGAAAGAAGACAACCGCAATCTGCTTCTCGCGATCGTCATGTCCGTAGTCATCCTGCTCGGCTGGCAATTCTTCTATGCCAAGCCGCAGATGGAGAAGCAGCAGGAGGCCGCGCGGCAGAACCAGCAGGCCCAGAGCCAGCAGGCGCCCGCAGCTTCCGGCTCGACCCCGACGCCCGCCACGCCGGGCCAGCCCGGCGGCTCCGCCGCGCCCGGCGCTCCCGCGACGCAGGCCGTCGGCACGCGCGAGCAGGCACTGGCCGCCAGCCCGCGCGTCAAGATCGACACGCCCCGGATCGCTGGCTCGATCTCGCTCACTGGCGCTCGCGTGGACGACGTCTCGCTCAAGGCATTCCGCGAGACGGTAGATCCCAACAGCCCGATCATCGTCCTGCTTTCGCCCGCCGGCGGCCCCAACGCCTATTATTCGGATTTCGGTTGGGTCGCAGCGCCCGGCAGCTCGGTAGCGGTGCCCAACGCAAAAACCGTTTGGACTGCGGATAACCAGACCCTGACGCAGACCACGCCGGTCACGCTGAGCTGGGACAACGGCCAGGGCCTGATTTTCAAGCGCATTATCAGCGTCGACAACAACGCTATGTTCACGATCCAAGACGAGGTCGAGAACAAGGGCGCCACCGCGGTCACGCTCTTCCCGTACGGCCAGGTCGTCCGTCAGGGCCGACCGCACACGCTGGGCTATTACGTTCTCCACGAAGGCCTCGTCGGCTATGTTGGCGACCACGGCCTGCAGGAATGGACCTACGATAAGCTCGATAAAGAGCCGGCGCTGTCGCCCGGAACCGTCGGCCGGAACTGGAAGGATGCTGTCGGCGGCTGGGTCGGTATCACCGACAAATATTGGGCGGCGACCGTCATCCCCGACCAGAAGCGCAAGTTCGAAGGCCGTTTTTCTTCGGTCCAGACCGGTTCGGAGCGCACCTACCAGGCCGACTTCCTCGGCGAAGCCGTGGCGGTGGCGCCGGGCGCGAGTGCTGCGTCGCAGTCGAAGCTTTTCGCCGGTGCAAAGGAAGTCGCGGCGATCAATGGCTATGAGCGCGATCTTCAGATCACGCGCTTCGACCTGCTGATCGACTGGGGCTGGTTCTATTTCATTACCAAGCCGATGTTCCTGCTGCTCGACTGGATCTACAAGCATGTCGGCAATTTCGGCGTCGCGATCCTGATCGTCACGGTGCTGCTCAAGGCGCTGTTCTTCCCGCTCGCCAACAAGTCCTACGCCTCGATGGCGAAGATGAAGGCGCTGCAGCCGGAAATGACGGCGATCCGCGAGCGCTACGCCGACGACAAGATGAAGCAGCAGCAAGCGCTGATGGAGCTTTACAAGACGCAGAAGATCAACCCGGTGGCCGGCTGCTGGCCGGTGCTGCTGCAGATCCCGGTGTTCTTCGCGCTCTACAAGATCCTGTTCATCACCATCGAGATGCGGCACGCGCCGTTCTTTGGCTGGATCCACGATCTCGCCGCGCCCGATCCGACGAACATCTTCTTCTTCCTGCCCGCGGCCATGACGAGCTATCTGCATCTCGGCATCTGGCCGATCATCATGGGCATCACGATGTTCATCCAGATGAAGATGAACCCGGAGCCGCCGGACCCGGTGCAGAAGATGATGTTCACCTGGATGCCGGTGTTCTTCACCTTCCTGCTCGGCTCGTTCCCGGCTGGCCTGGTGATCTACTGGAGCTGGAACAACCTGCTCTCGGTGACCCAGCAGGGCTTCATCATGCGCAAGAACGGGGTGAAGATCGAATTGTTCGACAACATCAAGGGCATGTTCGGCAAGAAGCCGGCTGCAGCGCCCGCCGCACCGGCGCCGCCAAAGCCGGCCAACACCAACAAGAAGTGAGTGATCGAAGGGCGGGTCTTCCCGCCCTTCGCCTTTTCAGGCCAAGGCCTTCCCGCGATGCCGCTTCCCGATCCGCAGACGCGCCATCCCATCCCCGGCTGGAAGGGCACCGCCTTCCTGAAGGCGGTCGTCGATCATCCGCTGATCGAGGTCGGCGACTACAGCTATTACGACGACTCGCGCGGGCCCGAGCATTTCGTCGCCCGCTGCGTGCGCTATCATTTCGACTTCATCGGCGACCGGCTGATCATCGGAAAATTCGTCGCCATCGCGCAGGCGGCGCAGTTCATCATGAACGGCGCCAATCATCCGATCGGCGGCTTCTCGACCTTCCCCTTCCAGATGTTCGGCCTCGGCGATCCCGAGGCGCTCAAGCGCCCCGGCCCGAACAATCGCGGCGATATGGTCATCGGAAACGATGTCTGGATCGGGCGCGAGGCGGTGATCATGCCCGGCGTCAGGATCGGCGACGGCGCGATCATCGGCACGCGGGCGCAGGTCACGAAGGACGTGCCGCCCTATGCGGTCGTCGCCGGCAATCCTGGCCGGGTCGTGAAGATGCGCTTTGCGCCCGAGATCGTGGCGGAACTGCTGGCGACCCGCTGGTGGGACTGGGAGGCGGACAGGATCGCGCGCCATATCGACGCGATCCAGGGCGCCGACATCGACGCGCTGCGCGCAGCCGTGTAAGAGCGAGCCATCCTCAGCCCTCATCCTGAGGAGCAGCCCTCAGGCTGCGTCTCGAAGGATGTTCCGGTACGCGCGGGAGCATCCTTCGGGACGCTGCTTGCGCGGCTCCTCAGGATGAGGGCTTCTGATTTCGAAAGAGCGGAAGCCATGACCACCTCCACGACCAAGCCCTATGACGCCGAAGAGATCGAAGCCGCCCGCAAACTCTTCGAGGGGCCGTGGGATTTCGTCTGGGCCTCGACCAAGATCGACGATCTGCCGCCGATGGTCGGGCAGGAGATTGCCTTCGCCGGCCGCTCCAATGTCGGCAAGTCCAGCCTGATCAACGCGCTGACGCGGCGCAACGCCCTGGCACGGACGTCGCATACGCCGGGCCGGACGCAGCAGCTCAACTTCTTCCGCCAGGTCGACCATGACGAGCGGCTGACCATCGTCGACATGCCCGGCTATGGCTATGCCGCCGTCGGCAAGGAGAAGGTCGCGGCCTGGACCAGGCTGATCCACGATTATCTGCGCGGCCGCTCGAACCTTATGCGCGTCTACGTGCTGATCGACGCGCGCCATGGCATCAAGGATGTCGACGGCGCCGTGCTGGAGACGCTCGACAAGGCCGCCGTGTCCTATCAGGTGGTGCTCACCAAGGGCGATGCGTTGAAGCCGGGCGACCAGCAGTTCATGTGCGAGGCGACCTATGACGAGATCAAGCGCCGGCCGGCGGCCTTCCCCGAGGTGCTGCTGACCTCCAGCGAAAAGGGAGTGGGCATTCCCGAATTGCGCGCCGCGATCGGCCGGGTTCTCGCCGAGCGGTTGTGATAATCGCATGAACGCGACAAAGACCCATCTCACCTTCGCCGCCCTGATGGGCCTGGCGGGCGTCGCGCTGCTAGCGGCTGCCGCCCACGTAACGGGCACGGCCAATGTCCAGACTGCCGGGCAGATGCTGCTGTTCCACGCTTCCGTCGTCATTGGCGCCACCGCCGCCCGCAAGGGCGGGCATCTGCAGGATGCGCTGGCCCGTTTCGCGCTCTCGGCCATCATCTTCGGTGCGGTGCTGTTCGCGGCCGATCTGGCCCGCCGCGGCTTCGCCAACGAGGCGCTGTTCCCGCGCGCGGCGCCGATCGGCGGCTGGTTCATGCTCGGCGGCTGGCTCGGCCTCGCCGTCGCGGCCGTGACAGCCAGGCGGAGTTGACGACCGGGCGCGCCTGACCGGCGCCGGACGTCCTTCCGCCGCCGCGCAAGTTCGGGTAGAAGCGCGCCCGGACCCTTCCTGCGGCCGCGCGGAGCCTGCCCGAATGACCGACCATCCCCTTCTGACGCCGTCGCAATCCGCCGAGCTGCTCGTCCAGGCGCTGCCTCACATGCAGCGCTACGACCAGGAAATCATCGTCATCAAGTATGGCGGCAACGCCATGGGCGATGCCGCCACCGCCGAGGACTTCGCCGAGGATATCGTGCTGCTCGAGCAGTCCGGCCTGAAGCCGGTGGTCTGCCATGGCGGCGGCCCGCAGATCGCGGCGATGCTGAAGAAGCTCGGCATCCAGTCCGAGTTCAAGCAGGGCCTGCGCGTCACCGACGAAGCGACCGTCGAGGTCGTCGAAATGGTTCTCGCCGGCTCGGTCAACAAGGAGATCGTCGGCTACATCACCCGCGAGGGCGGCCGCGCCATCGGGCTCTGCGGCAAGGACGGCAACATGGTCACCGCGCGCAAGGTGACCCGCACGATCGTCGACCCCGATTCCAAGATCGAGGAGGTTCTCGATCTCGGCTTCGTCGGCGAACCCGAGGCTGTCAACACCACGGTGCTCGACGCTGTGCTTAAGGCCGAGCTCATCCCGGTGCTGGCGCCGGTCTGCGCCGCAGCCGACGGCCAGACCTACAACGTCAACGCCGACACCTTCGCCGGCGCCATTGCGGGCGCGCTGAATGCCAAGCGCCTGCTGCTGCTGACCGACGTGCCGGGCGTGCTCAACAAGGACAAGCAGCTGATTCCGGAACTCACAGTCGAGGAATGCCGCCGCCTGATCGCCGACGGCACGATCTCGGGCGGCATGATCCCGAAGATCGAGACCTGCATCTACGCCCTGGAGAAGGGCGTCGAGGCCGTCGTCATCCTCGACGGCAAGGTGCCGCATGCGGCGCTGATCGAGCTGTTCACCGACACCGGCGCCGGCACGATCATCCGGCGCTGATTTCGCCCGTCATTCTCGGGCGGCGCAAAGCGCCGACCTGGGAAATCGCGTGGCCAGAAAGCACTGGTTTCGGAGATGGTCGGGTCAAGCTCGACCATGACGGTGGGAAGCGCTATGGCGATTAAGCCTTGGCCAAGGACTTGCGGCGCAGACTCCGGATCGCCACATCACGGAGTCCTATGAAAATACTCGCTGACATACCTGCCGCGGCACCGCCCTTTCCGACAGAGGGCTTCGCGCATGTCGATCACTGGATCTTCGATCTCGACAACACCCTCTACTCGCATGAGGCCAAGGTCTGGCCGCAGGTCGACGAGCGCATCACCCTGTTCCTCGCAGAGCTGTTCGGGCTTGATGGGCTCTCTTCGCGCGCGCTGCAGAAATATTACTACCAGCACTATGGCACGACGCTGAAGGGGCTGATGGAAGAGCACGGCGTCGATCCCGGCGATTTCCTCGACTTTGCCCACCAGATCGACCTGACCCTGCTCGACCCGAATCCCGATCTCGGCGAGGCGATCGCGGCCCTGCCCGGCCGCAAGCTGATCCTGACCAACGGTTCGCGCGGGCACGCCGAGAACGTCGCCAGCAAGCTCGGCATCCTCCATCACTTCGAGGATATCTTCGACATCGTGCAGGCCGGCTTCACGCCCAAGCCCGAGCGTTCGACCTATGAGACCTTCCTCGCCAAGCATTCCGTCGATCCGGGCCGGGCGGCGATGTTCGAGGATATCGAGAAGAACCTGGTCGTGCCGAGCGCGCTCGGCATGAAGACCGTGCTGATCGTGCCGAAGACGCCTGATCCCTTCCGCGAGACCTGGGAACAGGTCGCAGTCGAGGCTGGACATGTCCATCATGTCACGGCCGACCTCACCGGCTTCCTGAAGCCGCTCGGGCGCCCAACCGAACGCTGCACCTGAAGCCGCAGAAGGTTTGTCGCGAGAGCGGTTTTCAAAAAAGGAAATTCTGTTCTTCTTTACGAACAGAAGGGGAAGTGCTAGTGGCGTTGTCCGTTATAAAGAACGGACTGAGGTTCCCCATGTCGGCATCGGACAACGCCGCAGCCAAGCTGCATCCTGAAACCCGCCTCGTCCACGCCGGCACCATGCGCTCGCAGTTCGGCGAGACCTCCGAGGCGCTGTTCCTGACGCAGGGCCATGTCTACGACAGCGCCGAGCAATGCGAGGCCCGCTTCCTGAACAAGGATCCGGGTTTCCAGTACGCCCGCTTCTCCAACCCGACGGTGTCGATGCTCGAAGGCCGCATGGCCGCCTTCGAAGGCGCCGAGGCCTGCCGCGCCACGGCGACCGGCATGGCTGCCGTCACCGCGGCCGTGATGGCGCCCTTGCGTGCAGGCGACCATGTCGTGGCGGCCCGGGCGCTGTTCGGCTCCTGTCGCTACATCGTCGAGGACCATCTGCCGCGCTACGGCGTCGAGTCGACGCTGGTCGACGGCACCGATATCGAGGCCTGGCGCAAGGCGGTCCGGCCGAACACCAAAACCTTCTTCCTCGAAACGCCGTCGAACCCGACGCTCGAGGTGATCGACATCGCGGCCGTCGCGAAGATCGCCAAGGCAGCCGGCGCCCGGCTCGTCGTCGACAACGTCTTCGCGACCCCGCTCTTCCAGCGCCCGCTCGAGCTCGGCGCCGATCTCGTCGTCTACTCGGCGACCAAGCATATCGACGGGCAGGGCCGCTGCCTCGGCGGCCTCGTCGTCGGCTCGAAGGAGCTGATCGAAGGCGATATCCAGACCTTCCTGCGCCAGACCGGCCCGGCGATTTCCCCCTTCAACGCCTGGGTGATGCTCAAGGCGCTGGAGACGCTGCCGCTGCGCGTGCGCCAGCAGGCTGAGAACGCCACCAAGGTCGCGGATTGGCTCGCCGCTCATGCCAAGCCGTCCAAGGTCATCTTCTGCGGCCACAAGAGCCACCCCCAGGCCGAGATCATCGCCCGCCAGATGAGCGGCCCCTCGACGCTGATCGCCTTCGAGGTGCCGGGCGGCAAGGACGCCGCCTACCGCCTGCTCAACGCCTGCAAGCTGATCCGCATCTCCAACAATCTCGGCGACGCCAAGAGCCTCATCGTCCATCCGGCGACGACCACGCACCAGCGTTTCACGCCGGAGGTCCGTGCCGATATGGGCGTCACCGACGGCATGATCCGCCTTTCGATCGGGCTCGAGCACGCCGACGACCTGATCGCCGATCTGGAGCAGGCGCTGGCGAGGGTTTGACTCTGGCCGTCATTCTCGGGCGTAGCGAAGCAACGACCCGAGAATCGCGAGCAGGATAAGGTTTCGGAACCTCTCCTGACGTGAGATGCTCGGGCCAAGCCCGAGCATGACGGCTGTTGGAGCGGCCAGTGGCCATCTCCGCCCGCCCCTGCTAAAGCGGAGCCGGTTCCCGCCAAGGCTTGAGAGGCCAGCATGCGTTCGGGCGAAGTGATGCGCCGCACCAACGAGACCGATATCGCGGTCTCGCTTCTGATCGACGGCACCGGCAAGGCCGAGATCGCCACCGGCGTCGGCTTCTTCGACCATATGCTCGACCTCTTCGCCCGCCATTCTCTGATCGATCTCAAGGTCGCGGTGAAAGGCGACACCCATATCGACGACCACCATTCGGTCGAGGATGCCGGCATCGCCATGGGCGAGGCTTTGAAGCAAGCTCTCGGCACCAAGAAGGGCATCCGCCGCTATGCCGATGTCCACCTGCCGATGGACGAAACGCTGACGCGCGTTGCGATCGACGTCTCCGGCCGGCCGTTCCTGGTGTTCCGCACGGAGTTCAAGGCGCAGAAGATCGGCAGTTTCGATACGGAGCTGGTGCGCGAATTCTTCCAGGCCTTCGCCATCAACGCCGGCATCACGCTGCATGTCGAGACGCTCTACGGCGACAACGCCCACCATATCGCGGAAAGCTGCTTCAAGGGGCTGGCACGCGCGCTTCGCCAGGCACTGGAAGTCGATGCGCGCGAGGGCGACCGCATCCCCTCGACCAAGGGCGCTCTCTGATTCTTCGTCTACGCATTTTCTTCACGCGAACCTGTAGCCACTTCGCTCGAAAATGCTCTAGGAGGCGGCCATGGCATTCTACACCGTCCTGACACCGCCGCCGGCCGCAGGCGGCCGCGGCGAGGAAATCGAGCAGGCGCGCCTCATTCCCGAGAGCTTCTCCTGGGGCGCCTTCCTACTCACCGGCCTCTGGCTCCTCGGCAAGAGGCTGTGGCTGATGACCCTGCTGTTCGCGCTGGCCGTGGCCGGGCTCATCTATCTGCGCAGCCGCTTCGGCCTGCATCCGAGCGCGCTGTCGCTGATCTATTGGTCGAGCGCGCTGTTCCTCGGCGTCGAGGGCAACGACCTCGTCGTCCGAAAGCTGCTCCGCAAGGGCTGGCGCGTCGCCGACGTGGTCGAGGCCCGCAGCCTGCCCGAGGCCGAGCGCCGCTATTTCGAGCGGGGCCTGGCCGGCAAGGCCGCGCCGCCGCGTGCAGAGCCTGCCGCTCCTGCCCCGATGGTCCGCCCGAGCGGACCGCTGCCGATCATCGGCCTGTTCCCGGAGGCCCGCGGGCGATGAGTCAGAGCGTCGCCATCATCGATTACGGCTCGGGCAATCTGCACTCCGCCGCCAAGGCCTTCGAGCGGGCGGCGCAGGAAAGCGGCATCGCCTCGACCATCCACGTCACCAGCGACACCGGCATCGTGCGCGCGGCCGACCGTATCGTGCTGCCGGGCGTCGGCGCCTTCGCCGATTGCCGGCGCGGGCTCGATGCCGTGCCGGGCATGGTCGAGGCGCTGGAAGAGGTCGTGCGCGCCAAGGGCCGCCCCTTCCTCGGCATCTGCGTCGGCATGCAATTGCTGGCGTCGCGCGGGCTGGAATACACCGTCACCCAGGGGCTCGGCTGGATCCCCGGCGACGTCACGCTGATCGAGCCGGACGACGACAGCCTCAAGATCCCGCATATGGGCTGGAACGTCCTGCACAAGCAGGATGAGCACAAGCTGCTCGATGGCATCGAGACCGGGCCGCAGGGGCTGCACGCCTATTTCGTCCACTCCTACGCGCTGGCGGCGGAGCGCCCGCAGGACGTGCTGGCCCTGACCGACCATGGCGGGCCGGTTACCGCGATGGTGGCGCATGGCAATGTCGCCGGCACGCAGTTCCACCCCGAGAAGAGCCAGAAGCTGGGGCTGAAGCTCATCGCCAATTTCCTGAGCTGGAAGCCATGATCCTCTTTCCCGCGATCGACCTGAAGGAAGGCCGCTGCGTGCGGCTGAAGCAGGGCGACATGGCCCAGGCCACCGTCTTCAACGACGATCCGGCCGCGCAAGCTGCCGCCTTCGAGGCCCAGGGCTTCCAGTGGCTGCATGTCGTCGATCTCGACGGCGCCTTTGCCGGCAAGCCGATGAACGCGGCGGCGGTCGAGGCCATCCTGAAGCGTGTCGCCTTTCCGGTGCAGCTCGGCGGCGGCATCCGCGACATGAAGACGGTCGCCGGCTGGCTCGATAAGGGCATCGCCAGAGTCATTATCGGCACGGCGGCGGTGCGCGATCCCGGCTTCGTACGCGAGGCGGCCAAGGCGTTTCCGGGACAGGTCGCGGTCGGCATCGATGCGCGCGACGGCTTCGTCGCCGTGGAAGGCTGGGCTGAAACCTCGACATTGGCGGCAGCCGATCTCGGCCGGCGCTTCGAGGATGCCGGCGTAGCCGCGATCATCTACACTGACATCGCCCGCGACGGCATGCTCCAGGGCATCAACTGGGAAGGCACGATCGCGCTGGCGAAGGCGGTCTCGATCCCGGTCATCGCCTCGGGCGGACTTGCCTCGATGGCCGATATCGAGCGCCTCTGCGCCGATGATGCCGCCATCCTCGAAGGCGCGATCACCGGCCGTGCCCTCTATGACGGGCGGATCGACCCGGCGGCGGCGCTGGCGCGGCTTCGGAGCGCGACGAAGGGAGCCGCGGCATGACCCTGAAGACCCGCATCATCCCCTGCCTCGACGTCAAGGAAGGCCGTGTGGTCAAGGGCGTCAAGTTCCTCGACCTCGTCGATGCCGGCGATCCGGTCGAAGCCGCCAAGGCCTATGACGCGGCCGGCGCCGACGAGCTCTGCTTCCTCGACATCACCGCGAGCCATGAGGATCGCGGCATCCTGCTGGACGTGGTGACGCGCACGGCGGAAGCCTGCTTCATGCCGCTCACCGTCGGCGGCGGCGTGCGCAAGGTCGAGGATATCCGCGCGCTGCTGCTCGCCGGCGCCGACAAGGTCTCGATCAACACGGCCGCCGTCACCAACCGCCAGTTCGTCAAGGAAGCGGCGGAGAAGTTCGGCGCCCAGTGCATCACGGTCGCGATCGACGCCAAGCAGGTCTCGCCCGGCCGCTGGGAGATCTTCACCCATGGCGGGCGCAACGCCACCGGCATCGAGGCCGTCGCCTTTGCGCGCGAAGTCGTTTCGCTGGGAGCGGGCGAGCTCCTCGTCACCTCGATGGACAGGGACGGCACCAAGTCGGGTTACGATCTCGGGTTGACCTGTGCGATTGCCGACGCAGTCTCGGTCCCTGTCATCGCCTCGGGCGGCGTTGGGAATCTCGACGATCTCGTCGCCGGAGTCAGCAGGGGCCATGCCTCGGCTGTGCTGGCAGCCTCGATCTTCCATTTCGGCACCTATACGATCCAGCAGGCCAAGGCGCATATGGCGGAAGCCGGGCTTCGGATGAGGCTGGACTGATGGCCAACTTCACGCTCTCCGATCTCGAAACCCGCATCGCCGAGCGCGCCAGCGCCTCGCCCGAGGAATCCTGGACCGCCAAGCTGCTTGCGGCGGGGCCGGAACGGGCCGCCAAGAAGTTCGGCGAGGAGGCGGTCGAGGCCGTGATCGCCGCCGTGAAGGGCGATCGCGACGAGCTGATCGCCGAGAGCGCGGACGTGTTGTATCATCTTTTGGTGGTGCTCAAGGCGCGCAATGTTGCATTGCGGGACGTCTTGAGCCAGCTTGAGGCCCGCACCGCCCGCTCCGGACTGGCGGAAAAGGCGGCCCGGCCCCGTTGAGTACCGCGAGGATGGACCCGCGTTGAATCTCGAATCCTGGATTGCGGGCCGCGTCATGGACCAGCGTCTCGTCACGCCTGCGCCCGAGCGCGAACTGGTCTCGCCCTACCGCCTGTTCTCGCGCGACGAATGGGCGCATCTGCGCGCCGATGCTCCGCTGACGCTCTCGGTCGACGACCTGACCAAGCTGCAATCGATCAACGATCCGATCTCGCTCGACGAGATCGTCGCGATCTATCTGCCGCTGTCGCGCCTGCTCTCGCTCTATGTCGCGGCGACGCAGGGGCTGTTCAAGGCGACGCAGCGCTTCCTGATCGCCGAGTCCGAGGTCAAGGTGCCCTATGTCATCGGGGTCGCCGGCTCGGTCGCGGTCGGCAAGTCGACGACCGCACGCGTGCTGAAGGCCCTGCTCTCGCGCTGGCCGAACACGCCGAAGGTCGAGCTCGTCACCACCGATGGCTTCCTTTTGCCAAATGCCGAGCTCGAACGGCGCGGTCTGATGCAGCGCAAGGGTTTCCCCGAGAGCTATGACGGGGCGGCGATCCTGCGCTTCCTGTCGGATGTGAAGGCCGGCAAGCCGCAGGTAGCTGCGCCGGTCTATTCGCACCTCGTCTACGACGTCGTGCCGGGCGAGACGGTGACGGTCGAGCGGCCGGACATCCTGATCCTCGAAGGGCTCAACGTGCTGCAGCCGAGCCGGATGCCGAAGGATGGCACGGCCATCCCCTTCGTCTCGGATTATTTCGATTTTTCGGTCTATCTCGACGCCGATGAGAACGACCTGCATCGCTGGTACGTCAACCGCTTCATGACGCTGCGCCAGACCGCCTTCCGCGATCCCCGCTCCTTCTTCCGCAAATATGCGGAGATCGGCGAGGAAGAGGCGCTCGCGATCGCTGAGAAGCTCTGGACCGGCATCAATCTACCGAACCTGCAAGAGAACATCCTGCCCACGCGTCAGCGCGCCAGCCTGATCCTGACCAAGGGCGCGAGCCACCGCATCCAGCAGGTCGCCCTGCGGCGGCTTTAAGCATTTCAAGCCACCGAGCGCTCCTTGCCGTAGCAGCCTCTCCGAGAGCCCCATGGAACCGCTCGCATCCCTCGCCGCCATGGCGGGCGCGGCCTTCGTCGCTGCAACCTTGCTGCCGGCCCAGTCCGAGGCCGTCTTCGTCGGGCTTCTCGCGGCAAAGAGCGTCGACCCGCTCGCGCTGTTCCTGACCGCGAGCCTGGCGAACACGGCCGGCTCGATCCTCAACTGGTGGCTCGGACGGCTGATCGCGCGCCATGGCGTCGACCGGCTGCCGGTCCGCCTGCGGCCCGATCCGAAGCGTTTCACTCAGGCACAGGGCCTCTTCGCCCGCTTCGGCTGGCCATCGCTGCTGCTGGCCTGGCTGCCGATCGTCGGCGACCCCCTGACCTTCGCTGCCGGCACGCTGAACTATCCCTTTGGCCGCTTCGTCGCACTCGTGCTCGTCGGCAAGGCCGGGCGCTACGCGGCGCTCTGGGCGGGCTGGGCGAGCTTCGCCTGACCCCCCTGCCGCGGCAGGGGGATTTGACGACATCTTCCCTAAGGTCAGGCGCATATCATTTGCGAAACCGACCGGGCCGGGCTACCAGCGAAGCGTCCGTTCAAGGAGATCAGATTATGACCATTCAGCGTATCGGCGTCGGCCCGCGCATGTCCAAGGCCGTCGTGCACGGCAACACCGTCTATCTGGCCGGCCAGGTTGCGGACAAGGCCGCCGGCAAGAGCGTGGGCGAGCAGACCGCCGACATCCTCGGCATCATCGACGGGCTCCTGGCCGAGGCCGGCACCGACAAGTCGAAGCTGCTGATGGTCAACATCTGGCTCTCCGACATGTCGACCTTCGCCGAGATGAATGCCGTCTGGGACAAATGGGTCGTTGCCGGCCAGACCCCGGGCCGCGCCACCGTCGAGGCCAAGCTYGCCGCGCCGCAGTTCACGGTCGAGATCGCGGTCATCGCCGCGAAATAAGCATTTGGAGCATTCCGTGTTCTTCGACGCGCGGAATGCTCTATCTCTTTGTGCTGTCGCATTTTCTTCACGCGAACCGGTATCCACTTCGCGCGAAAATGCTTGAGGCCGAGCCGGAGCGGGAGGCAAACATCAGTCAACCCGACGAGATCGTCCCGCTTATGGCGCGCGTCGCCGGACGCCACGGCCTGCCGCCGGTGGCGCTGGCGGCGATGATCGCGGATTGGCTGCGCCGCCCCGGTTCGACACCTCCCACTGAGGCCCTGCTCGATCGCAAGGCGGGGGATTTCCAGGCCCTGGTCCAGCGCCTGGCGATGGAACACGGCGACGGCGAGATCCAGCGCCTGCGCCGTGAGGCCGCCGGCGCCCTGGCCACCGGGCGTCTTGCCGAAGCGGACAGGGCTCTGGCGCAGGCCGAGTTGCATGCCATCGGCGGATCGACCGACCTTTCGACATTGCCGATCGAACGCCGGCTGCTGATCGGCGAGAACCGGGCGGACCGGGCGGCGCTCAGCTTCCTGCGCACGACCGCCGAGAGCTATCAGGAGGCTTCAACCCGCTACGGCGAGGCCTCCACCCTGATCGGCCTCGCCGATGTCGAGCGCAGCCGTGCGGCGGCGCTGGAACAGGCCAAGGCTCTGGCACGCATCAGCGACGATTTCGGCGGGCGTGAGGGCTATGACGGGGCCGTCGCAACATTGCGCCGCTTGCTCGAAGGTCTCGACCGTCTGGCGGATACCGTGGCTTTTGCCGGCGCCCAGGACGCGTTGGCTGCTGCTCTCGAGGGCCTTGCGGGGCTCACCGGAGAGGCGAAACTCCTTACGACCGCGCTCGCCCATTGCCGTTCGGGCGCCGAATATCTCAGCCGCGACGAGGATCCACCGCTGTGGCGAGCGCTCAAGCTGCGCATCGGCCGCATCGCGGTCAAGCTCGGGGTCGCGCAGAAGGATGACGAGCTTCTCGAGGAAGCCATAGCCACCTACGCCAGCGTCCTCAGCGCCTGGAACCGCGCCGATGACGAACCGCGCTGGCTCGAAGCCGAGCATATGATCTCGCGCGCCCGGGCGACGCTCGGCCGGCGCCGGAGCGATCTTTCGCTGCTGGAGCGCGCCTTCAACGGCCTCAACCGCGTATCCATGGCGACGGAGCGCAGCCGCGAGCCGCTGCGCTGGGCTGAGCTGCAGGATCAGATGGGCAGCGTGCTCGCCGCCATGGGCGAACGCTACAGCGAACCAGTCGTCGTCGAGGAGGCGATCGCAGCCTTTGCCGCCGCCCTGCAGGAACGACGGCAGGACAAGGTGCCGTTGCTCTGGGCACGCAGCTTCGCCAACCAGGCCGAAGCCATGCTTCAGCTGGCGCGGCGCAACAAGGACAAGGAGCTGGCGCAGAAGGCGCTGGCCCAGCTGATGGCGGCGACGGAGACGGCGCGGCGCACGCCAGGCGGGGATTCGCTCGCTGCCGACCTCCAGAAGCGGCTCGTCGCCGCCGGCGCCGTCGCGACCAAGCTGATCGGCGGCTGACGAACATACATCCGCCTCAACGCGGACGGCGGGTCGCAAGCCTCTCCAGCGCCGCATCGAGCGTCGCGTCGCGCTTGGCGAAGCAGAAGCGGACGACGTTCTTGACCGCTCCTTCGGCGTAGAAGGCGCTGACCGGGATCGCAGCGACGCCGCTTTCGGTGACGAGGCGGCGGCAGAAATCGGCGTCGTCGCTCTCGCCGAGCGGGGCGATATCGACGTTCAGGAAATAGGTGCCGGCGCTGGGCAGCACCGCGAAGCCGAGATCGCGCAAGCCGGCGGCGAAGCGGTCGCGCGAGCGCTGGAAATCGGCACGCATACCCTCGAAATAGTCATCGCCCTTGCCCAGCCCATAGGCGACGGCCGCCTGCAGGTTCGGCGGGGTGGTGAAGGTGATGTATTGGTGCGCCTTGGCAAGGACCCGCATGATCGCCGGAGCGGCCATGACGAGCCCGACCTTCCAGCCCGTGAGCGAGAAGATCTTGCCCGCAGAGGAGATCTTGACGGTACGTTCGCGCATATCCGGCCGGCCCAGCACCGAGGCATGGCGGTGCCCGTCGAAGACGACATGTTCCCAGACCTCGTCGCAGATCGCGATGGCGTCGTGCCGGACGCAGAAATCGGCGAGGAGATCGAGGTCTGTCTTGCCGAAGATCGTCGCCGTCGGGTTGAGCGGGTTGTTGAACAGCACGACCTTCGTCTTGGGGGAGAAGGCCTTGGCCAGCGCCTCCTCCGTCAGACCGAAATGCGGCGGCGTCAGCGTCACGAATTTCGGGATGCCGCCAGCGCGCCGCACGAGCGGCAGATAGGCGTCGTACATCGGCTCGAACAGCACGACCTCGTCGCCGGGCGTGACAAGAGCCATCAGCGCCCCGGCGATCGCCTCGGTCGCGCCGGACGTCACCATCACCTCGGTGTTCGGATCGAGATCGAGCCCCTGCCAGTGCTTGTAATGCGTGGCTGCGGCCTGACGCAGCTCCGGCAGGCCCATCATCGGCGGGTATTGGTTCCAGCCGTCCAAGACGGCGTCCGCGGCCTTGCGCCGCACATCCTCCGGACCGGGATCGTCCGGAAAGCCCTGGCCGAGATTGACCGCGCCGGTTTCGCGCGCGAGCTGCGACATCGTCTCGAAGACGGTGGTCGGAAGGGCGGAGAAGATCGGATTCATCGCAGAGGCCGGCAGAAAAGAGGACGAAGCCGGCTTTAACATGCCGGATGGCGGCGCGCATCCCGATGCTTGTGCCGAGCCGGAGCGCCCGTATCAAGTGCCGAGTGATGAATGTTGACATTCATCATCGGTCAGTGTCTATCGAGTCTCAGCCGGTCCTCGGCGGGATCCTGTTACGACTTCGCCCCTTTGGCGTAGCAAGGTGCCGCAGTGGACCGGCGAACCTTGTCAGCATGGTGATCCTTCCGGGGCGTATTCCGCCTGGGCACGCCCGATGCAGACGGCACCAAAGTTCAACACCTTCCTTGCGTGACGATTGCCCCGGCTGGCGGCTTTCCGCACCCCGTGAAACCGGGCTAAGCAGGGCGATGTCCCGCGCGTCCACGCCCGCCATCATGATCCTCGGCACCGGCTCCAATGTCGGAAAGTCGCTGGTGGTCGCCGGCCTTTGCCGGCTCTTTGCGAATCGCGGTCTCGCCGTAGCCCCCTTCAAGCCGCAGAACATGTCGAACAATGCCGCCGCCACGGCAGCGGGCGAGATCGGGCGCGCGCAGGCGCTGCAGGCGCGCGCCGCGCGCATCGCGCCGCATCCCGACATGAACCCGGTGCTGCTGAAACCCGAGGGCGAGCAAGGCAGCCAGGTCATCCTGCAAGGCCGCGTCGCCGGGCGGCTCACTTCCCGCGATTTCGCTCGGCGCGGCGATTTTCTGCCCCGCGTTCTGGAAAGCTTCGAGCGCCTCGGCGAGCAGGCCGATCTGATCCTCGTCGAAGGAGCGGGCTCGCCGGCCGAGACCAATCTGCGCGCGCGCGACATCGCGAATCTCGGCTTTGCGCGAGCCGCCGGCGTTCCTGCGGTGCTGGTCGGCGATATCGACCGGGGCGGGGTGATCGCCAGCCTCGTCGGCACCCATGCAGTGCTGGATCAGGCCGACCGGGCGATGATCCGCGCTTTCGCGATCAACCGCTTCCGCGGGGATGTGGGGCTTTTCGGCCCCGGCCTGGACACCATAGCGGCGGCCACGGGATGGCCCTCGCTCGGCGTCATCCCCTGGTTCGCAGATGCGGCGCGCCTGCCTGCGGAAGACGGCCTCGATATCCGTTCAGGACGCAAGCCCGGTGCGCGCATCAAGATCGCGGTGCCCGTGCTGCCGGGCATCGCCAATTTCGACGACCTCGATCCGCTCAAGCTGGAGGACTGCGTCGACCTCGCGATGATCGGCCCGGGCCAGGCGCTCCCGGGGGATGCCGATCTCGTCATCCTGCCGGGCTCCAAGACGACCTTGCGGGACCTTGCGGCACTGCGACGGGAGGGCTGGGACATCGACATCCTCGCCCATCGCCGRCGYGGAGGGCATRTCCTCGGCCTCTGCGGCGGCTAYCAGATGCTCGGACGCGTGGTGCGCGACCCGCTCCGCCTGGAAGGCCCTGCCGGCGAGGCGACCGGCCTCGGCCTTCTCGATGTCGAAACCAGCCTTGATGCCGAGAAGACCGTTCGCGAGGTCGGCTTCTGCCACATTGCCAGCGCCACCAACGGGGAGGCCTATGAAATCCATCTCGGCCGAACCGTGGGCGGCGACACCGCCCGCGCGCCATTCCAGGTCGATGATCGGGCCGAGGGTGCGGCCAGCGCCGACGGACGGGTTGCCGGCAGCTATCTGCATGGCATCTTTGCCTCGGATGCAGTGCGCAGCGCCTGGCTCGCCCGTATCGCAGGGGCCAAACTGCCTTCGGCGCTGGGCTATGGCGACACCGTCGACAGCACGCTCGACGCGCTTGCAGGCCATATAGAGCGCCATCTCGACATCGATGCGCTGCTCGACATCGCAAAATCGCGATCTCCGACCGCATAGGGCAGCGCCCGCGGATCGCGGCCCATCGGCCATTGTAGCGGCTTGTCAGGATTTCACTTCAGCCAAAATTGATGCAGGTCAACGCAAAAGTCTTTATCTGCCATAACGTTGACGAATGACGAAATTCGTCATAAGGATCAATTCTTCACCGCATTCGTTGAAATACAAACAAGCCGGCGACGCCGTGAGTCATTCCGAACGCGATACCAAGCAGATCATCGTCGACACCGCCGAGCGCTTTTTTCGGGACATCGGCTATCAGAAGACGACCGTGGCGGACATCGCGAAGTCCCTACGGATGAGCCCCGCCAATGTCTACCGCTTCTTCGATTCCAAGAAGTCGATCAATGAAGCCGTGCTGGAGCGCTACAAGCGCGAGCAGGAAGAAGCGATCGCCACCATCGCCGCCGAGGATCGGCCTGCGGCCGACCGGCTTCGCGATATCCTCGCGACCTCCTACCGGCTTAACGCCGCCCGCTTCGCCGGGCATGCCCGCATGCAGGAAATGGTCTGCGCGGCCATGGAGGAAAGCTGGGATGCGATCATCGCCCATATCGAGCGCTTCGACGTTGTCCTGCGCCGTGTCGTGGCCGACGGCATCTCCCGAGGCGAGTTTCGGCCTGTTGAGCCTGCCCATGCGACGGGCTGCATCCGCACGGCGATGATTCGCTTCATGCACCCGCTGCTGATCACGCAATGCGAGTGTATTCCCGGCCCATCGCCCGACGAAATGATCGCCTTCGTCCTCAGCGCGCTGGAAGCCAGGCCGCCCGCTAACTGAGCAAGCGCCCATCGCGCGTTGACAAGCCATCGAGGGAGCGGGATACCCCGCCTGACATGGCCATCCTGCCCAAACAGAATCTGAAGAAGACGGCGGTCGTCGTCCACGACCTCGTGATGACGGCGCTGGCGATCTGGCTCGTCTTCGTCGTCCGCTTCGAAGGCGCGCTGCTCGACGAGCATCTGCGCTATCTGCCGCGATTCCTGCCGTTCTTCGTGGCTTATGCCGGGCTGGTCTACTGGTTCTTCTCGCTCTATCGCTCGAAGTGGCGCTTCGCCTCGCTGCCGGACCTATCGAATATCGTCAAGGCCGTCTCGGTTCTCACCGTCTCGCTGCTGGCTGTCGACTATGTGCTCGTCGCGCCCAACTTCTATGGCAATTTCTATTTTGGCAAAATCACCATCGCTCTCTACTGGCTCGTCCAGAATTCGCTACTGGGCGGACCGCGCCTTGCCTATCGCTATCTGAAATATGCCCGCTCGCGCTCCAGCGGACGCGAGGCGACCCTGCCGACGCTGATCCTCGGGCGCGGCGTCGAAGTCGAAATGGTGATCCGCGCCATCGAGACGGGAACGATGAAGCGACTACGCCCTGCCGGTATTCTGTCGCCCCGCCCCGACGATCTCGGCCAGTCGATCCGCGGCGTCCCGGTGCTCGGCCTGCTGTCCGACATCGAAGGAATCGCGTCCGAGGCCGCCGAACGTGGCGAGGCCTTCCGCCGCATCGTCGCCACGCCCTCGGCGCTGTTGCCGGAGGCGCAGCCGGAGAAATGGCTCGCCAGGACCCGTAAACTCGCCCTGCCGATCTCGCGCATCGAGGCGCTCGGCGAGGGCGCGCGCGACACCGAGGTTGCACCGCTGGAAATCGAAGACCTGCTGGTCCGCTCGACGGTCGCTATCGACCGCGAACGGCTGGGCGGGTTCCTCAAAGACAAGCGGGTGATCGTAACGGGCGGGGGCGGCTCGATCGGCTCGGAGATCTGCCTGCGCTGCGCCGCCTTCGGCGCCGCCGAACTGCTGATCGTCGAGAGCTCCGAGCCCGCCCTGTTCCAGATTACCGAGCAGCTGGCCGTCCAGGCCCCGGACACGGCTGTCTCGGGCGTCCTGGCCGATGTGCGAGACCGCGAGCGCATCGTCCCCCTCTTCGTTGCCTTCCGGCCGGATATCGTGATCCACGCCGCCGCGCTGAAGCACGTCCCCTATCTCGAGGCGGATTGGAGCGAGGGCATCAAGACCAACATCTTCGGCTCGGCGAACGTGACCGACGCCGCCGTTGCGGCGCAGGCGAAGACCTTCGTGATGATCTCGACCGACAAGGCGATCGAGCCGGTCTCCATGCTCGGCGCGACCAAGCGCTTTGCCGAGATGTATGCGCAGTCGCGCGATGCCGAGTTTGTGGCCGCCGCCTCCGACATGCGGCTCGTGGCCGTGCGCTTCGGCAATGTGCTCGGCTCGGTCGGTTCCGTAGTGCCGAAATTCAAGGCGCAGATCGCGCGCGGCGGCCCCGTCACCGTCACCAGCCCCGACATGATCCGCTACTTCATGACGATCCGCGAGGCCTGCGACCTCGTGCTGACCGCGGCGTCGCACGCCACCGTCGGCGGGCAGGATGCCGAGCGGGCGGCGGTCTATGTGCTCAAGATGGGCCAGCCCATGCGGATCATGGATCTGGCCGAGCGGATGATCCGCCTTGCCGGCTTCGAGCCGGGCGAGGATATCGAGATCATCGTGTCAGGCGTCAGGCCCGGCGAACGCCTGAACGAAATCCTGTTTGCCCGGGACGAGCCGATGGCCGAAACGGGGCTTGACGGCGTCATGGCCGCCAAGCCGATCTTCGCCGGCCGCGCCCGCCTGCAAGGCTGGCTGACCCGGCTTGAAGCGGCGATCAAGGCCGACGACCGTGGCGCGGCCAATGCAGTGCTCGAAGAGGCGATCCCCGATTTCAGCCAGCGCGAGGCGCAGCAGCAAGGCGCGCCAGAGCCGCGCCCGTCTCTACAGGCGGCCGCCAGCCGGCCTTGAGCAGGCGCTCGGGCCGCGCGACGAGGCTCCCTGCCAGCTTGAGAAAGGTTTCCTCGCGCCCGGCGAGACGCGCCAGCCGCCTGAGAAGCGATTCCGGCACCGAAATCAGCCCCGGCGAACGACCGAGGCCGGAGCGCAACGCCGCCAGCATGTCGGCGACGCTCATCGGCTCGGGGTCGGCGACCGCATAGGCCTGCCTTGCCGGGCAATCGGGCGTCAACGCGAAACGGACGGCATCGGCCATGTTCTCGACGGCGAGCAAGGAGCGTGGCGCGTTTAGGGCACCAAGCGGGAGGGGCAGCGGCAGGCTTGCCAGCCTGAGCAATGCCGCCATGTTGGCCTTGACGCCTGGGCCATAGATCAGCACCGGCCGCAGCGCCACCCAATCGAGAGAGAGCTGATCGAGCCCTCGTTCGGCCGCGAGCTTGGAACGGCCATAGGCATCGCCGGGCACAGGCTCCGCTGTTTCTGACAGGGGAGGCCCGTCGAAAGCGCCGGACAATGCCTTGATCGAGGAAAGGTAGACGAAGCGCCGCACGCCGGCCACCGCGGCCGCCTGTGCCAGTTCCAGCGTCGCTTCGGTGTTGATGCGGGCGTAGAGCGCTTCGTCCAAGCCAGGCCCGGCGTGGGCCAAGCCCGCCATATGGACCACGTGATCGACGCCTTCGAGCGCCGGCGTCCAATCGATCGGCCCCGCCAGGTCGCCCGTCAGGATGGTTTCGACGCCGGGTGGCACATCATGGGGCCGGCGCTGGGCGAGACGCAGGCGATAGCCGGCCTGCGTCAGAGCTGCAACGACATGCGGGCCGACGAAGCCACTGGCGCCGGTCACGAGGATCAATGGGCTAGCCATGGCGCGGACCTGCCGCAAAGCGGCGCAGCAGCAAACCCGTCAGCAGGCCGGCGGCAACGAGGCAACCTAGCTGGACCCCGGTCTGCGGCCAGGCGATCGAGATGCCAGCCAACACGACGAGAGCGACATTCAAGAGCGCGACGCGGCGGACCACAGCAATCACGCTGAAGCCGTTCGTCGTCGCCTGCTGGTAGAAATGCGAGCGATGCGCCTCCCAGACCTTCTCGCCGCGCGCCAGCCGGCGCAGCAGCGTGATGGTGGCATCGGCGATGTGGTAGAGCGGCAGGATCACCGCCGCGGCAAAGGCGCCGGTCCCGGCGAGCCGGTAGAGCAGATAGGCCGTGACGAGGCCGATCGGGAGCGAGCCGACATCTCCGAGAAACAGCCGCGCTACCGGTTTGTTGAAGGGGGCGAAGCCGATCAACCCGCCACAGAGCGCGGCGGCCAGCCAACCGGTAACCGGATCGATCGCGCCCAGGCTTCCCGCCAGCGCGAGAGCCCCGGCAAGCGGCACGATACCCGCGACGGTTATCCAGTCGAGCCCATCCATGAAATTGACGAGGTTGACGAACCAGACTCCGGCCAGAAGGGCCAGCGCCCGTTCGACCGCCAGCGGCACGATCTCCGGAAACAGGCGCAATCCAGGCGCGGCGCCAAACAGCACATAGCCGACGCAGGCGGCCTGCAGCACCAGACGGAGGCTGGCCGGCAGAGGCCGTATATCGTCCCAGGCTCCGACCACGGCCAGCGCCACGACTGCCGAGCCGAGGATCAGCACCGCCCGCCACGCTTCGCTTTCCGCCCGGCCGAGCCAGAGCGCCACGGCCAAGGCCAGGAGGGTTCCGATCAGCACAGCGATGCCCCCGCCCTGCGGCGTCGGCACTTTGTGGCTTGAGCGCGCATTCGGCCGAGCCAGCGCATAGCGCAACAGAAGCGGGCGCAGCCGAACGCATAGCAACGCCGCCAGGAAGGCGGCGGCGAAGAGAGCGACAAACGGGATCAACAGCATCGACAAGGCGGGCCGCACCATAGCCGAGGCTGCGCAAAAGCCTAGTGGCTAATGCGCGAGATGACCTTCGCCGACCCGTGCCAGCCCGCGATGGAGGCTATTGCTTGAAGGCGACCAACACGCCGTCGGCGCCAAACGAAAGCTGAAGCCCCTCCCGACGCGTCGCGAGCCGCAGGGTCACGCCCTTGTCGTTGCGCAGCCAGACATTGCCGCTTCCCTTATTGCCCACGGCCCAGCCTTCCTTCAACTGGACATAAGCGCCGGGGAAGTCGGAGACATTGCGCAGCCCATAGACCGTCCCCGTCGCGACGGTCCGGGAGGCGCCGACCGTACCGATTCCGAGACCGCCGACAGTGATCGGATAGGAGCGGCCACGGAAGCGCAAGGTTCCGCCGCCTCCCTCGCCCGAGGCGATAAAGCCCGCCTGAAGCTGCTCGATGCGAACGGAACCCGTGGAAGGCCCGAGCGAGCGCGCCGACTGCGCCATGGCTGGCGGAGCCAACATCATGAAGGCCGCGAGGGAAACGGCGGTGTGCCTGATCGTGATCATGTCCTACTCCTTGCGCCCGGTTGGCAGCGCGAGGAATGAACCCGCGAAACGCGATTTCGATCCCGACAGAGGGCGAAGCCAACAAATCTCGCGTTGCCGGGGTGCCTCCGGGAGGGGGCGAAAGCCAAAACATCAGCCTCAAAGGCCGGAACCATGCAAATCGACGCAATTTTACCTGTCGAATTGATCGCGATTTCAGAGCTTGCCGGCATCGTCCCGCGCAACGTTCCATCCGCCGCAGGTCACCATGTCTCCCGTTCGCTTCGTCAGCTTCGCTTTCCTGCTGGCGCTCGCCGTCTTTTTCTTCTCGGCGGCGCAATCGGCACCGGTGTGAACCGGCTTTTGGCGCTCCCAAATCGTCGTTTCGGCTGCTGGCTCCGTTGCCCTGGCCCGCCGAGCTATGCCCCCGTTTCAGCGATCTGAACGATATAGCGGCCGTAATCGCTCTTAGCGATTTCCTCGCCGAGAACTCTTAACTTGACGCTTGAAATCCATCCCTGGCGATAGGCGATCTCCTCGGGGCAGGCGATGCGCAGGCCTTGGCGTGCTTCCAGCGTGCGGACGAACTCGCCGGCCTCGAGCATGCTGTCGGGGGTGCCGGTGTCGAGCCAGGCGAAGCCGCGGCCCATGGATTCCACAGAAAGCTCGCCGCGCTCCAGATAGATGCGGTTGATGTCGGTAATCTCCAGCTCGCCACGCCGCGAGGGCTTCAGGGATCTTGCGATGTCGACGACCTGGCCGTCGTAGAAATAGAGGCCCGTTACAGCCCAGTTCGACTTCGGTACGGGAGGCTTTTCCTCGATCGAGATCGCCTTGCCGGAAGCATCGAACGCGACGACGCCGTAACGCTCGGGATCGCGCACGTGATAGGCGAAGACCGTCGCGCCCTTGGTCCGCGCCGCCGCCCGCGCCATCATCTCGGGCAGGGAGTGACCATAGAACAGATTATCGCCGAGGATGAGCACGGAGGGTTCGCCGGCGACGAAATCGGCCCCGATCAGATAGGCCTGGGCCAGCCCGCCTGGATGGGGCTGTTCCGCATAGCTGAGGCTCATGCCCCAGTCCGAACCATCGCCGAGGAGGCGCTTGAAGTTCGGCAGATCGTGCGGGGTCGAGATGATCAGAACCTCGCGGATGCCGGCGAGCATCAGCGTCGAGAGCGGATAATAGATCATCGGCTTGTCGTAGACCGGCAGAAGCTGCTTCGACATCGCCAGAGTCATCGGATGCAGCCGCGTGCCGGAGCCGCCGGCGAGGATGATGCCCTTCATCGTCTAGTCCTGATCCTTGAGAAGCCGCTCGACACAAGTCCGAAGCGAGCCTTGCCACTCCGGCAGGCCGACGCCATGTGTCACTGCCAGTTTCGTCGAGTCGAGCCGCGAATTCGCCGGCCGGCGCGCCGGCGTCGGGTAATCGACTGTGGCAATGCGCTTCACCGCGACCGGCTTGCCGCCCAGGCGCACCTGTTCGGCGAAGATCGCCTCGGCAACATCCGCCCAGACGGCCTCGCCCCGGGCTGCCATATGGAAGATGCCGCGCAGGGACGCCTCGCCCGGCCGCTCGATGAGATTGCGCGCCACGGCGAAGATCGCGTCGGCAATGTCGAGCGCACTGGTCGGGCAGCCCAGCTGATCGGCGACGACGCCGACCTCGTCGCGCGTCTCGGCCAGGCGCAGCATGGTCTTGACGAAATTCTTGCCGAAGGGGCTGTAGATCCAGGCTGTGCGCAGGATCGCGTGGTTGTCGGTCGCCGCAGCGACAGCCTGCTCGCCGGCGAGCTTGCTGGCGCCATAGGCCGAGATCGGCCCGGTCGGGTCGTTCTCGCGATAGGGGCGGTCGAGCGCGCCGTCGAAGACATAGTCGGTCGAGAGCTGGATCACGGGAATGCCGAGAGCCGAGGCGGCCCGGGCCGCCTCGCCAGCCGCTTCGCCGTTGACGCGCATGGCAAGCTCCGGCTCGCTCTCGGCCTGGTCCACGGCCGTATAGGCCGCGGTGTTGACGATGACGTCAGGCCGGGCTGCGCGCAGGGCCGGCGCGACCGTTCTGGGGATGGCGAGGTCGAGGTCCGGCCGGCGCAGCGCGATGACCTCGGCGCCGACGGGCACGCGCTCCAGCATGGCGCGGACGACCTGGCCGGTCCAGCCGGTGACGGCGATGCGGAGTGTCATCAGTCGAAATAACGCAGCATCTCGGCGAGGCGCGGATGCTTGCGGTCCTTGTCGGAGAGGGTGAGCGAGGCCAGCGGCGCGCCCCAGTCGATGCCGAGCGCCGGGTCGTCGAAGGCGAGCCCGTGATCGTTCTCGGGCGCATAGGGCGCCGTAACCTTGTAGAGCACCTCGGTATCCGGCTCGAGCGTGACGAAGCCGTGGGCGAAGCCGACCGGGACCAGGATCTGCTTCCAGTTCTCGGCCGAGAGCTCGACTGCGACATGCCTGCCGAAGCTCGGCGACGAGGCCCGGATGTCGACCGTGACGTCGAGAATACGGCCGCGCGTCACCCGCACCAGCTTGTCCTGCGCGAAGGGCGGCGACTGGAAATGCAGCCCGCGCAGCGTGCCCACCGGTGCCGACAGCGACTGGTTGTCCTGCACGAAATCGAGATCGAGCCCAGCCTCGGCGAAGGCTTTCCGGCTCCAGGTTTCCGAGAAGAAGCCGCGATGATCGCCGAACTTCTTCGGCGTGATGACCTTGACGGCAGGGATCGCCGTTTCCTCGACGCTCAGCATCGCTTCCGTTCCCTTTTCAGGCCGCGCCGAGGCGCTCGCCGCGATAGATGCCGGAACGGATGTCGCCCCACCATTTCGGATTGGCGAGATACCATTCGACGGTGCGGCGCAAGCCCGTCTCGAAAGTCTGCTTCGGCGTCCAGCCGAGCTCGCGGCCGATCTTGCCGGCATCGATCGCATAGCGCGCGTCGTGGCCCGGCCGGTCGGTGACATAGGAGATCAGGCGCTCGCGCGCACCCTTCGGATCGGGCCTGAGCTCGTCGAGGATGGCGCAGATCGCCTTCACCACCTCGATATTGGTCTTCTCGTTATGGCCGCCGATATTGTAGCTCTCGCCGAGCTTGCCGGCGGTCGCAACCGTGAGCAGGGCGTCGGCATGGTCGTCGACATAGAGCCAGTCGCGCACATTGAGCCCGTTGCCATAGACCGGCAGAGGCTTGCCCTCGAGCGCGTTGATAATGATCAGCGGGATCAGCTTCTCGGGGAAGTGATAGGGCCCGTAATTGTTCGAGCAATTGGTCATCACCACCGGCAGGCCGTAAGTGTGGTGCCAGGCCCGCACGAGATGGTCCGACGCCGCCTTCGAGGCCGAATAGGGCGAGTTCGGCTGATAGGCGGTATCTTCCCGAAAGAACCCTTCTGCACCAAGCGAGCCGAAGACCTCGTCGGTCGAGATATGGTGGAAGCGGAAGCGCGCCTTATCCTCGCCCGGCAGCGTCCGGTAGTGGCGCAGCGCCTCCTGCAGCAGCGTGAAAGTTCCGACGACATTCGTCTCGATGAAGGCGGCCGGTCCGTCGATCGAGCGGTCGACATGGCTCTCGGCCGCCAGATGCATCACCACGTCGGGAGCGAAATCGGCAAAGATCGCCTTCATCCGCAGGGCGTCGCCGATATCCGCCTGCTCGAAGCGGTAGCGGTTGCTGCCTGCAACAGGATCCAGCGATGCCAGATTGCCGGCATAGGTCAGCTTGTCGACCACGCAGACCTGATGCTCGGTCTCCCCGATCAGCTTCCGAACAACCGCCGAACCGATGAAGCCGGCACCGCCGGTGACGAGAAAACGCGAGGGCATTCTTGCGCGCCTCCGAGCAAGCCAGTGTCTTCAGCCGTGAAGCTCAGGGCAAGGACCAGCCTTGAGACGACGTGTCAAGCATCGCGCGTTCGCCGCCCCAGTCCCGGTCAGGCCTTGAAATGCTTGGAGAGCTTGAGGGCCTGGCCCTGATAGTTCGATTTCAGCCCGGCGCCGTAGAGCGCCTCCGGCCGTGCCGCCATGGTCTCGTAGACGAGCCGCCCGACGATCTGGCCGTCCTCGATGATGAAGGGCACGTCGCGGGAGCGAACCTCGAGCACGGCGCGCGCGCCTTGGCCACCGGCAGCGCTGTGGCCGAAGCCGGGGTCGAAGAAGCCGGCATAGTGCACCCGGAATTCGCCGACGAGCGCATCGAAAGGCGTCATCTCCGCGGCATAGTCCGGCGGGACGTGCACAGCCTCCTTGGAGGCCAGGATGTAGAACTGGCCGGGGTCGAGGATCATGCTGCGCGAGCCGTCGGCGGCGATCGGCTCCCAGAAATCGGCGGCGCGATAGGCGCCGACGCG
Organism: Allobosea sp. 10L422; assembly: GCF_056395345.1. NCBI lineage: Bacteria > Pseudomonadati > Pseudomonadota > Alphaproteobacteria > Hyphomicrobiales > Alloboseaceae > Allobosea > Allobosea sp. 10L422. The sequence goes on from NZ_JBFTJI010000008.1 coordinate 213,845, forward strand.
ATCGACATCGATCAGCGCGGTATGATGCTTGCCGCGATAGCCGAGCAACCCGTCGAAACCCGAGAGGTCGACGCTGACGGCGACGCCGCCTTGGAAGGAGGGTTCGGCGGCCGTGACTAGCGTCTCGCGGGCATGAACCCCTTCGAGTGCACGGTCACCGAGCCGGGTCTCACCGGAGCGGAAGCGGATCTGCGAGAGCCGCGAGCCGGAACGTACCAGCACCGGGAAGGTGCGCGGCGAGATCTCGATGAAGAGCGGCCCCTCATAGCCGTCCTCGACCAGATCGAATTCACGAGCCCGGTCGGTGATGACGCGGGTGAAGACGTCGAGACGGCCGGTCGAGCTCTTCGGATTGGCGGCGGCGCGCAGGCCCTTGGGCAGCTTCAGACCTTCCATCAGCTCGGCGATATAGACGCAGTCCGTTTCCAGTACCGCGCCGCGCGTCAGATCGATCTCATGCAGCGAGAGATCCTCGATCCGGCTGCGCACCGTGCGCTCGGGGCCGGGTAGGAAGCTGGCACGGACACGATAGGCACGATCGCCCAGCCGCAGATCGAGGCTCGCGGGTTGAATCTGCCCTTCCGCCGGCGGCCGGGCAAGCCTGATCGCGCCCTGCTCGATGAAGGCGCGGATGGAGCTATCTGGCTGGATGCCGGGCTTGAAGGGCAACATGCGAGGTCCGCAGGGGTAATCGATCATAGCTAGCGAAGCACTCCGGAAAGGCCAAGTACGGTGGACCGCATGCCGGGCAATAGCCACAGGGTTGTCCACGCCAGAATCACGGCACGGACGCATTGACGCTGCCGCTGGCAGGCCGATAACTGAACCGTGGCGGCAGACGTCGTCACAGGCTGCAGCCGGAGCCTCGACCATGTATCAGGCACAGACGCGCGGCGTGCGTGTGACCGTGGCGCCATCCTTCCTGGAAGCGGAATCCTCGCATGCGCAGGGCCGCTATTTCTGGGCCTACGCGATCGAGATCGTGAATCTCTCGACGCAGACGGTGCAATTGATGACCCGCCACTGGTTCATCACCGACGGGCGCGGCGAGATGCACGAGGTGCGCGGTGAGGGCGTCGTCGGCAGGCAGCCGGTGCTTAGACCGGGCGAGAGCTTCAACTATACCTCAGGCTGCCCGCTGACGACGCCGGACGGCTCGATGCACGGTTTCTACGCCATGCAGGATGAGAGCGGCACGATCTTCGACGTGGAAGTGCCGCTCTTCCCGCTCGACTCCCCTTATGTGAAGAAGGTTCTGCATTGACCGCCTCCGCTCAAACCGGGCAGCGCTACACGCCGCTCGAGATGCTCGCCCGCCTCGTCGCCTTCGACACGGTCAGCGACAAATCCAACCTGCCCCTGATCGATTTCGTCGAGGCCTATCTCGCCGGCTGGGGAGTGCCGTCCGTGCGCTTTCCGAATGCAGCGGGCGACAAGACGGCGCTATTCGCGACCATCGGCCCGCAGGATCGCGGCGGCGTCGTGCTGTCCGGGCATACCGACGTCGTGCCGGTGACCGGCCAGGCATGGAGCCGTGATCCGTTCACGCTGCATGTCGAGGACGGCCGCGCCTATGGCCGCGGCGCCGTCGACATGAAGGGCTTTCTGGCGCTGGGGCTGGCGCTGGTGCCGGATTTCCTCGCCGCCGACCTCAAGACACCGATCCACCTCTTCCTGTCCTATGACGAGGAAGTGACCTGCCTCGGCGTCGTCGACGGCATTGCCGCGATGAGCAAGACGCTGCCGCGGCCGCGCGCGGTCATCGTCGGGGAGCCGACCTCGCTCGACATCTGCGACGCGCATAAGGGCGTCAGGACGTTCCAGACCGTGATCAAGGGCTTCGCCGCGCATTCCTCCAAGCCGCAGCTCGGCGCCAGCGCCGTCCATGCCGGAGCGCTGCTCGCAGCCGAGCTCGACCACATGGCCGAGGACGCCAAGCAGAAGCTGGATGCAAGCGGCCGCTTCGACCCGCCCTACGACACCGTCCATATCGGCTCGTTCCATGGCGGCATCGCCCGCAACATCCTGGCCGATCACAGCGAGATCCTCTGGGAGATCCGCACGCTACCGACCTCCGATCCCGAGGCGGGTCCCGCACGCTTTGCCGGCGTGTCGGACAAGGTTCAGGCGCGCATGCGCTCGACCGCACCGAGCGCGGCGATCTTGACGGAAATGACCTCGGATGTGCCGGGGCTCGCGCCCGAGCCGGGCTCAGAGGCCGAGCGGCTCGCCATGCGCCTGTCCGGGCGCAACCACACCATCGCGGTCGCCTATGCGACAGAGGCAGGGCATTTCCAGCATGCGGGGCTGGCGACCGTGGTCTGCGGGCCCGGTTCGATCGACCAGGCGCATCAGCCCGACGAATACATCACGCTGGAGCAGCTCCAGGCCGGCGAGGCGTTCATGCGAAAGCTGATGGCGGAGTGTCAGAACGGCTGAAGCTGACGTCATTCTCGGGCCGCGCCCGGCGCGGACCCGAGAATCTTCCACCGGAGAGGTTCGGGAAACGCAGCCTTCTCGTCATGCGATGCTCGGGTCAAGCCCGAGCATGACGTCAAAGCCCCGCCGACAACCCGTCCTCGACCTCGGCCGGGTCGAAACTGTAGCGCCGCGAGCAGAACTCGCAGGTGACGCCGAGCTTCCCGTCATCGGCGATCATCGCGCGACGGTCCTCGGGCGAAAAGCCGCGCAACATCGCCAGCACGCGCTCACGCGAACAGCGGCAGGCCTCGCGGACGAGGACCGGCTCGAAGACGCGGGCGCCACGCTCGTGGAAGAGCCGGTAGAGCAAGCGCTCGCTCTCCAGCATCGGGTCAAGCAGCTCATGGTCCTCAACCGTCTCCACCAGCGAGCGCGCCTCCATCCAGGCGTCGTCGCTGATGCCGTCGGGATCACCGCTCAGGATCTCATGCCCCTCCGGCGCATCGCCGGGATGGATGTCGGCGGCCCGCAGGCGATCGGGCGAATGCGGCATGAACTGGACGAGGATGCCGCCGGCGCGCCATTGCGGCCGGCCGCCGGTCGTGACCGTGCCGACGCCGAGCCGCACGCGGGTCGGGATCTGCTCGGACTGGCGGAAATACTGATGCGCCGCCTCTTCGAGCCCCTGCCGCTTCAGCGCGACGATGCCCTGGTAGCGGGTCGTGGTCGTCCCTTGGTCGACCGTCATGGCGAGGTGGCCCTCGCCCAGCAGCTCGCCGGTGGAAAGCTTCTCGAGCGCGATCGCCTGGGCAAGCTTCGCCTCGTCGATATGGGCGACGGCGCGGAAATTGTCGGGCGCGTTGAAGTCGACCACCATCATCGAGATCGCGCCGTCGCTCTTGGTCTGGAGCTGGAAGCGCCCCTCGAACTTCAGCGCCGTGCCCAGCAGCACGGTGAGCGCCGCCGCCTCGCCCAGCACGCGCGAGACCGGCGCGGGATAGTTGTGTCGCTCGAGAATCGTGTCGATCGACGGGCCCAGCCGCGCCACGCGGCCGCGCACATCGAGATCGGGCACGGCGAAGGGCACGACCCGGTCGTCGAGCCCCGCGGTGACGCCTGTGTCGTCGGCGGCCATCAGGCCGCCACTCCGCCGAAGCACCAGGCGAGGATGCCCTTCTGCGCATGCAGCCGGTTCTCAGCCTCATCGAACACCGCCGATTGCGGACCGTCCATGATCTGGTCGGTGACCTCCTCGCCGCGCGAGGCCGGCAGGCAGTGCATGAAGATCGCGTCCTTCTCGGCGCGCTCCATCAGCCTCTCATCGACCTGATAGGGCCGCAGCAGATTGTGGCGCGTGCCCTCCTCGTCACCCATGGACACCCAGCAATCGGTGATGACGCAGTCGGCGCCCTCCACCGCTTCCTCGGGCCGGCTGGTCAGCGAGAGCTTCGCACCCTGCTTCTTGGCCCAGGAGATCAGGGCCGGAGGCGGGGCGAGTTCCTCGGGTGTCGCTATCGCGAGCTCGAAATCGAGGCGTCCGGCGGCGTGGACCCAGGAGGTCAGCACGTTGTTGGTGTCGCCGGTCCAAGCGATGCGCTTGCCCTGGATCGAGCCCTTGCGCTCCTGGAAGGTCATGACATCGGCCATGACCTGGCAGGGATGCTGGCGCTTGGTCAGCCCGTTGATCACCGGCACCGTGGCGTATTTCGCCATCTCCACCAGCGAGTCGTGATCGAGGATACGGATCATGATCGCATCGACATAGCGCGAGAGGACGCGGGCGGTATCGGCAATGGTCTCGCGCTCACCAAGCTCGATCTCATGGCCGGCGACCATCATCGGCGAACCGCCGAGCTCACGGATGCCGACATCGAAGGAAACGCGCGTGCGCAGCGAGGGCTGCTCGAAGATCATGGCGATGACCTTGCCTTCGAGCAGGCGATCCCCCGCGGCGGCCGGTGTGCGACGTCGCGATTTCATCTCCTCGCCCGCGCGCAGGATCGCACGCAGCTCACTGCCGGAGAAATCGGAGAGATCGAGGAAATGGCGCGTCACGGGCGCTTCCTTCGCTTCGCGGGGTGGGTGGGTTGAACTTATTCGGCGGCCGGGCGCTTCAGCGTCGCCTCGACGGCGCCGGCGGCCCTGTCGAGCCGCGACACGGCTTCAGCGACATCCGCCTCGGTGATGATCAGCGGCGGCAGCAGGCGCACGACGTTGTCGCCGGCACCGACGACCAAGAGGCCCTGTGCCCGGGCTTCATTGACGAAGTCGGTGTTGGGCGTGTGGAGCTTGAGGCCGAGCATCAGCCCCTCGCCGCGGATATCGGCGATGACATCGGGATGCCTGTCCTTGAGCTCGGCCAGCGACTGCTTCAGCCGCAGGGCGATCTTGCCGACGTTCTCGATGAAGCCCGGTGCCAGCACCACATCGAGCACGGCGTTGCCGACCGCCATGGCGAGCGGGTTGCCACCGAAGGTGGTGCCGTGGGTGCCGAGCGTCATGCCGGAGGCGGCTTCCTCCGTCGCGAGGCAGGCACCCATCGGGAAGCCGCCGCCGATGCCCTTGGCGATCGACATGATGTCGGGCGCGACGCCGTACATCTCATGAGCGAAGAATTTGCCGGTGCGGCCGACGCCGGTCTGGATCTCGTCGAAGATCAGCAGCAGGCCATTCTCGTCGCAGAGCTCGCGCAGCAGCTTGAGGAAGCGGGGCGGCACGGAGCGCAGCCCGCCCTCGCCCTGAATCGGCTCGATCATCAGGGCGGCGGTCTCCGGCGTGATCGCGGCGCGCAGCGCCTTCTCGTCGTCGAACGGCACCTGGTCGAAGCCCTCGACCTTCGGGCCGAAGCCGTCGATGTATTTCTGCTGGCCGCCGGCAGCGATGGTCGCCAGCGTCCGGCCGTGGAAGGCGCCTTCGAAGGTGATGATGTGATAGCGCTCGGGATGGCCCTTCGCGGCATGGTATTTCCGCGCCATCTTGATGGCGCACTCGTTCGCCTCGGCGCCCGAATTGGTGAAGAAGACACGCTCGGCGAAGGTCGCCTCGCAGAGCCGGCGGGCCAGCCGCTCGCCCTCGGGTGCGCCATAGAGGTTCGAGGTGTGCCAGATCTTGCCGGCCTGCTCGGTCAATGTCTTGACCAGATGCGGATGGGCATGGCCGAGCGCGTTGACGGCGATACCGGCGCCGAAATCGAGATAGCGGGTGCCGTCAGCCGTGATCGCCCAGGGGCCTTCGCCGCGCTCGAAGGCGACGGGGGCGCGGGCATAGGTCGGCACGAGCACGGATTGGCTGGCGGAAGCAGGGGCGGGGGCCATGGGGCGAAGATCCTCGCGAAGGGGACGGGGTGAGAACGGATTGGCGCTGAACTGAGAACGACGATCCGGGATGGATGCTGCAGGCGCGCAGCCACGGTAAGACCCGGTTACGACGTTATCGTCGCACCCAACTCCTGAACTCTCGTCGCGCCGTCATCCGCATCGTTCGGGCCTTGATTCCGCAAACATAAGCGCCGCCCGAACGGGGCGCGTCACCTTGTGGATAAATATGCTTAAGGCGGCCCGGACTGTCAATTCAAAGCGGCGGCTACGGTGTTGCCGAAAGGATTCGCTTGACGGCGCAATCGCGAATCGTCTGGGGAAAAGCTGTTTTCGGATTCGCCGACTCTTGTTCGCGAGTCACCGCAGCTTGTATGGTCGGTCTTGTCAGATACGACATTTCGTGCGGCGTCCCCTGTACCGTCTGTTGCGGCAGCAACGGCATTGCCCCTGTGGCAAGGTCGTTGATCCCGGATTCCGTCACGAAGCGCCCTTAAAGGCTGGCCCCGCAAGGGCTGGCCGGACAAGACAGGTGATGCGGATGAACGAAGCCGGAGCATGGACTGACGAACGCGTCGAATTGCTCAAGAAGCTCTGGAGCGATGGGCTGAGCGCCAGCCAGATCGCCGCCGAGCTGGGCAATGTCACACGCAATGCGGTGATCGGAAAGGTTCACCGTCTCGGCCTTTCGGGCCGTGCCAAGAGTGCGGCCCAGCCGGCCACACCGCGCAATGCCGCCCCCCGCAAGACGCCGCCGCGCTCGCCCAGCCACCCGATGGCGACCCCGGCGACCCATGCCACGCGCGGCGCCCACGCCCTGGCGCCGGTATTCGCGCCCGAGGCCGCGATCGAGGCAGAGGCTGCGCCTTTGCCTTCCGAGGATGTGGTGATCCCGTTCTCCGAGCGCGTCACCATCATGGAGCTGCGCGAGTATATGTGCCGCTGGCCGATGGGCGACCCGACGAGCCCGGATTTCCGTTTCTGCGGCGGGCGCTCGCAGACCGGCATGCCCTATTGCAGCTACCACTCGCGCATCGCCTACCAGCCTGCGGCCGACCGCCGGCGCGACCGGAGCAAGGTGCGGGCCTGATCCAGGAGAACGATCTCCGAGAAAAAGAAAACCGGCCTTCGGGCCGGTTTTTTGTTGCGTGGTCCAGAAAGCCCCATCAGAGCCGTCGCTTGTTCTCCAGCGAACGGCTCCAGCGCGACAGCGCGAAGCAGATCAGCCAGTAGATCGCACCCGAAAAGGCGTAGGCCTCCATGTTCATGCCGACCCAGTTGGGATCGGCGAGCGAGGCCTGGGCGATGCCGAGCAGGTCGAGGATCGAGACCACCAGCACCAGCGTGGTGTTCTTGATCAGCGCGATGAATTCATTGGTCATCGCCGGCAGTGAGATGCGCAGCGCCTGCGGCAGGACGATCAGGCCGGTCGCCTTCCAGTAGTTGAGACCGAGCGCCGTTGCGGCCTCGCGCTGGCCCTTCGGCAGCGCCTGCAGGCCTCCGCGCACCGCCTCCGCCATATAGGCCGCGATGACGAAGCCGAGCCCGATCACGGCGCGCGCCAGCCGATCGATGCCGATGCCCCCGGGCAGGATCAGCGGCAACAGCAGCGAGGCGAGGAAGATCACCGCGATGATCGGAACGCCGCGCCAGAACTCGATGAACAAGATGCTGATCAGGCGGATGACGCGCAGTTGCGACTGGCGCCCAAGCGCGAAGAGGATACCCAGCGGGATCGCGATCAGGCTCGAATAGATCGAGATGAACAGGGTGAGCATCAGCCCGCCCCATTCGCGCGTCTCGATGTAGCGCAGCCCGAAACCGCCGGAGAGCAGCCAGATGCCGAGCGGCGGCAGCAGCACGAGCATGGCGACGCCGAGCTTGAGCTTCAGCCGCTGCGGCGCCAAGACGATCGAGGCGATGCCGAGCACGAAGGCGATGCCGGCTATATCGACGCGCCAGCGCTGGTCGACGGGATAGAGCCCGTACATGAACTGGCCGAAGCGGGCGCGGATGAAGACCCAGCAGGCACCGCCGGGCGCGCAATCGGCCCGCGTCGTGCCGACCCAGGTCGCATCGATCAGCGCCCAGCGGATGATGGGCACCGCGACCCAGGCGATCGCGAGCGCCAGCACCACGCTGACGAAGCCGGTAAAGGGCGTGCCGAACAGGCGCTCGCGCCAGAGGGAAAGGGACGAGGCGCGGTTCATCGCGTCACCAGGGCGATGCGGGCGTTGTACCAGTTCATGATCGCCGACACCGCAAGGCCGATGACGAGATAGACTGCGAGCGTCATGGCGATGATCTCGATCGCCTGGCCGGTATTGTTCAGGGCCGAGCCCATGAACAGGCTGACCACGTCGGGATAGGCGATGGCCGCGCCGAAGGATGAGTTCTTCAGCACGTTGAGATACTGGTTGGTCAATGGCGGGATCATCACGCGCAGCGCCTGCGGGATGGTGACGAGGCGCAGGATCTGGCCGGGGCGTAGCCCCAGCGCCGACCCGGCCTCGGTCTGGCCATGCGAAACCGACTGGATGCCGCCGCGGACGATCTCGGCGATGAACCCGGCGGTATAGGTGACGAGCGCGGCGAGCAGCGCGACGAATTCGGGGATGACGGCAAAGCCGCCGCGATAGTTGAAGCCGCGCAGCGCCGGCACGTCCCAACGCGTCGCGAGCGTGGCCCAAACCAGCATCAGGAGCGGCACGGCGAGCAGCAGGGCGAGGCCAACGGCCAATGTCGGCGCCTGCCGGCCCGTGCGCTCCCGCCGCCGGCGCGCCCAGACGGAAAAGGCCCCGTAGACGAGGAGGCAAGCGAGGATGACCAGCCCGGCGATACGGAAGTTTTCCATCCCGTCGGGCAGCGGGATCGTCACGCCGCGATTATTGAGGAAGGCGACGCCGAACAGGCTGATGCTCTGGCGCGGCGCAGGCAGCGCAGCGATGACGCCGAAATACCAGAACAGCACGAAGAACAGCAGCGGGATGTTGCGGACGAACTCGATATAGGCGCCTGCGATGGTCGAAATCAGCCAATGCGATGAGAGACGGGCAATGCCGACGACGAAGCCCAGCAGCGTCGCCAGCACGATCGCGATCACCGTCACCAGCATGGTGTTGGCAACGCCGACCCAGAACAGGCCGAGGATGTTGTCGGCCTGGGTATAGCCGGTCAGGACGAAGGGCACCTCGATGCCGGATGTCCGCCAGAGGAAGTCGAAGCCCGAGGCGATGCCGGCCTTGACCATGTTCTCCGAGGCATTGCGCACGAAGAAGATGGAGATGCCGACGAGGAAGACGACGACGGCGATCTGATAGATCCAGTCGCGGACGCGCTTGTCGTTGATGAGGGACAAGAAGCTGCTCAAGCCGGCCTCGATCGGGAGTCGCGGGCGTCATTCCCGGGCGAAGCGAAGCGCCGACCCGGGAATCTCGTGACGCTCGGGCTGGTTTCCGAGATGGTCGGGCCAAAGTCCGACCATGACGTGCTTCAAGACGCTCTCACTGGAAGGGCGGGGTGAAGAGCAGGCCGCCCTTGGTCCAGAGCTGGTTCTGGCCGCGCTCGAGCTTGAGCGGGGAGCCCATGCCCACGGTGCGCTCATAGCTTTCGCCGTAGTTCCCGACCTGCTTGATCGCGTTGTACATCCAGTCGTTCGACAGGCCCATCATCGCGCCGAAACCRCCTTCGGCACCGAGCAGGCGGCGTACTTCCGTATTCTTGGAGTTCGCCTTCATCTCATCGACGTTCTTTGAGGTGACGCCGAGCGCYTCGGCSGCGATSGTGCCGTTGAGCACCCAGCGGACGATGAGCTGCCAGCGCTCGTCGCCCCAGCGGGTCACGGGTCCCTGCGGATCGTTCGAGATCGGCTGGGTCAGGATGATGTGTTCGTCGGGATTCTTGAGTTTGGCGCGCTGGCCGGCAAGGGCGCCGACGCCGGCCGTGTAGGCATCGCAACGGCCCGAATCATACGCGGTGATGGCGTCGTCGTTCTTCTGAAAATTGGTGATGGTGACCTTGAGGTTGCGCTCGCGGAACCAGTCGGCGGCGTTCTTCTCCTCGGTCGAGCCGGCGGCGACGCAGACCGAGGCGCCGTCGAGACCGGCGGCTTCCTTCACGCCCGTCGATTTGCGGACGACGAAGGTCTGGCCCTCGTAGAAGTTGATGCCCTGGAAGTTCAGGCCGAGCGTAGCATTGCGCGAGAAGGTGATGGTCGAGTTCCGGGAGAGCACGTCGACCTGGCCCGATTGCAGGATCGGCCAGCGCTGCTGCACCGAGGTCGGCGTGTACTTGACCTTGGTGGCATCGCCGAGCACCGCGGCGGCAAGCGCCCTGCAGTAGTCAACGTCGAGACCGGTCCACTCGCCCTTGTCATTGGCGAAGGAGAATCCGGGCAGGCCGAGATGCACGCCGCATTCGAGATTGCCGCGTGCCTTGACCGCATCCAGCGTCGGGCTCGGGGCGAGCTGCTGCGCCTGCGCAAGCGAGATTCCGGCGGCAAGCACGCCCGCCACGCTCAAAATTCTGATGGTCATATCCGTCTCCCCGAAGCCATTGGCGGCCTTCTGTGCTGGAAGCGGGACTATGCAACAGCCGCACCGAAAGCGATAGCACCCGGCACGAGCTCGCTTCGGCGCGGCGCCTGAACCCTGTCGAAGGCTGTCAGGAGGCCCGCGCGTGATGGGTCTCTCCATCGGCTGATCTCCGCCGGCCGTTCGGTCGGCGCGGCGGCCGGCGCCGTGGGCGGCAATCTCGTCGATGTCAGCGCGCGCTACGACTGGGTCTGGCTCAGCGCCGTCGGCCTTGCGCTGATGGCGGGCGCGATGGTGTTCTTGATGCGCGAACAGCGGGCGCAGGCGGTGCCGGCCTGAGCCGCCACCGATGCGGGCTGGCTCAGTTGCCGAACACCGTGTTGAGCTGGGCACCGACCATGATGAAGGTGGTGCGCTTCGACATCTCCTTCAGGCGGACGGCGCCGATATAGGTCATCGCCGAACGCACGCCACCCATCAATTCCTGCATCGTACCCTCGACCGGGCCGCGATAGGGCACCTCGACCGTCTTGCCCTCGGATGCCCGGTACTTGGCGACGCCTCCGGAGTACTTGTTCATCGCGGTGTCGGAGGACATGCCGTAGAAGGTCATGGCGACCGGCACCTTCTCGCCGCCGCGCTCCTCGTAGCGGATCTCGCCCTCGCATTCGTCATGGCCCGCGAGCATGCCGCCCATCATCACGAAATCGGAGCCGCCGCCGAAGGCCTTGGCGACATCACCCGGCACGGTCAGCCCGCCATCGCCGCAGACCAGGCCTTTCAGCCCATGCGCGGCATCCGAGCATTCGATGATCGCCGAGAGCTGGGGATAGCCGACGCCGGTCATTTTGCGGGTGGTACAGACCGAGCCGGGGCCGATGCCGACCTTGACGATGTCGGCGCCGGCCAGGATCAGCGCCTCGGTCATATCGCCGGTGACGACGTTGCCCGCCATGATCGCGGCGCCCGGGAAGGCGGCGCGCGTCGCCTTGACCGTGTCGACGAACTTCTCGGTGTAGCCATTGGCGACGTCGAGGCAGATCTTGCCGATCGGCGACTGGGCGTGGACCGCCTTGAGCTTGTCATGGTCGGCGTCGGTCGTGCCCAGCGAGTAGAAGGCGTTGGCCGATCCGGGCTCGCGGAAGAAGGCGATCAGCTCTTCGGCGCTGTAGTGCTTGTGCAGCGCGACCATGGCGCCGTGCTTCAGCAGCGCCCGCGCCATGCTCATCGTACCGACCACGTCCATATTGGCGGCGATCAGCGGGAAGCCCTTCCACTCCTTGCCCGTATGGGCAAGGTGGAAGCTGCGCTCGACATCGACCTCGGCGCGGCTGCCGAGCGTCGAGCGCTTCGGACGGATCAGTACGTCACGGAAGTCGAGCTTCGGGTCGTTCTCGATGCGCATCGGATTGGCCTCTGGTGGCGTTCTGGCCGGCTCGAGCCGGGAATCCCGAGGGCTTGTGCCCGGGCGACGCACGCGAAGGAGGCGTGCGCTGACATTTAGCGCCGGGTCCCCGGTGATGCAATCCCGAGCCGCCCGGCCGGCGCTCAGGCCGAGGCGGGCGAGACCGGCGGGCGCGCGTTCTTGCGGATGGTATAGAGCGTCGCCCCGATCACGATGACGGCGCCGATCCAGGTGGTGAGCGCCGGAATCTCGGCAAAGAAGACGAAACCGGTGAAGCTCGCCAGCAGCAGGCGGCTGAAATCGAGCGGTGCCAGCGCCGCCGCCTCGCCGACTTGATAGGCGCGGGTGATGAGCCACTGCCCGGCAGTGCCGAACACGCTGAGGACGACCAGCCAGAACCACTGGTTCGGCGTCGGCGGCTGCCACCAGAGCCAGCAGGGCACCGCAAGCAGGGCGATCAGCACGATGCCCTGATAGAGCAGGATGGTGTCGGTGCGCTCGCTCGCCGCCAACTTGCGGACGCTGACGGTGATGCCGGCGCCGAACACCGCCCCGCCGACCGAGAGCAGGGCGTAGACATCGAGCCCGTCGCTGCTCGGTCGCAGCATGATCAGCACGCCGATGAAGCCGATGATCGTCGCAGCCCAGCGCCGGCCATCGACCGCCTCCTTCAGCACGAGGACCGCGGCGATGGTGACGAAGAGAACCTGGCTGAAGCCGATCGCCGTCGCCTGGGCGAGCGGAATCTTGACCACGGCGGTAAAGCCGCAAAGCATCGAGAGCAGCGTGATCACGCTGCGGAAAATCTGCAGGCCGAGACGCTCCGTATGCAGCGCCCGGCGCAGGCTGCCGGCCGCGAAGGCAAGCAGGATCGCGGTCATGATCACCTGCCGGATCAGCAGGATCTGCACCAGCGGGATCGCCTGGCCGACATGCTTGATGCCGGCGACCATCACCGCATAGACCAACAAGGCCGAAATCATGAAGACCGAGCCCCGCAGATTGGGGCTGGCGCCGCGCCACCAATGCCGCAGCCGACGCAGGGCCCGCCTCCGACCTCCCGGCACCTCGGAGAGGACGATCGGACCGGGCGCGTCGGGTGCGACCAACTCGCCGGAGAGCGGCGGCGCAGCCGGCTCCTGCCAGGCAGGCGCCTCGCCTTCCACATCCGCCCGGCTTAGCCGGCCGGCCTGCCGATCCTCGCTCATCGCCCCTCGACCCGGCCGGCCTTGAGGCCGACTCCGCGTTTGTCTCTGTGCAAATCATTGATGAAGCGCGGCAATCCGGCCAATGACAATGTCACATGACCGGGTTGTGCCGGCGGCGCGGCCGGAGCGGACCCGGCATTCCCTACCAGGGGGTGGGCAACCGCACCAACAGTCTCTAGGAGGGCTCCTGTTTCTGTGCCGCGGAGCACGCTCTTGAAAGTTCTGCTCGAAGATTTCGCGAACGGAGTTCGGGGCCTGGCGCCGAGCCGCTTTCCCTATCGCCGCTTCGCCCTGGCGCTGGCGCTCGGCGGGCTCGGCGGCTGGCTGTTCGTGCAGGCGCGACTGCCCCTGCCCTGGATGCTGGGCTCGATGGTGTTCTGCACCGCAGCCGCACTGATCAAGCTTCCGGTCGCAGCCCCGCCGGTGATCCGGCCGCCGATGACCGCGGTGATCGGCGTGATGCTCGGCGCCTCCTTCAAGCCGGATGTCGTGGCGCAGCTGCCGAACTGGCTGCCGACGCTGGCCGGGCTCGTGCTGTTCATGGTCGCCTGCGGCCTGTGCTGCGTCGGCTATTTCCGCCGCGTTGCCGGCTTCGACCCGGTCACGGCCTTCTTTTCCGGGATGCCGGGCGGGCTCATCGAGATGGTGACGGTCGGCGAGGAGAAGGGGGGCGACGCCCGCATCATCGCCCTGATCCATTCCGCCCGCATCCTGCTGGTGGTGATGACCTTGCCCTTCATCGTGCAATGGATCGGCGGCGTCTCCCTCGGCGGCGGCCGTGTCGCCGGCCCTTCCTTCACGCAGACGCCGCTCGGCTCCGAGCTCTGGCTGATCGGCTGCGGCATCCTCGGCGTGATCGCCGGCCATTGGCTGAGATTGCCGGCTAAATACCTACTCGGCCCGATGCTGATCAGCGCGATCGTCCATGTCATCGGCCTCAGCGCAGCGGTGCCGCCGGCCGAGATCGTCAATGCCGCGCAGCTCGTGCTCGGCGTCACCATCGGCTGCCGCTTCGTCGGCACGCCGCCGCGCATCATCCTGCGCGTGCTGCTGCTCTCCGTGGGCTCGACCGTGATCCTGCTCGGGCTGACGCTGAGCTTTGCCTGGCTGGTGGCGCTGGTCTCGGTGCACGGCCACGTGCCGCTGATCCTCGCCTATTCACCGGGCGGCCTCGCCGAGATGAGCCTGATCGCGCTCGCACTGCACACCGAGGTGGCCTTCGTCGCCGCGCATCACATCATCCGCGTCTTCCTGGTGATGGTCTCGGCCGGGCCGATCTTCGGACTGATCGGCCACCGCCGCGAGAAGACCGCGCCGGCGGAATAGCGCCGGTTCTGCCGGCGTAGCGGCCAAACTGCGCGCCCGCTCCGATGACTCTGCCGTTGCCCTCATCGTTTCGCATGCCCGGTCTGCGCCAATCACCGAAACGGAGGCATGCTCTGGCCGGTGCCAATCAGCGAAGCTAGGGTGACCGCAACAACATCGGGGAGGCTGACGGACATGAACCAAATCGATTTAAAGAACCGCGTCGCTATCGTTAGCGGCGGGGCCCAGGGAATTGGCCGGGCCGTCGCCGAGCGCTTCGCCGCGAGTGGCGCGACGGTCGCGATCTGGGATGTCGACGGCGCCCTGGCGGAGAAGGCCGCCGCCGAGATCGGCCATGGCGCCGTCGGCGTCGCCGTGGACGTGACGGACGCAACCGCCGTGCAGAAGGCGAGCGACACGCTGGAGGCGAAGCACGGCAGCATCGACATCCTCGTCACCAGCGCCGGTATCGCCGGCCCCAACCACAAGACCTGGGAATACCCGCTGGAGGACTGGGCCCGCGTCATGAAGCTCAACGTCGACGGCACGCTGCATTGCTGCCGATCGGTGATCCCCGGCATGGTCAAGCGCAATTACGGTCGCATCGTCCTCGTCGCCTCGATCGCCGGCAAGGAAGGCAACCCCAACGCCTCGGCCTATTCGGCCTCGAAGGCGGCGGTGATCGCGCTGACGAAGTCCCTCGGCAAGGAGCTCGCCGACAAGGACATCGCCGTGAACTGCATCACGCCGGCGGCCGCGCGCACCCGCATCTTCGACCAGATGAGCGAGGAGCATATCGGCTACATGCTGGCCAAGATCCCGCGTGGGCGCTTCCTGCTGCCGGAGGAGGTCGCATCGATGGTCGCCTTCCTGGCCTCGGCCGAGAACAGCTTCACCACCGCCGGGGTCTTCGATCTCTCGGGCGGGCGGGCGACCTACTAGGCGCAGCGGCGTCGGCAGCCCGGCGTGGAGCCGGCCGCGGGGCTTCTGGCTGCCGCGCCCGGCTGTGGAAAACACCCCTCAAACGGCCGGCGTCGCCTCCAGAAGGGCGCCGAAACGCGCCCCGGACGGCCCTGCGCCAGATCGACGCACAAATATCTTGATCATGTTTACGCCTCGGTAAGGCTCTCTTTTCACCCTGAAGGGGCAAAAGGAGATAAAGCGATGATCAAGATGGCGCTCTCAACGGCCGCCCTCGTCCTTCTGACGGCCTCGGCAGCTCAGGCCGTCACAGCCAAATCGCTCGGGCAGTTCAGCGACTGGAACGCTGCGACCTATGAGCAGAGCGATAACCAGCGTTGCTTCATCATGGGCAGGCCATCGACCGAGGAACCTTCCAGCCTGCGCCATGGCGAGGTGTTCTTCTTCGTCCAGACGGGCAGCCGCGAGAGCGATACCGAATCAAGTTTCCAGACCGGCTACGACTTCGCCAAGAACTCGGTCGTCACCGTGACCATCGGCGACGACAGCTTCCGCATGCTGACGGAGGGCAACAACGCCTGGCTCGAACGGCTGGAACGCGAGCCGGCGCTGCTCGCCGCGATGCGGGCCGGGAGCAGCATGGTGCTGGAGGCGCGCTCCGCCCGGGGCAACGTCACGAGCTACACCTTCTCGCTCACGGGCGTCACGGCCGCCTCGCGCATGATGCAACGCTGCGATACGGGGGCGACGCAGAGCTAGAACAGGACCTTTGCGAAAAATCGGTTCCCGTTTCTTCGTATCCTGCACTAACGTCGGGGCATGACGCAGACGCTTCCCTCCGCCGCCGTGCTCGGTGCCCGCGCCTTCGCCGCGCTTGCGGGCCTCAACCGCTTCAGCGACGAGCCGGGCAAGCTGACTCGGCTCTACCTTTCACCGGCGCATCGGCAGGCGGCGGAGTGGGTCAAGGGCGCCATGGAGGTGGCGGGGCTTACCGCCTTTATCGATGCCGCCGGCTCGGTGCAGGGGCGGCGCGACGGCACGGTGCCCGGCGCACCGGCCGTGCTGATCGGTTCGCATATCGATACGGTCAAGGATGGCGGTCGCTTCGACGGCAATCTCGGCGTCGTCGCCGGCATTCTCGCGGCCCAGGCGTTGCGCGATGCAGGGATCAGCCTGCCCTTCCCGCTCGAGATCGTCGCTTTCGGCGACGAGGAGAACGTGCGCTTCCCGACGCATCTGTCCACTTCGGAAGCATTGGCGGGCGCCTACGACCCGGCCTGGCTGGAAGCGCGCGACAGCGAGGGCGTGAGGCTTGGCGATGCGCTCGTCGCCTTCGGCGGAAACCCAGGCGGCATCGCCGCGCTCGCGCGCAAGCCCGGCTCGATCCAGGCCTATCTCGAAGTCCATATCGAGCAGGGCCCGGTGCTGGAGGCGGAGAACGAGCCGGTCGGCATCGTCACCGCGATCAACGCCCAGAGCCGGGCCCGCGTGCGCGTCACCGGCGAGGCCGGCCATGCCGGAACCGTGCCGATGGCACTGCGCAAGGACGCGCTGACGGCAGCCGCCGAGATGGCGCTTGCGCTGGAACAGATCGCGGCCGGCCATGAGCTCTCCGTCGGGACTGTCGGCGTGCTCAGGCCCGAGCCCGGCGCGACCAATGTCGTCCCCGGCGCGGCCGAATTCACCATCGATTTCCGTGCGCCGAAAAACGAGACGCTCGCAGCGATGGAAGCCGAGATCCGCAGCCGCTTCGCCGAGATCGCGTCGCGCCGCGGCGTCGGTCTCGAGATCGTGCCCTATGCGAAGGCCGATGCCGTCCCGATGGAGCCCCGCCTGCAGGACGCCTTGGCAGCCGGCATCGCCAGATCCGGAAGCAACATCGCCGGCCGCAAGCTCCCGTCGGGAGCGGGGCATGACGCCATGACCATGGCGGCGATCGCGCCCGCGGCCATGCTGTTCGTGCGCAACGAAAAGGGCATCAGCCATTCGCCGCTGGAGAACATGAGCGAGGCAGACGCCGGCATCGCCATCAAAATCTTGATCGAAACGCTTCTGGAACTGGCCGAAAGGTCAAAGTAGAAGAATTCCAGCCGCGACACCGCGCACCATTCCGCAAGAGGCCGGAAGGGCCTAGGAGGGGCGCGCCGCAGGAGGCTGGCCATGGATTTCGAGAGTTTCTTCCGTAGCGAACTGGACGGGCTGCACCGCGAGGGCCGCTATCGCGTCTTCGCCGATCTGGCGCGCCAGGCCGGCCGCTTCCCGATCGCGACCTATCACGGCGAGGGCGGCCTGCGCGAAGTCACCGTCTGGTGCTCGAACGACTATCTCGGCATGGGGCAGCATCCGAAGGTTCTGGCCGCGATGCATGAGGCGCTCGACGGCTGCGGCGCCGGCGCCGGCGGAACCCGAAACATCGGCGGCACCAATCACTACCACGTCCTGTTGGAGCGCGAGCTCGCCGATCTGCACGGCAAGGAAGCGGCGCTGCTGTTCAACTCCGGCTATATGTCGAACTGGGCCTCGCTCTCGACGCTCGCGGCCAAGCTCCCCGGCTGCGTCATCCTGACCGACGCGCTCAACCATGCCTCGATGATCGAGGGCATCCGCCATTCCCGCGTCGAGAAGCATATCTTCGCGCATAACGACCCGGATGATCTGCGCCGCAAGCTCGCCGCGCTCGATCCGGCCCGGCCCAAGCTGATCGCCTTCGAGTCGGTCTATTCGATGGATGGCGACATCGCGCCGATCAAGGAATTCTGCGACATCGCCGACGAATTCGGTGCGATGACCTATCTCGACGAAGTCCATGCCGTCGGGCTCTACGGGCCGCGCGGCGGCGGCATCTCCGAGCGCGACGGCCTGACCGACCGGATCACCCTGATCCAGGGCACGCTGGCGAAGTCCTTCGGCGTGATCGGCGGCTACATCACCGGTTCGGCCGCGCTCTGCGACTTCATCCGCAGCTTCGCCTCCGGCTTCATCTTTTCCAGCTCGCTGCCCCCCGCGGTGGCGGCCGGCGCCATCGCAGCGATCCGGCATCTCAAGGAGAGCTCGGCCGAGCGCGAACGCCAGCAGGACCGCGTCGCGGCACTGCGCGGCAAGCTCGATGCGGCCGGCATCCCGCATCTGGCCAATCCCAGCCATATCGTCCCGGTGATGGTCGGCGAGGCGAAGGCCTGCAAGTCGATCAGCGACGAATTGCTGGCGCGCTTCGACATCTATGTCCAGCCGATCAACTATCCGACCGTGCCGCGCGGCACGGAGCGGCTCAGGATCACCCCCTCGCCCTTCCATTCCGATGCCGATATCGACAACCTGGTCGCCGCGCTCGGCGCGATCTGGGCGCGGGACGGGCTGAAGCGCGCGGCCTGAGGGCTGCCAGAGGCGTCATTCTCGGGCGGAGCGAAGCGCAGGCCCGAGAAGCTCCGGACAAGAAGGGCGCCCGGAGTTTCCTCCGGGGTGAGATGCTTGGGTCAGGCCCGAGCATGACGCTTCGTGATGTCAGAGATTGAAGACGCGATGCGGCACGAATTCGCCGTTCTCGACCGAACCGGTCGCGATCAGCGTGCCGGCGCAGGTGGCATAAGCGGCCTGCAGCTCGATCGGCGCTCCGGCACCGCGCAGCAGGGCGCTCTGGCCGCGTTTGATGCGGGCAGCGGCATCGCGGTGGATCACGATCTCAGGGATCAGCGTCAGCGCCGACTTGACGGGTTGCAGGGCCGCAAGCGCGCTCTCCGGACTCTCGCGCAATGTCTCGACGCTCGCTGCCTCAGCGACCGTGAAGGGGCCGACGCGGGTGCGGCGCAGATGCGCGACATGGCCGAGGCAGCCGAGCGCGAGGCCGAGATCGCGCGCGATGGCTCGGACATAGGTGCCCTTGCCGCATTCGGCCTCGAAGGTCGTGGTCGCGCCGTCATGGCTGACGATCGAGAGCGAGTCGATCTCGACCGGGCGTGCCTGGAGCTCGACCTCCTCGCCGTCGCGGGCGAGATCATAGGCGCGCTCGCCCGCGATCTTGATGGCCGAGAACTTGGGCGGCGTCTGCAGGATCGTGCCGGTGAAGCGCGGCAGCAGGGCCGCGATCGCGGCCTCGTCCGGGCGCTGCTCCGAGGTCGCGATCACCCGGCCCTCGGTGTCGTCCGTATCGGTCTGCGAGCCCCATGAGACGGTGAACTGATAGGCCTTGCGGCCATCCATGACGAAGGGAACGGTCTTGGTCGCCTCGCCGAGCGCGATCGGCAGCAGGCCGGAGGCCAGCGGATCGAGCGTGCCGGCATGGCCCGCCTTCTTGGCGGAAAAAGCCCGCTTCACGACGCTGACCGCATGGGTCGAGGTCATGCCGATCGGCTTGTCGAGCACGACCCAACCATGGACGTCGCGCTTCTTCGGACGCGGCGCCGGAGTGGCGCCCTCCTGGCTCTCCGCAGCTTCGGGATTGCTCTCAGTGGTCATGGTCAAGGTCGTCGTCTTCTTGGTCTTGGTCGATCTTCAGGCGCTGGCGTTGGGTGTCGCGGCGAACCTCTTCGGTATCGAGCAACGCATCGATGCGCTCGGCTTCCGCGAAGCTCTCATCGGCGCGGAAGCGGATATCCGGGGCGTATTTGAGGTTCACCCGATGGGCCATTTCGCCGCGGATATAGCGCTTGTTGGCCTCCAGGGCCTTGAGCACCGGCTTAACGTCCTGCCCGCCGAGCGGCATGATGTAGGCGGTCGCGAGCTTAAGGTCCGGCGAGAGACGCACCTCGGGCACGGTGACGACGTGCTTCGCCAGCACATCGTCATGGATGTCTCCGCGCGAAAGCATATCCGCCAGCGCATGACGGATGAGTTCGCCGACGCGCAGCTGCCGTTGGGACGGACCGGAAGGTTTTGCAGGTTTCGCCATGGTTCTCGTGTTCCGGGATCGGACCGGATGGACGGGCCAACGTCATTGGCCGGGCCCGAGGCCCGGCCATCTCTATGGGAGCGCGGATAAACAGGGATAGGCTGCCCGGGTCAAGCCCGGACAAGCCATCCCATTCTCAGAGGCTGCGCTTGATCTCTTCGACGCGATAGCACTCGATCACGTCGCCGGCACGCATGTCCTGGTAGTTCTCGAAGGACATACCGCATTCCTGGCCGGCCACGACTTCCTTGGCGTCGTCCTTGAAACGCTTGAGCTGGCCGAGCTTGCCCTCGTGAACCACGACGTTGTCGCGGATCAGGCGGACATTGGCGCCGCGCTCGATCGTACCGTCGGTGACGCGGCAGCCGGCGATCTTGCCGACCTTCGAGACGTTGAAGATCTCGAGGATCGTCGCGTTGCCGAGCATGGTCTCGCGCAGGGTCGGCGCCAGCAGGCCCGACATCGCATCCTTCACATCATCCATGAGGTTATAGATGATGTTGTAGTAGCGGATCTCGACGCTGGCCCGATCGGCCGCCTCGCGCGCTTCCTTGTGGGCGCGCACGTTGAAGCCGACCACGACCGCGCCCGAAGCCTGGGCGAGCGTAACGTCCGACTCCGTGATGGCGCCGACGCCCGAGGACAGCACGCGGGCGCGCACCTCGTCGTTGCCGACTTTTTCGAGCGCTCCGACGATCGCCTCGACGGAACCCTGCACGTCGCCCTTGACGACGAGCGGGAACTCCTTGCGGCCGGCGCCTTCCTTCAGATCGCGCATCATGTCGGCGAGCGAACGGCCGGCGCCGGAGGCGGCGCCACGAGCCGCCTGACGATCGCGGCGCTGACGCTCGCGGTACTCGGTGATCTCGCGGGCACGGGCTTCGGACTCGACCACCGCGACGCGGTCGCCGGCCTCGGGCGTGCCGTTGAAGCCGAGAACCTCGACCGGCATGGAGGGCGGGGCCTCCTTCACCTGAGCGCCGGTATCGGCGATCAAGGCGCGGACGCGGCCCCATTCGGCGCCGGCAACGACGATATCGCCGGTACGCAGCGTGCCGCGCTGGACGAGAACGGTCGCAACCGGGCCGCGGCCGCGATCGAGCTTGGCCTCGATGACCGTGCCTTCGGCGGGA
Source organism: Allobosea sp. 10L422 (assembly GCF_056395345.1). NCBI lineage: Bacteria > Pseudomonadati > Pseudomonadota > Alphaproteobacteria > Hyphomicrobiales > Alloboseaceae > Allobosea > Allobosea sp. 10L422. Next base: position 234,969 of record NZ_JBFTJI010000008.1, read on the forward strand.
CGATCGGGATTGGCCTTGAGATCGAGCAGTTCGGCCTGCAGGGCGATCGCTTCCAGCAGCTTGTCGAGGTTGTGACCGGTCTTGGCGGACACCTCGACCTCGAGCGTCTCACCGCCGAGCGTCTCGACCTGGATCTCGTACTGCAGCAGCTCGGCGCGCACCCGGTCCGGGTTGGCGTCGGACTTGTCGACCTTGTTGATCGCGACGATCAGCGGGACGCCGGCAGCCTTGGCGTGGTGGATCGCCTCGGCCGTCTGCGGCATGACGCCGTCATCGGCCGCCACGACGAGCACGACGACGTCCGTCACCTTGGCGCCGCGGGCGCGCATCGCCGTGAAGGCGGCGTGGCCGGGGGTGTCGATGAAGGTGACCTGGCTGCCCAGCGGGGTCGTCACCTGATAGGCGCCGATGTGCTGGGTGATGCCGCCGGCCTCGCCGGTGACGACCTTGGTCTTGCGGATCGCGTCGAGCAGCGAGGTCTTGCCGTGGTCGACATGGCCCATGATGGTCACGACGGCCGGGCGGGAAGCCAGGGTCTCATCGGTGTCCGGCGTATCGAACAGGCCTTCCTCGACGTCGGATTCGGCGACGCGCTTGACGGTGTGGCCCATTTCCTCGGCGATGAGCTGGGCGGTGTCGGCGTCGATCACGTCGGTGATCTTGTGCATCGCGCCCTGCTTCATCAGCAGGCGGATGACGTCGACGCCGCGCTCCGTCATGCGGTTCGCGAGTTCCTGGATGGTGATCGTCTCGGGGATGATCACCTCGCGCATCACGCGCTCTTTCTGCGCGTCCGATGCACGGTGGCCGGTCATGCGCTGCACGCGGCGGCGGAAGGACGCGACCGAGCGTGTCCGCTCGTCCTCGCTCCCGGTCGCCGTCGACAGCGTCAAGCGGCCGCGCGGCTTGTCGTTGCTGGTCTTGGGCGTCTTGGGCGCAGCCGGAGCGGGACCACGGCCAGGACCGGCGCCCAGGCCGGGACGGCGGAACGCGGCCTTGACGTCGACATCGTCAGAGCGATTGCGCGTGGTGTTGGCCGACGGAGCCTGACGCACCGGCCGGGCGACCGCGGGCTCGGCCGGAGCCGAGGAATCCATGCGCGGCGGACGTGGCGAGTCGGAACGCGGCGGGCGCGAATCCAGGCGCGGCGGGCGCGCGCCGGTGTCGCGCATCGGCGGACGCGACGTGAACTCACGCGGGCCGGACGGAGCCGGGCGGCCGTAATACTGGGTCGGCTGCGGCGCAGGCGCCTGGGCCGGGGGGGCTGCCTCACGCGGAGCAGCCGGGGGAGCGGGCGGGCGGGGAGCATGCTCCTCGCGCTGGCGCACGACGCTCTCGGCGCGGCGCTTCTGCTCGTCCTCCTGACGGCGGCGGTCCTCTTCCTGGCGCTGGCGCGCAGCGGCGGCTTCGCGCTCCTGGCGTTCGCGCTCGATGGCGGCTGCGCGCTGGCGCGCATCCTCTTCAGCGACGCGGCGCGCTTCGGCCTCGGTGCTGCGGGCTTCGGCAAGCGCGCGCTGGCGAGCGTCCTTCTCCTCGTCGGAGAGGGTGCGCAGCAGCATGCTGCCGGCCGGGCGCTGCGGCGCCTGCTGGCTCGGGGCGGGGCGCGGCGGAGCAGCCTGCGGGGCAGGAGCCTGCGGAGCGCGCGGCGCAACCGGTTCCTTCACCTCGTGACCGGCGGCGCGGCGCTTGACCTCGACGACGACCTGCTTCGAACGCCCATGCGAGAAGCTCTGTCGAACAGTGCTCTGCTCGACAGGCCGCTTCAGCGACAGGGTCTTGGGCGGGTTGACGGAGAGTGTCTTGTCGCCCGGGTTTTTGGTATCGGTCATTCCGCGTTCGGTCCTGCCGGTTCGGTCGTGTCTTCAATATCGTTCTGGTCGGGTGCGGCGGTATCGTCCGTCCGGTACCGGACGAGCCGACGCCAGCGCGAGAGGACGCCCTCGGCCGCTGGACCCGGAGCAAGCGCGGCATGTATCACATGTGCGCGCCCCAACGCCAATTCCAAATCCGCCGCCGCGAAAATCGCGACGATGGGCAGTTCGCGGGCCTTGAGCCCGTCGGCCTCGCGCGCCGCCGCCAACCGGCGGACAGCCTGGCCAATCTTGCGCTTGCCGTCCTCGGCGCCATCGCTCGCGGCGATCACCGCGAGACATCGGCCGCTTTCGATCAGCGCCTCAACCTTGGCGAAGCCGGCGGTAACCAGCCCGGCCTTATTGGCCATCGACAGCGCCTGCAGCGTGTCGCGGTACATCAGCCCGTCGACGATATCCGGCAAATCCGCCGGAACCGCGACCTTCGCCTTGAGCGAACGCTCGAAGGCTTTCCGCTTGATCGCCTCGGCAACAGTCTTGCGGCTGAGGCTCACCCAGACGCCGCGCCCAGGCAGCTTGCGTCGCAGATCCGGGACAAGCACGCCGTCCGGCCCCGCAACAAAGCGGATCAGGTCGTCAGGCGCCTTGACGGCCCGTGTGACGACGCAGCTCCGCTCCGGTCCTTCCTTCTGCGCCGCCGCTTTCACTGCGAGGGCTCCGCTCAGGCCTCGGCCTCCTCGCCGGCTTCCGCCTCAGGCTCCTCGGCCGGCGCCTCGATCCAGCCGGCGTGAATGCGTGCAGCCATGATAATGGCTTCGGCATCCTGGCGCGAGAGATCGAAGCCGTCGAGATAGCCGGCGTGACGAGTCGACTCGCCGTCCTTGCGCTCGGTCCAGCCGACCAGATCATCAGTGGCGCAGCCGGCGAGATCCTCGACGGTCTTCACATCGTTCTCGCCGAGCGCGACCATCATGGACGTGGTGACGCCCTCGACTTCGCGCAAGGCGTCCTCGACTCCGAGAGCCCGACGTTTCTCGTCGAATTCAGCCTCGATAGCGGCGAGGTGTTCCTGCGCGCGGGTCTGGATCTCGCCTGCGGTGTCCTCGTCGAAGCCCTCGATCGAGGCGAGCTCTCCGAGTTCGACATAGGCGAGCTCCTCGACATTGCGGAAGCCCTCCGAGGCCAGCAGCTGGCCGACCGTCTCGTCGACGTTCAGCGCGTTCATGAACAGCTCGGTGCGCTGCACGAACTCCTTCTGGCGACGCTCCGACTCTTCCTGCTCGGTCAAGATATCGATGTCCCAGCCGGTGAGCTGCGATGCCAGGCGCACATTCTGGCCGCGGCGGCCGATGGCGAGCGAGAGCTGCTCGTCCGGCACGACGACCTCGATCTTGTCGGCCTCCTCGTCGAGCACCACCTTCGCGACCTCGGCCGGCTGCAGCGCATTGACGACGAAGGTCGCGACATCCGGCGACCACGGGATGATGTCGATCTTCTCGCCCTGCAGCTCGCCGACGACGGCCTGCACGCGCGAACCGCGCATACCGACGCAGGCGCCGACGGGATCGATCGAGGAATCGCGGCTGATGACCGCGATCTTGGCGCGCGAGCCCGGATCACGGGCGACCGCCTTCACCTCGACGATGCCGTCATAGATTTCCGGCACTTCCTGGCCGAAGAGCTTGGCCATGAACTGCGGATGGGTGCGCGAGAGGAAGATCTGGGGGCCGCGCGGCTCGCGGCGCACATCGTAGACATAGGCGCGGGCGCGGTCGCCGACCTTGAAGGTCTCGCGCGGGATCATCTCGTCGCGGCGGATGATGGCTTCGCCACGGCCGAGATCGACGAAGACGTTGCCGTATTCGACGCGCTTGACCGCGCCGTTGACGATCTCGCCGATGCGATCCTTGTACTCGTCGTACTGGCGGTCGCGCTCGGCCTCGCGCACCTTCTGGACAATGACCTGCTTGGCCGACTGGGCGGCGATGCGGCCGAAATCGAAGGGCGGCAGCGGATCGGCGATGACGTCGCCAACCTGGGCGGCCGGGTTGTGACGCTTGGCCTCGTCGACGGTGATTTCGACCGCCGGGTTCTCGACGGTATCGACCACCTGGAGGTGGCGGGCCAGACGCAGCTCGCCGGTCTTGGTGCTGATCTCGGCATGGACGTCGGTCTCGGCGCCGTAGCGCGAGCGGGCGGCCTTGGCGATGGCGTCCTGCATGGCATCGACGACGATCTGGCGATCGATCGACTTCTCGCGCGCGACCGCGTCGGCGATCTGCAGCAGTTCGAGCCTGTTGGCGCTGACGACCATGACGCTCACTCCTCTTCAGTGTCGTTGTTCTGCGGGGCCGTCTTGCCGGTCTTGCCCGGCCGCGGTCCCAGCGATTTCCCTCGGCCCTTCTTCGGGCCTGCTATCTCATCGGCGGCCGGCATCGCCGGCGGCAGGCCGGACTTGCCGCGACGCAGCGATTCGGTGACGAGCGCATCGGTCAGCACCAGCCGCGCCTCGGCGATCAGCCGCATCGGAATGGCGACGTCGCGCTCTTCCTCGCTCTTGGCGTCGTCCCGCGTCAGCAGAGCGTCCTGACCGGAAGCGCCGCGCAGGATGCCGCGGAAACGCTTGCGGCCCGCGACCGGCTCGCTCGTGTCGATCTTGGTGAGGTGGCCGGCCCAGCGCTCGAAATCGCTCGCGCGTACCAGCGGCCGGTCGATACCCGGCGACGAGATCTCGAGATGATAGGCCGCCTGAATGGGATCGTCGACGTCCAGCGCCGGCGAGATCGCCTGACTGATCTCCTCGCAGCCCTCGACGGTCATCGAGCCGTCCGGCAGCTCGGCCATGATCTGCACGGTGCAGCCGTTCTGAGCAGTGACGCGCACGCGCACCAGCCGATAGCCGAGATCGGCGATCGCCGGCTCGACGATCGCGGCGACGCGCGCAGCCACGCCGTTCTCGACGACGAGGCGCGCTTCCTGATCGGGCGCTGCTGTCGGTTCGCTTGGTTCGTTCATGGTCCGGGCCGTCCCGTCTGCCTCCGGCGGGTTGCGGCCAATAAAAAAGAGCGGGCCGGCCGGCCCGCTCTTGATCATCGGCGTTAACCGATACCAGAGCTGTTGGCCGCTATTTAGTCCGCATCGCCCCGATATGCAAGCTCCGAGCGTCGGCGATAACCCAATGGTCATCCTTGCCTGCCAGTCTGGCTGACGGGATAGCGGTCGAGGACAGAGTATGAGTACGGTCGCAACGCTGCTGCGGGATCTCGAGACGACGATGGCGCGCGGCTCGGGTGACGAGCGCGCCGTCATCCTGTCACGTCTGACGGATCTCTTCCTCGCCACCGCGATCGACATGGACGAACAGCAGGTCGGCGTCTTCGACGCGGTCATCGGGCGGCTGTCGCGGGCCATCGAGCTGCGCGCCCGGATCGAGCTCTCGGAGCGGATCGCGCCCGTGCCGAACGCGCCGAGCGGGGTCGTGCGCCAGCTTGCCCTCGACGAAATCGCCGTGGCGCGTTCCGTCCTGGTGCAGTCGCCGCGGCTGACCGACCAGGATCTCGTCGCGGTGTCGGCGGCCAAGGGCCGCGACCACATGCTCGCCATCACGGAGCGGCCCGATCTCGGGGAACCCGTCACCGATTTCCTGATCCTGCGCGGCGGACGGGTCGTCACCCATGCGGTCGCGGCCAATCAGACGGCGCGGTTCTCGCGGCATGGCATGGGCGTTCTGGTGATGCGCGCGGCCCAGGACGACGCGCTTCAGGCGACGCTCGGCTTACGCCGGCACATCCCAACGGAGCTGGTCGGGCAACTTATGACCGCCGCCAAGAATTCCGCCCGCCGGCGCCTGAATGAGAGCCTGGAGCCGACGCTGGCCGGCGACGTCGACGGTGCGGTCGAACGCGGTGCCGACGCCGTCGCGGCCGGCGGCCAGATGCCCGGCGAACTGGGCGCCATCAGCGCCGCGCTCGTCGAGATCCGTGAGCTCAACGAAGCCGGGCTGCTCGACGAGGCCAAGGTGCGCGACTTCGCGCGGCAGGGCGCAACCGAGCACGCCATCTGCGCCGTCGCGGTACTGGCACAGCTCAGCCTGCCGGCGAGCGAGCAGGTCATCCTCGGCAGCGACCGCGAAGCGATCCTGATCGTCGCGCGCGGCCTCGGCTGGTCGTGGGAGACGACGGCAGCCCTGATCTCGCTGCGGAAGGATTTCGGAAAGTCGCAGGCGGCCCTCGACCGTGCCCGCGAGAGCTTCCGCAACCTCGCGCAGAGCACCGCCCAGCGCGTGCTCGGCTTCCTCAGGATGCGCGACGCAAAGCCGTGAGATAGCTGGAGATGCGGCCCTCCCGGACCGCCTTCGCCTCGTAACGCGTGCGAATCCAGCCCGGATAGGGCGTGCGCCAGTCGCCAGGCCGCTCGTCCGTCCAGTCGAAATCCGGCGAGGCCAGCAGCCGCGACAGCGTCCAGCCGACATAATCGTCGATGTCGCTGGCGAAGCGGAAGCGGCCGCCGGGACGAAGCGTGCGCGCGAACAGGGCGAGAGTATGCTCGGAGACAAAGCGGCGCTTGCGCTGCCGGCGCTTCGGCCAGGGGTCGGGATAGAGCAGGTCGATGGCATCGAGGCCGCCTGCAGCCAAACGCGGCAGCAGCAGCGCGGCATCGTCGTCCCAGACGCGGATATTGGTCAGCCCCTCGCGTTCGGCGACGGCGAGGAACTTGGCCATGCCGTTGATGAAGGGCTCGACGCCGATGAAGCCGATCTGCGGGCTCTCCCGCATCCGCATCAGGAGATGCTCGCCGCCACCAAAACCGATCTCAAGCCTGACCGCCTCGACAGGCCCGGGAAAGAGCGCCTTCAGATCGGCAATCTCGCCCTCGGGCAGCCGCAGTCGCGGCAGGGTGTGCTCGATCAGATGGCTCTGGCCATCGCGCAGCGCCTTGCCCTTGCGGCGGCCGTAGAAAGCCCTTTCGTCGTGGTCGGGTTCGTGGGTCATGATCCGTGTTCGTACCGCATTATCCGATGGAGCGCCGTCATTCCGGACGCAGCGACGCGGAGATCCGGAATCCATCACAGAGCTCCGGAGTGCTCCGACAGATCCCGCGTCAAGCCCGGAATGACGGCGGTGTTTCAGCGACCTCATCCATCAAGTCAAAGAAAAAGGCCGGGTTGACCCCGGCCTCCTTGCTCATGACCCGGCGAGGTCGTTTCAGTTGACGGCCTTCTTCAGCGCGTCGACGAGATCGGTCTTCTCCCAGGAGAAGGAACCGTCGCGGCCGGCCTTGCGGCCGAAATGGCCATAGGCCGAGGTCTTGGCATAGATCGGCTTGTTAAGGCCGAGATGGTTGCGGATGCCGTTCGGCGAGAGATCGACGAGCTTGCCGAGGATGTCCTCGAGCTTGGCCTCGTCGACCTTGCCGGTGCCATGCAGGTCGACATAGATCGACAGCGGCTTGGCGACGCCGATCGCATAGGAAAGCTGGATCGTGGCGCGGTCGGCGAGCTTGGCCGCGACGACGTTCTTGGCGAGGTAGCGCGCCGCATAGGCCGCCGAACGGTCGACCTTGGTCGGGTCCTTGCCCGAAAAGGCACCGCCGCCATGAGGAGCCGCGCCGCCATAGGTGTCGACGATGATCTTCCGGCCGGTGAGGCCGGCATCGCCGTCCGGGCCGCCGATCACGAACTTGCCGGTCGGGTTGATGTGCCAGACGGTGTCCTTCGAGATCCAGCCTTCCGGCAGGGCCTCGCGGATATACGGCTCGACGATCTTGCGGACGTCGGCCGAGGACAACGTCTCGTCGAGATGCTGGGTCGAGAGCACGATCTGCGTCACGCCGACCGGCTTGCCGTTCTCGTATTTGACGGTGACCTGGCTCTTGGCGTCGGGGCCGAGCTTGGCGGCGTCGCCCTCGCCCTTCTTGCGGGCGAGCGTCAGGGTCTCGAGGATCTTGTGAGCGTAGTAGATCGGGGCGGGCAGCAGCTCGGGCGTCTCGCGGCTGGCGTAGCCGAACATGATGCCCTGGTCGCCGGCGCCGACATCCTTGTTGCCGGCCTCGTCGACGCCCTGCGCGATATCGGCCGACTGCGGATGCAGCAGCACGTCGATCTTGCAGGTCTTCCAGTGGAAGCCGGACTGCTCGTAGCCGATGTTGCGGATCGCCTTGCGGGCAGCTGACTTCACCTTCGACTTGATCTGCTTCTCGTCGAGATGGGTGCGGACCTCGCCGGCGATGACGACCCTGTTGGTCGTCGCCAGCGTTTCGGCCGCGACGCGGACCTTGGACGGCTCATAGCCAGCCTTGACCGCCTCCTTGAAGAACAGATCGACGATCTCGTCGGAGATGCGGTCACAGACCTTGTCGGGATGTCCCTCGGAGACGGACTCGCTGGTAAACAGATAATTCTGGCGTGACACGGTCGGAGGATCCCTGAAACAGCACATGGAAAAGGCTGGTGCTCGACACCAGCCTCAACAAACGCGCCGTCATCGCAGCGGACGCGTTCGTCGTCAAGTGGGGAAATCCGTTAATCGAAAAGCGCGTTCGTCAAAACGAACGAAAACATCCCGGAATCACGCATTTTCAGTGTCTTGCTCGGCCAGCGCTTCGACGAGATCGATGATCCGCCTGCGGACGCGGCCGTTCTTGATGCGGGTGAAGGCCTTGGTGAGCTGCACGCCCTCGCTGGTCGCGAGGAAGTCCGAAATATACGCCGTCGCCGCGGAATCGGCGAAACCGCCAGCCGGCATGTCGCCCGTGGGGGCACCATCAAAGAAAAAGGAAACCGGCACGTCGAGCATCTTGGCAATCTGCTGCAGACGACTCGCACTGATGCGATTAGAACCCTTCTCGTATTTCTGAACCTGCTGAAAGGTCAGCCCCAGTGCGTCACCCAGCTTTTCCTGGCTAATACCGGCAAGCATTCGACGCATGCGGACGCGGCTACCGACATGCTTGTCGACCGGGTTGGGGACTTTCTTGATCATGATTAACCTGCTCTTACGTCAGTCGTCATGACCAGGAGCCGCCATCCTGGTCGGCGCGGAAACGTTGGTGTATTATAGCCGTCACGGACGGTCCACTCTTTCTCGCAAAATTTGTTCCAAATGGGATGATCAGCTTTTTTTGAAGCGAGAAAGCATCAAAAAAACGAGCAGCATACCGGCAAAAATGGCATCGCCACCCCGGGAATAGGGCGTCACCGGCCCGCTGCGCGGGAGCGGGGCATCCAATACGCCCTCCACGCCCAGAGGCAGGCTCGCGACGACCCGGCCATAGGCATCGACCACCCCGGAAATACCGGTGTTGGCGACCCGGACGAGCGGCAGGCCTTCCTCGACGCTGCGAAGCCGCGCCTGGGCGAAGTGCTGATAGGGGCCGCTGGTCTGGCCGAACCAGCCATCATTGGTCACATTCAGGAAAAACCCTGCCCGAGGGCCGCGCGGAGCCACCTCGCCCGGAAAGACAACCTCATAGCAGATAAGCGGCGCTGCGACGGGAAGTCCCTTGACCGCAAGAGGCATCCGGCTGGTTCCGGATGAAAACCCGCCGGGCACGGACACGAATTCAGAGAGGCCGACGCGGCGGATCAGCGCCTCGAGAAAAGGCGGAAGATACTCGCCGAAGGGGACCAGATGGAGCTTGTCGTAGCTCGCGACGATGACGCCTTCGTCGTTGACGACCTGAATGGCATTGTAGATCGGCGGCCTGCCCTCTCCCGGCAGCATCTCGCCAGCCCTGGCCGCGCCCGTGATCAGGGTCACGTCGGGCGGCAGGACCGCCGCGATACGGGACAGCGCACCCGGCGTGCGGCCTAGTAAGAAGGGAAAGGCGGATTCGGGCCAGATCAGATGCGTGACCGATTGCAGGCCGGGCGTCGTCGGGCTCGTCGCGCGGTCGCTCAGCGCGAGGTACTGGTTGAGGATGGCTTCGCCGTTGCGTCCGTTGAACTTCGCGTCCTGCGGCAGGTTGGGCTGCATGAGCCTGAGCTTCACGCCCGCCACGACCGGTGAGGGACCCGGCGGAATGCGCCAGAAGCCAAAACCGAATAACACCGCGACGCCTGCCAGCGCGGTCAGCGGAGCCGCCCAACGGCCGGCCGGAGTCTTGGCCGTGGCAATCACCGCCGGCGCCCCGCCAATCGCGACAGCCAGCAGCGTGAGGCCGTAGAGCCCCGCGAGCGAAGCGAACTGGGCGAGATGAATCTCACCCGCCAGCATCATGCCGTAGACGTTCCACGGAAAGCCGGTCAGCACATGGCCACGAAGCCACTCGCTCATCGCCAGCGCCGCGGCGAGGACGAGAATGCGCCGGGCTCCCTCGGGCCAATACAAGCGCGCCGCGCCAAAGGCCAAGGCCGGAAAGATCGCCAGAAAGGCCGGCAGCGCGACGACCCCCAGCGGCATCGCCCAGGCGAATTTGTCGGCCTCGACGAGAAAGGCGGCGCCGAGCCACCACAATCCGGCGAGGAAAAAGCCGAAACCCCACCACCAGCCGGCAGCGAAGCCTGCACGGAAGCGACCTGTCGCAGTGGTGCCAACCGCACCGTCAAGGAGCCAGACCGCCACCGTCATCGGGACGATGACCAGCGGCCAGAGATCCAGGGGCGGCAGGGCGAGCGCACCGCTCGCTCCCGCGAAAAGCGCGATGAGCCGCCTGCGCCATCCCCAAGCGAGAATGACCGCTTCCGCAAGCCGCGCCACGCGCATCAGCCAGGCTCCATCGCCGTTTCTTCGGGCGCCGTCTGGCTGCGGCGATGGATCGTCAGGCGCTTCACGCGGCGCTGATCGGAATCGAGGATCTCGAAGGTCAGCCCTTCCGGACCCTCGACGATCTCGCCCTGCGCCGGGACACGGCCGGCCAGGGTCACGATCAGCCCGCCGAGCGTGTCGATGTCATCCGCCACCTCGTTCCGAGAGAGATCGACGCCGGTTGCACGCTTAAGCTCCTCCAGCGTCGCGCGCGCATCGGCGGCGAAGCTGTCCTCGCCGGTGGGTGCGATCGGTGTCTCCTCGAGATCGTGCTCGTCCTCGATGTTGCCGACCACGATCTCGATCAGGTCCTCGATCGAGACGAGCCCGTCGGTGCCGCCATATTCGTCGATGACGAGCGCGATATGGGTGCGCGTCGCCTGCATGCGGACCAGAAGGTCGACCGCAGGCATCGAAGGCGGAACATAGAGCACTGGGCGCAACAGCTTCGTCGCCGAGAGCGGCGTGTTCAGGTCGACCGCCGCAAGGTCATGCGGGATGGCAAGCTTGCTTCCGTCTTCGGAAGGCACGTCCCCTTCAGGGCGAGCCTTCTCCGCGAGATATTCCAGAAAGTCGCGGATGTGGACCATTCCGCGTGGGTCATCGAGCGTGTCGTCGAAGACCGGCAGGCGCGAATGGCCGGCAGTCCGGAAATGGGCCAGCAGTTCGTCCAGCGTCGCATCCGCCGGCACGGCCACGATGTCGGCGCGGGGGATCATGACGTCGCTCACACGACGCTCGCGCAGGCTCAGCACATTGCTGAGCATCGCGCGCTCCTGGGCGGAAATGTCGGCGAGCTCGCCGTTCTCTTCGGCCAGCGCCTCGACGATCTCTTCACGCGCCGTGCCGCCGGCACGCAGGCCGAGACGTTCGAGGAACTGGGCGAGCCAATGGCCGAAGCCGCGGCCATTGGTTTCAGACTGGGATTGTCGACTGTCGTCGGTCATGGCTGCGGGGACTGTGCGGAAGAAGGGGCCGCCGCGGCGATGAGCTCGCCATCGGCATAGGGGTCGGCAATGCCGAGGCTGGCGAGCGCCTCGACTTCGAGGGCTTCCATGCGGCGCGCCTCGTCGTCGGTCTCATGATCCTCGCCGAGCAGATGCAGCAGGCCATGAATGACCAGATGGCGCAGATGGTCGGCGATGTCCTTAGCCTCCGCCCGGGCTTCGCGCTCCACCGTCTCGAAGGCGATGACGATGTCGCCGAGCAGCGGGCTCGCCGCAATGCGCTCCGGCGGGGCTGCCGGGAAGGAGAGCACGTTCGTCGCCTTGTCGAAGCCGCGCCAGTCGCGGTTGACGATGCGGATGCGCTTGTCGTCGGTCAGCAACAGGCTGAGCTCGGCGCCCGCCATGGGCTTGCGCGGCGCCACGGCAAGACCCGCGGCCAGCGCCTCATTGATCAATGCCCGCAGGCTCGCGAGATTGCCCACCGCCTGCCACTGGCGCGACTGGGCCCTCAGATCGAGATCAAGCGACATCTTCTCGGGTGGCGGCGCCGAGCGCCGCCCGCGAGGTCGATCGTTCATCGCGGCCGCTCCCGCGCCAACATTCGCTTCAGCCCTTCGCTGTCGCCCTCGCGGTGGGAATCCGCGGGCATATCGGGATTGCGCAAGCGCTCCTCCCGTTCGGCGCGCTCATGGCGCGACGCGGTCTCATAAGCCATCACGATGCGCCGCACCAGCTCATGCCGGACAACATCGCCTTCCTCGAAGCGGGCATAGCCGACGCCCTCGACGTCCTTGAGCAGCTTGACCGCCTCGACGAGGCCGGAGCGCTGGCCCGGCGGCAGGTCGATCTGGGATGGATCGCCGGTGATGATCATGCGCGACCCCTCGCCCAGACGGGTGAGGAACATCTTCATCTGCATCGAGGTGGCGTTCTGGGCCTCGTCGAGCAGCACGACCGCGTTGCTCAAGGTGCGGCCGCGCATGAAGGCCAGCGGCGCGATCTCGATCATGCCAGTCTGGAGCCCGCGTTCGACATGGCGGGCCTCCATGAAATCGTTGAGCGCGTCGTAGATCGGCCGGAGATAGGGGTCGACCTTCTCGCGCATGTCGCCGGGCAGGAAGCCGAGCCTTTCGCCTGCCTCCACCGCCGGACGCGACAGGATCATCCGCTCGACCACGCCCTGCTCGATCAGCGAGACGGCGTGCCCGACCGCGAGCCAGGTCTTGCCGGTGCCTGCCGGTCCTTCCGCGAGCACCAGTTCATGCCGTTTGAGCTGGCGCAGATAGGCGTCCTGCGCGGCGTTGCGGGCCCTGACCGGCCCACGCTTGCGAGTGACCACGGCATCGAAGGAAGCCTTGCCGACATCCGCGGCCGGAAAGAGCGAGCGCTGGACATTGCTCTCCTCGATCGCGCCGTCGACCTCACCGAGGGTAACGGAGGCACCGGCCTTGGCACGGGCGTAGAGCGTCTTCAGCACGCGGCCTGCCTGCTCGGCGGTCTCGCGCGGGCCCTTCACGGTGGCGTGGTTGCCGTTAGGATTGACCACGACGCCGAGCCTGCGCTCGAGATGCGCGAGATTCTGGTCGTACTGACCGAAAACAAGGCTGGCGAGGCGGTTGTCATCGAAGGACAGCACGACCTCGGTGGCCGGCAAACCGTCGCGGCCCGCGCCCTCGGGGCGGGCTGGCGACACGTCTCGCCGCGGGGTCCGGTCGGGTCTTTGCGTCGTCGAATCAGCCTGTGCCAAATGCGTCATCTCCGTAGAGAGGGCTTTTGCGCCCGTTCCCGTCGGGCAGGAGCGCCCGGCCGGGTCGTCTCGCAGCATATCCGAACGCAACAATCTCAGCCTGATGACAGGCCAGAGCCTTCCAGCAGGAGATGGGCACGAACCGCAGCGCGCTCAAGCGGCCATGTCCTTTCCATCCGTCCGCCCCGCCTCCGCCAGCCGGCCGAAGAGCGAATTGGAACCGGCCCGCTCGATCGTCACCTGGACGATGTCGCCGATCTGATTCGTCTCGCTCTCGATCTGCACAGCCTGCAGATAGGGTGACTTTCCGGCAAGCTGGCCGGGGTGGCGTCCGGCCCGCTCCAGCAGGACATCCACAGTCCGTCCGACCATCGCGGCGTTGAATGCCTGGCGGTGATGTTCGATCCGCTCCTGCAGCCGGTAGAGGCGCTCATCCATCACCGCGCGTGGAATCTGCGCGTCAAGCTCGGCCGCGGGCGTCCCCGGGCGCGACGAATACTTGAAGGAATAGCTCGAAGCGAAGCCGATCTCGTCGACGAGACGGATCGTATCCTCAAAATCGGCATCGGTTTCACCGGGGAAGCCGACGATGAAGTCCGACGAGAGCGCGATATCGGGACGCGCTTCGCGGATGTGCTCGATCAGACGGCGATACTCGTCGCCGGTATGCTTCCGGTTCATCGCGGCGAGGATGCGATCCGAGCCGGCCTGAACCGGCAGATGCAGGAAAGGCATCGCCTGCGGCAGGTCACGATGGGCGGCGATGAGATCGTCGTCCATGTCGCGCGGATGGCTCGTCGTGTAGCGGATGCGGGCGATACCCGGCACATCGGCGACACGGCGCATCAACCGCGCCAAGCCCCAGACCGCCCCATCCGGCCCCTCGCCATGGTAGGCGTTGACGTTCTGGCCGATCAGGGTGACGTCGCGCACGCCGGCCTCGGCCAGACGTTCGACTTCGGCGAGAACCTGAGCGACAGGGCGCGAGAACTCGGCGCCGCGCGTGTAGGGAACGACGCAGAAGGCGCAGAACTTGTCGCAACCCTCCTGGACCGTGACGAAGGCGGAAACGCCGCGTGCGCGGATGATCTGCGGCTTCGGCGCCGGCAGGAAGCCGAACTTGTCCTCGATCGGCAGGTCGGTATCGACGACGCGCTTCCGCGCGGCCTCGGCCAGCAATTCCGGGAGGCGATGATAGGCCTGAGGCCCGACCACGAGATCGACGGCAGGCTGGCGATGCTGGATCTCGGCACCCTCGGCCTGGGCGACGCAGCCGGCGACGACGATCTTCGTCTCTTGCCCCCCGGCCAACTGGGCATTCTTGATGTCGCGCAGCTTGCCGAGCTCGGAGTAGACCTTCTGCACGGCCCGATCCCGGATATGGCAGGTGTTCAGCAGGATCAGATCCGCGCCCTCCGGCGTCGCCGTTTCCTCATAGCCCTGATGGCTCAGGATGTCGGCCATGCGCTGCCCGTCATAGACGTTCATCTGGCAGCCGAAGGACTTGATGTGGACTTTCTTCATCGCCGCGGATCGGGTCTCCAAAAGGTTTTCTTTACTGCGGATCGGGCGCCTTGGAAACGGCCCGGCTTCACTGACCTCGCAGCAGGCAAGCCGTGCGCCAACCCGTCTCAGATGGCCGGCCGGCCTGTGACGGCCTCGTTCCGCGCCGCGCGTACCGCATCCTCCGCCCGCCGCGTCGCCGCCTTGCGCGACATGGCGCGGCCCATCGCGATCGGTTCACCCCAGACCAGCTCGACATCGATCGCGCCGCATTCCAACACCAGCTTCAGATGCGGCCAGAGCTCGGTATCGCCGTACCAGGCCAGCGCGGCGCGCTCGAGGCGCCCTCCCGGCAGCCCCTGCCAGCCGGTATAGGTGATGGTCAGCGGATAGACCGTGACATCCGTCTCTGCGTCGCCCATGGCATGATGGACCGCGCCGAGCAGGGAGGAGCGGAAGGGCAGGATGCGCGTGCCGTCTCCGGTCGTGCCCTCGGCGAAGAGCACCACTTCCTCTCCGGCCGCGATGCGGGCGCCCATCGTGGCAGCGGTACCCGCGGTCGCGCCGCGTCGTTGCCGGTCGATATAGACCGTGCGCTGGAGGTTGGCGAGGAAGCCGACCACCGGCCATTTGCCGACCTCGCTCTTTGCAACGAAGGCCAGCTCGCGCTCGGCGCCGAGGACGCCGATATCGAGCCAGGAGACATGATTTGCGACGATCAGCGCCCCTGCGCCAGCCGGCGGCGGCAGCCCCCTGACGCGGCGGCGCACGCCCAGGCACCAGCAGGTCAGACGATGGAAATGCAACGGCAGGACACCCCGGTATTTCGGGGCGAACCGCATCACGCCGAGCTGGAACGGCACCAGCCCGAACGTGCCGCCGATCAGCAAGGCAAGGCGGACAAGCGCGCCGACGCGGAGGTCCTTCATGCGCGGACGGGCCCGCTGATCGTCAGGAAGACCATCTCGCTGCTCGAAGCGCCGTCAATGGCGCGATTGTTCCGCAGAGTCATGTGAGATCGAGGCGCATCGCGATTGCAGTGGCGCGGCTGCCATCGGGCTTGGGGTAGTATCCCTTGCGGCGCCCGACCTCGCGGAAGCCGAAATGCCGATAGAGCCGCTCCGCCGCGAGATTGCCTTCCTCGACTTCGAGAAAGACATGAGCGACGCCGTCCTCCGCGAGGCGGGCAAGATGAGCCGAGAGCAAGACCCGGCCGAGGCCTTCGCGCCGGCTGGCCGGGGCGACCACGATGCTGAGGATCTCAGCCTCGTCGGCGGCCTTGCGCGACATCACGAAGCCGGCCGGATCGTTGTTCTTGCCGAAGACACCGTCGGTGGCGACGCCGGCATCGGCGATCAGAGCGGCGCATTCGGCCGGCTGCCAGCCACGGGCGAAGCCGCCCTGATGATGCAGCATCGCGACCTGGCGGGCGTAGCCGGCATCGAGCCGCATCGTGCGCGCGGGCGCCGAATCAGGGTGCAGGAGCTTGCGCAGCCAATCCATCCCGCTTGTTCGCATGGATTGATGTTTCGGCAACCACCATTTGGAGGAGGCGTTCACCGGCGCGGCAGGCGGGCTTTGTCCTGCGGCGTCGTCTCGGGCGCCTTCAGGTAGAGCGGACGCGGCGGGGCGGTCTCCGGATCGGCGATTAGGCCGAGCCGCGCGACCCAGGCGATATCCGGTGCCTTCGTATCGTCGACGACCACGGCATCGAGGCCGATCGCCCAGGCCTCGTTGGCGACGGCCAGCGCCGAAGATCCGACGAGGCTGACGGGGCCGGCGCCGATGGCGCGTGCCGCATCGCGATAACTCACCTGCCGGAGCGAGACGAGCGGCTTGCCTTCCGAGGTCAGCGCCTGGAACCAGACCTGGCCGTGCTTGGCATCGAGCGCAGCCGCGATGACGCGACCGGACTCGCGGCCGATCAGCGGGGCGGCGCAGGCGACGACCGTGGTGACGCCGACGGCCGGGATCCCGGCCGCGAAAGCGATGGCGCGGGCCGCGCTGACCCCGACCCGCAAGCCGGTATAGCTGCCGGGACCGACCGTGACAGCGACGCGGCCCAGCGAGGAAAAGCCGCCGTCGACAGCTTTCATCACCCGCTCGACCAGCGGCATCAGCGCCTCCGCATGGCCGCGGTCCATGGCGAGCTGCTCCTGCGCCAGCGGCTCGGCTTCACCGGCTTCGAGGACACAGGCCGAGCAGGCCCCCAGCGCGGTGTCGATCGCGAGAATGCGCATCAGATCTTCATTCCGCGAAAGCCAGGCCCGTCACGCGCTCATCCCTTGGCCAGCTCAAACCGACTCGACTTCGCGCACTTCCGGCAGGAAATGGCGCAGCAGGTTCTGGATGCCGTGCTTCAGCGTCGCGGTCGAGGAGGGGCAGCCCGAGCAGGCGCCCTTCATGACGAGATAGACCGTGCCGTCGCGATAGCCGCGGAAAGTGATGTCGCCGCCGTCGCCGGCCACTGCCGGGCGGATGCGGGTCTCGAGCAGATCCTTGATCGTATCGACCGTCTCGGCATCTTCCGGAGCGAAGAACTCGCCTTCCTCCTCGATGTCGGCAGCGGAATTCTCGGCCAGCACCGGCGCGCCGGACATGAAGTGCTCCATGATCGCGCCGAGGATCGCCGGCTTCAGATGGGGCCACTCGCCTTCCGACTTGGTGACGGTGATGAAGTCCGAGCCGAGGAAGACGCCGGAAACGCCGGAAACGCCGAAGAGGCGCTGGGCCAGCGGCGATCGGGCGGCGTCATCGGCGTCGCGCAGGTCGAGCGTGCCGCTGCCCATGACGATACGGCCGGGCAGAAACTTCAAGGTCGCCGGATTTGGCGTCGATTCGGTCTGGATGAACATGAATACCTCCGGTRCCGGCGGKTCAAGGYCGCCGTTCCTGRKCYCGATATAGGCGCGTYGCTGGAATCATTCCAGCGCGAAGGAAGGCGCCGGCCTCAAGCCAGAGCGTCGATTTCCTCGTCTTCCAGATGGCCCGGGACGATGGCGACGGGAATCGGGAAGCTGGCCGAGGATTTGCCGGCCAGCGCGCTGACCAGCGGGCCTGGGCCTTCACGTCCGGTGCCGGCGGCGAGCACCAGGAGCGAAATATCCTCGTCCTCCTCGATCAGCTTGACCAGCTCTCCGGCCTTGTCGCCGATACGCACGACGCGCTCGGGCTCGAGGCCGGCCAGCATCCGGACGGCGATGGCAGCCGCGTCGAGCCGCTTCTCGGCCTCAGCCTCGGCTTCCGCCCGCATCACGTCGCCGACGCCGAGCCAGGTCTCGTGCTCGGGCGGCGGTGCGACTGCGAGCAGCACGATCGCAGCGCCGAGACGGGCGCAGCGGCGCGCCGCAAAGCGAAGCGCCTTGGCGCACTCCTCGGTATCGTCGACCACCGCGAGAAATTTCGGCCGATGGCCCGTCTCGTAGGACCGCCGTTTCTTGACCATGAAACTGTCCTGCCGCCGCTTGAAGGGACGACCATGGTGGCCTGCGCCGGCCCTCCGGCGCAAGCCCGTCGCGCCCAAGGGGGTCCGTGTCAGCTGCGCACGAAGCCGACGATGTCCTTGACCTCGCGCATGATCGGCGCGGCGATGGCATCGGCCCTGGCCGCGCCTTCGCCGAGGATCGCGTCGATATGCTTCGGTTCAGCCAGCAGGCGGCGCATCTCCACGGCGATGGGCGCGAGCTTCTCGACCGCGAGATCGACCAGCGCCGCCTTGAAGCCCGAGAACTGGCCGCCGCCGAATTGCTGCAGCACATCGCCCTTCGCCATGCCCGACAAGCCGGCATAGATGCCGACGAGGTTCTCGGCCTCGGGGCGGCCCTCGAGTCCCTTCGCCTCGGAGGGCAACGCCTCCGGGTCGGTCTTGGCCTTGCGGATCTTCTGGGCGATGGCGTCGGCGTCGTCGGTCAGGTTGATGCGCGAATAGTCGGAGGCGTCAGATTTCGACATCTTCTTGGTGCCGTCGCGCAGGCTCATCACGCGCTGGGCCGGCCCCATGATCATGGGCTCAGGCAGCGGGAAGAAGCCGAGCTCGCCCGTGCCCAGACCCAGCTCGGCGATCTGCGGCGCGAAGTCGTTGTTGAACTTCTGGGCGATGTCGCGGGTGAGCTCCAGATGCTGCTTCTGGTCTTCGCCAACCGGCACATGCGTCGCCTTGTAGAGCAGGATGTCGGCCGCCATCAGGCTCGGATAGGCGTAGAGGCCGAGCGAGGCATTCTCGCGATCCTTGCCCGCCTTCTCCTTGAACTGGGTCATGCGGTTCATCCAGCCCAGCCGCGCGACGCAGTTGCAGATCCAGGCGAGCTCGGCATGGGCCGAGACCTGGCTCTGGTTGAAGATGATGCTCTTCTGCGGATCGATGCCGGCCGCGATATAGGCGGCCGTGACCTCGCGGATGGCGCGCTTCAGGTCGGCCGGATCCTGCCACATCGTGATCGCATGCATGTCGACGACGCAGAACACGCAATCATGGGTCTTCTGCATCGCGACCCAATTGGTCAGCGCGCCCAAATAATTGCCGAGATGCAGCGTCGAGGTCGGCTGCATGCCTGAGAAAACGCGCTGATGAAAACCCGACATGGGGCACTCCGTCGTCACGATGGAGGAGGGAAGCGGCGCTTCTGGCTCAAGCCCGCCGCTTGCGCAAGGGGAGAGCGCCGAAGGCGCCGAGCGCCCAACCCGCTGCACAATAGCTGGCGAGCCCCGCTAGGCAGAGCAGGCCGAGCGCGCCGATGCGGTGGAATGCCGGTTGTTCCGGCATCAGCGGCTCCGCCAAAAGCCGCAGCAGGAGGACCAGCACGACGAGCATGAGCGCGCTGGCGGCGAGGCTGGAAGCGATGGGCCGCAGATTGCCGAGACTCGGCCGCCAGATGCCGTCGCGCAGCAGGGCGATGCCGAGCATGAACGCCTGAACGACAAAGGCGAGCGTCGCCGCCAAGGCCGCCATCTGCGCGGCGTTGCGACCGCCGGGCAGCAGAAGCCCGGCGAGCAGCGCGACGAGCACCGCCAGGCCGCCCGAGATCAGTGGCAGCCGCGGCCGGCCGCGCGCGAAATAGACTTGGCCGAAGACCTTCGCCACGACGGCAAAAGGCAGGCCGCAGCCGAAGGCTGCCAGCGCTGCAGCCGTGCGCTCGCGATCGCCGACATCGAAGCGCCCGTACTCGAACAGCCCCGACACGATCGGCCCGGCGAGCGCGACGAGCGCGGTCGCCGCCGGCAAAGCGAGCGCGAGGCCGAGCGCCAGCGACTGTCCGAGCATGGCATCCGGGCCGCCGCGTGTCGCCGCCAGTGCCATGTCGGACAGCACGACCGTGCCCATCGCCACGCCGACGAAGCCGAGCGGAAGCTGGAAGACGCGGTCGGCATAGTAGAGCGCCGCCACTGCACCCGACTCGGAGGAGGCGATCTGCGTCGCGACGAGCAGCACAAGCTGGGCCGCGGAGGCCGCCAGCAGCGTCGCGCCGCCGGTGCGGATCAGCCGGGTCATTTCCGGCGACCAGCGCAGGCTCGGACGCGGCAGGCCGGGGCCGCGCAGGCTGGCCAGAATCATCGCCAGGTGAGCGAGCCCGGTCAGGCTGACGCAGAGCGCGAGCCAACGCGCCCCGGCTTCCGGCGCTGCACCCATCACATGCAGAACGAGCAGGACGCCGAGCAGGATCGCATTCATCAGCGCCGGCGCGAGGGCTGCGACGGCAAAGCGGCGCTCGGCGTTGAGCAGGGCCGCCAGCAGCGCCGCAAGCGTGGTCAGCAGCAGGAAAGGCAGCATCAGCCGCGTATAGGAGGCCGCCAAGGCGAGGGTTTCGGGCTCATCGGCGAAGCCACCGGCAAGGCCGAGCACGAGCCAGGGCGCAAAGAGCTCACCGAGCGTGACGAGCACCAGCAGCAGCAGGCCGAGTTGGCCAGCCGCCTCACCGGCGAAGCGCCGCGCAGCTTTCTCACCCTTGTCCGCCTTGACGGCCAGATAGAGCGGCACGAAGGGCGCGTTCAGCCCGCCCTCGCCGAGCACGCGCCGCACGAGATTGGGCAGGCGCAAAGCCGCGAGGAAGGCGTCGGCCGCCGGGCCGCCGCCGAGCAGGCGCGCGATCAGCACGTCACGCGCGAAACCGAGCAGGCGCGAGGCGACGGTGGCTGCCCCGACGACGGCAGAGTCACGGGCGAGGCGAGAGGCTTCCGGCGCGGACGCGGCCGGCTCTTCCATCAGAGGATGAACCGGCTCAGATCGGCGTTCTTGGCCAGATCTCCGATGCGGGCCTCGACATAGGCCGCATCGATGACGACGGTCTCGCCCGCGCGGTCCGGCGCGGTGAAGGAGATGTCGTCGAGGATGCGCTCGATGACGGTCTGGAGCCGGCGGGCGCCGATGTTCTCGACCGTGGAGTTCACGTCGACGGCGATGCGGGCGATGGCATCGATCGCGTCGGGCCTGAATTCGACCGCAACCTCCTCGGTCGCCATCAGCGCGACCGACTGCTTGATCAGGCTCGCCTCGGTCTCGGTGAGGATGCGTTTGAAATCCTCGATGTCGAGCGGGTAGAGCTCGACACGGATCGGCAGGCGGCCCTGCAGTTCCGGCAGAAGATCGGAGGGGCGGGAGACATGGAACGCTCCGGAGGCGATGAACAGGATATGGTCGCTCTTGACCGCGCCGTGCTTGGTCGCGACGGTCGTGCCCTCGATCAGCGGCAGCAGATCGCGCTGCACGCCTTCGCGCGAGACATCGGCGCCGCCCTTGCCTTCGCGGGAGCAGATCTTGTCGATCTCGTCGAGGAAGACGATGCCGTTGTTCTCGACCTCGCGGATCGCGGCCTGCACGATCGCTTCCTGGTCGATCAGCTTGTCGCTCTCCTCGGCGAGCAGCGGCTGGTATGCGTCCTTGACCAGCATGCGCTTCGGCTTGCCCTTCTGGCCGAAGGCCTTGCCGAACATGTCGGAGAGGTTGATTGCGCCGATCGAGGCGCCCGGCATGCCGGGAAGCTCGAACATCGGCGTGGCCGCACCGGAGCCTGCCGCCACCTCGACCTCGATCTCCTTGTCGTCGAGCTCGTTGTCGCGCAGCTTGCGGCGGAAGGAATCGCGCGTCGCCTGGCTGGAATTCGCGCCGACCAGCGCGTCGAGCACGCGTTCCTCGGCCGCGAGATGGGCCTTGGCCTGGACGTCCTTGCGGCGGCTCTCGCGCACCAGCGCGATAGCAATCTCGACAAGGTCACGCACGATCGATTCAACGTCGCGGCCAACATAGCCGACCTCGGTGAACTTGGTCGCCTCGACCTTGAGGAACGGTGCGTTGGCGAGCTTGGCGAGGCGGCGCGCGATCTCGGTCTTGCCGCAACCGGTCGGCCCGATCATCAGGATGTTCTTCGGCGAGACCTCCTCGCGCAGCGGCCCTTGGAGCTGCTGGCGGCGCCAGCGGTTGCGCAGCGCGATGGCGACGGCGCGCTTGGCATCCTTCTGGCCGACGATGAAACGGTCGAGCTCGGAGACGATCTCGCGGGGGGAAAAGCTGGTCATTACGATACGATATCCGGGTGAAATACCTTGGGAAGCGCCTTGGCTGCGGCGATCACGCCGCCTCCAGCGTCTCGATGACGAGGCTGTGGTTGGTGTAGACGCAGATGTCGCCGGCGATCTTCATCGCCTTGCGCACGATCGTCTCGGCATCGGGTTCGATATCGATCAGGGCGCGGGCTGCCGAAAGCGCGTAGTTGCCGCCCGAGCCGATCGCCATCACGGCCCCGTGCTCGCTCGCCTCCGGCTCCAGCACGTCGCCGGTGCCGGAGATCAGCAGCGAAACTTCCTTGTCGGCGACGAGCAGCATCGCCTCCAGCCGGCGCAGATAGCGATCTGTGCGCCAGTCCTTGGCGAGTTCGACACAGGCGCGCAGCAATTGCGTGGGATATTGCTCGAGCTTGCTCTCCAACCGCTCGAACAGGGTGAAGGCATCCGCAGTCGCCCCGGCAAAGCCGGCAATCACCTGCCCCTTGGCGAGACGGCGCACCTTCTTCGCATTGCCCTTCATGATCGTCTGGCCGAGCGAGACCTGGCCATCGCCACCGATGACGACACGGCCTCCCTTGCGGACCATCAGGATGGTGGTCGCGTGCATGACCGGGGCGTTGCTGGATTCGGACATCGGGATCAGGACCGGAAATTGGACTGTGGAAGATGCAACATGTTCAGGCGAGGCCGCTCTATCAAGGGGGGCGGCGCGCAGCATATCTCTAAAGTTGCAATTAATGAATAGATCCCTGATTGATTGCAAAGCGCTCGAGTAAACGATTTCAACCACCCAACGCCATCGAATAGTTTAAGTCTAAATCGTTTACTTGTGCTAATGCACTTGAGCTTCGCCAAAAGGAATATTCCTCATCTGGCTCGCCGAACGGGTTGAATCTTACGTCATCGATCCGGTCAGTTTTTAAGTAGTTTTTTATCGATCGGGGCGAATGGTCACAGGTGGAAACGAACTCCTCGTTCAGGAGGTCGCCTTGGGACCGTCGTCATGAAATCCATCCGCCTGAAGCTTCTCGCCATGCTCGCCATCGTCGCTGGCGGAGCCATTATTTCTGCGATCATCAGCATCTACGGTCTGCACAAGGCGGATGACCTCAATACGCGTTCCGAAATCCAGGGCAATGTCGCGCTGCTGACGCAGCGTATCAACGGCGTCGTCACGGCCGTGGTGATGGAGTCGCGCGGCATCTACATGGCCAAGACGCCGCAGGAAGCCGAGGCCTACGCCAAGGGAATCGACGATCGCATTCCAACTTTGCGCAATTTCGTCGCCGAGCTGCAGAAGGTCGCGCCGGCCGAAGAACGGGAGACGGTCGCGCAAATCGGCAAATCCGTCGCGGAATTCATCGGCTTCCGCACCGAAACCGCCCGGCTCGGGCGCCAGGTTTCGCCGGAAGCCGCCAATGCGCAGGGCAACAACGAAGCGAATCGTGCCAACCGGAAGGCTCTCAACGACCTGCTGATCAGCTTCAGCCAACGCATCGAGAAGGCCGGTATCCTCGTCGGCGAGGAGGCGACGGCCTTTACCCGTCAGGTTCAGTGGCTCTTGCCGCTCGTCCTGCTGGCGACCCTGCTCTTCTCTGTTGGCGTGGCGCTTGTCTTCGCACAGCGTTCGATCACCCGCCCGATCCTCGATCTCAGCGAGGTGATGGAAAAACTCACGGCCGGCGAAACCCGTATCGACGTGCCGCATGCCGACCGTCCGGACGAGATTGGCGCCATGGCGCGCGCAGTCTCGGTGCTGCGCGAGAGCACGGAACAGGTCGCGCTGCTGCAGGAACAGGAGCGTGCTGCCGCCGCCGCCCGGCTGGCACGGGCTCAATCGATGGAAGCGGTGGTGTCCGATGTCGGCGAGGTCGTCGCGGCGGCGGCGGCCGGCGATTTCTCGGCCCGGTTGCAGATCAGCGATGCCGACGAGCAGATGCAGCGGCTGGTAGCGGGCATCAACGAGATCAACCTCGTGGTTGATTCGGCGACGACGGAGTTCGCGCAGGCATTGTCGGCGATCGCTGGCGGGGATCTGACCAACCGGGTCGAGACCGCCTATCGCGGGCGCTTCGCCGATCTGAAGGGCGCGATCAACGAGACGGTCGACCGGCTCTCGGCCACGGTCGCGACGATCCAGACGACCTCGGCCGATGTCGGCCTGGCCGCCCGCGAGATCCATATGGGCTCCGACGACCTGTCCAAGCGCACCGAGGAGCAGGCCTCCTCGCTCGAGGAGACCGCCGCCACCACCGAGGAGCTCGCGGCTTCGGTCAAGGCCTCCGCCCAGGCCTCGAAGGACGCCGCCCGCATCGCCGACGGCGCCATGCAGGCCGCAGAGAACGGCGGCGCCATCGCCGGCCAGGCCGTCGAGGCCATGGCCCGCATCGAGAGCGCCTCGCAGAAGATCTCCGACATCATCCGCGTCATCGACGACATCGCCTTCCAGACCAACCTKYTGGCGCTCAACGCCGCGGTCGAGGCGGCCCGTGCCGGCGAGGCCGGCAAGGGCTTTGCCGTCGTCGCCTCCGAGGTGCGCACGCTGGCGCAGCGCTCGGGCGAGGCGGCCAAGGACATCTCGGCCCTGATCTCCTCGTCCAATGCCGAGGTCGGCGAGGGCGTGAAGCTGGTGCGCCAGGCCGGCGAGCAGCTCGCGCGCATCCTGGAAGCCTCGCAGAAGGTGGCGGCG
Organism: Allobosea sp. 10L422; assembly: GCF_056395345.1. Lineage (NCBI taxonomy): Bacteria > Pseudomonadati > Pseudomonadota > Alphaproteobacteria > Hyphomicrobiales > Alloboseaceae > Allobosea > Allobosea sp. 10L422. The sequence continues at coordinate 259,907 of NZ_JBFTJI010000008.1, forward strand.
ACCATCGCCGACATCTCGGCGGCGTCGGGCGAGCAGGCCAACGGCATCGACGAGATGAGCCAGGCGGTGGCGCATCTCGACGAGATGACCCAGCAGAACGCGGCGCTGGCCGA
>NZ_JBFTJI010000009.1:0-221570 GCF_056395345.1 Allobosea sp. 10L422
CGCCCAGCGCGACGGATGCTCGGCCTCATGATCCAGCACCATCCGCACCGCGCGCCCACGCACCTCAGGCGAGAACTTGTTCGTCGTCTTGCTCGTCATCGCTCCACCTTCTCAGGAGTTGGAGCCTCCGACAAACCCGGCGCGGTTCAGGATAGACCGGCTCCAGCAGCCGCGCCTGCCAGGCGGCGATTTCCTCCAGCACCGCTTCGGTCACGGCGCTGATGAGATCGGGCGAGACTTCGATGCCGTAGAGCTCGCGCAGATGCCCGACGATCTCGAGTGCGCTCATGCCGCGGGCGTACATCGAGATGATCTTGTCGTCGACGCCGGGAAAGCGGCGCTGGTACTTGGCGATGAGTTGTGGATCGAAGCTCGCCTGTCGATCGCGCGGGATCTCCAGCTCGATCCGGCCGGTCTCGGTCGTCACCGCTTTGCGGCCGTAGCCATTACGGCTGTTGCCGGCCTCATCGCTCGCCAGATGATGATCCATCTCGGCGTTCAGAGCCCGCTCGGCCAAGGCCTTCTTCAAATCGTCGAGCAGCCCGTTGGCGTCGAATGCAGTCTTGGGATCGGCGCCAGCCAGCAGCTGGTCGAGAAGCGCGTCAGGAATGCGGGGAGCTTTGCGTCGTGCCATCGAGAACCTCCTTCGGGTTCATTATGGCCGCCCGCACACGGAAATCCTGACAGTCCCGCGCGTGATCCAGAGATGGCGCTGCTCAGCAATGTCCGCGCGTGCGCATTCCGATGCCATCAGCCCTTTTCTTATATGTGAAGCCCAGCCGGCACAGGAAGCGCGACAGAACCGCCGGCGCCGCGCCGACACCCGTCGCCGCGACCAGCCGGGCGGCCAGCTCGGGCATCGTGATGTCGAGCGTCGCCTCGACCTGCGCCACCAGGAAGGCGCCGTGCGTATCCAACCTGCTGCCGGCCGGGCGCCCCTGGCGTGCGGGACGCAGCGTCTTCAGCTTGCTCGCCCGCTGAAGCAGCTCGACCGCAAAACTCTCGCTCACACCGAAATGGCGCGCCGCCGCACGGCGCGAATGACCCGCCTCAACGAAGCCTGCAACCCGTTCACGAAGATCGTTCGAATAGTTGCGACCCATGATCCACCTCCGAAAACGGTGAATCACAAAGCAGCATTAAAGGGAATCCCAACGATTTCGATTTCAGGTCCGATGCTCTAGTCATCAGGCCTCGACGTGATTTTTGACGCGTTCGAAGACGAAGCATCCCAGGCCAGCCATTGCCAATGCGCAGGAGAAGCCAAAGAACGGATCAGAGTAGGTCCTTATCTCAGGGCCGAAGAAGCCAGCTCGAATCATCTCGTAGGAGTGAAGCATTGGAATAAATAATGCATACTCCCTCGTGGCGTCGGGCAGCCAGCCGGCCATGTAGAAGCATCCACAAAATGGAAGCAGGAAGTACTGGAGCGGCTGGTTGACCTTCTCGATCAGGTCTGTCGTCTCGGAGAGCGCTGCTGTTAGGATGCCCATCCCTGTCCCGAGCGACCCCATCATAAGCCAACCCAAAATGACTGCACCCCAGTCATGCGGCGCTTCGATTAGTCCGACAGCATATAAGATTGCCAAGACAACCAAACCGGCCCCGGAAACGGAAATGAATTCAAGAAACAGCTTGGACATCATCGCATCGAAAAGAGATAAGTGACGAAATATCGTCAAGAATTTGAAGTTTCTAAGACAATTGACGGCGTACCCGGTTTGATGGCGCCACAGCGTGAGGGGTACATAACCAGTCAGGACAAACGCGACTATGTTCACGCCATGGTCGCTCTGCCCCTTCGTGAATGACCAGATGGCCATAACACCGACACATAAGATCATCGGCTCCACGATGGTCCACATGAAGCCGATATTCTCTCTGCCGTAGCGACCAATCACGAAGCGGGTGATTAGCGCTTGATAGACGCGCTGCTTCGCTTCGATCGCATTGCGCGTAACGTCAAAAATGGGCAAGAATGATCCTGATAGTAGCTGCATGCTTACACGAGGGCTAGCACTTCAGCGGTTCTCCATCCACCCCCTAAGTTTGCTGCACATTCACCTCTGGCGACTCTGCTCCGATGCCGCAGCATATTGCCCGCTTGGCCACGCGCACGCTTTGCGGCCGGCGGCCGTGCGGTACAGTGTTTGGCGTCTCGACGAGGTTGTTGTTAGCATTGCCGTAAAGAACCGCTTCTTCTGGCACGCGGCCAGTGTGTTCGGGACGAAATGCTGCAAAAGAAGGCGCTATACCAAGCCGCCTGTTGGGCCGATCGGGTGGCGCTGGATTCCGCGAGACGTGAGCGTTCGGCAAAGCCGATGGAAAACGTATTCAACGCTGCGCGGGACTTGGGAGGTTATGTCGGAGTAGATCCAGAAGCATTTTGTTGAGCAATTGGTTGCTGGCGGGCTGAGAATCTTGGCGCACGACCTGCTTGGCAACCCTGGCCTCGGCATCTATCGGCGCTTCGTTCCGACACCAAAGCCGAAAGGCTCGTTCGCTTCTGCTTCGAGGTCCCGGGGTTTCATCTGTTCCTTGAACGCCCGGACCGAAAGATGCCGCCGTTTCGTCTGCAACACGGGCTCACCCCGCCGAAGGCGCTGATCGAGGGTGCATACGGCCCAGCCGTGCCAGGAACACTGAAGTGCAATATAGGACTTGGTCGTGCCATAGCTGGCCTGCAGGCCCTTCAATGCCTTGCGGTTGCTGACACAAAGGTGCCTTCGACCACTCTTGTGTGCTTCCTCAAAAAGAGGGGCGCAGAAGATGTCGACAACCGCGCCGCCGGCTTCGTCGAGGTCCAACCGGGCACCGAAAACCGAGTTCGCACTGGCCCAGGTCTCGACCCAGGCCAGCGCCTCGCGGAAGAGCGCGACGTTGCGGGGATTGTCCATGGCGTGAAGCGACCCTGTTTCCTCCACCCATGCTGGGGAAACGCCCACGAGCAGATGCAGCCCGAGGGCCGCACGCTTACGGATATGGGCGCCGTGCTCGTGTAGATGCAGGCGCAGGTTGGAGCGGTAGTCGCGCCCGTCCTCAAATTGCGGCGTGTTGGGTGGTTGCCACACGAGCGCCGTTCCGGCGATCGCATCGGAGCGAATCTCGCTTCGCCCATCGAGACGCCTGGCATGGCGGCTCATCGCGGTCAGGTAGTTGGCATTCTTGATCGGGGCGGCGCGAACGAAGGCAAACATGTCTGTCGCCTCAGCCTTCGCGGTCACGCTTTTCGATCGTGATGAGGCGCTGCAGGTAGGCTTTGACGGCTTCCGGCGGCGTCAGCAGCGGCGTCTTTGCCAGAGCCGCGATCTCCCCGACGAATTTCTCGACCCCCTTCCTTGCATCGATCATGTAGGTTGGCGCGAAAGGCGAATAGATCAGGGTGGTCTTGTTGTTCTGGGGCGGCCTGACATGGCCGAGCCAAACGCTGATCTGCCCGGGATCGATGCCCTCGCGTGTCATGAAGCGGCCAAGGCTGTGGCGGACCGAATAGCTGTTGATGTCATCAGGCAGGCCGGCGCGGGCGATGGCGCGCCTAACCCCAGTCTTGATGCTGGCAACCGGTTTCTCGCGCCAGGGGATAAGGCGTCCCTGTGGAAGCAAAGCCAACCATGGCTGCAACGCCGGCTGGATGGGCAGGATCGGTCGATACTTGTCTGTCTGGACACGGCCCTTTGGGCTGAGGTCGATCAACGAATGCTCGCGATCGATCTGGCCGTCTTCAAGTTCGAGAACCGACGATTGGCGCCCCGCGGTGGCGAACAGCAAAGCCCAGTACAGCTGGAGATGCGGCTCGTTGGTGGCATCGTACAGTTTGGCCAGGGCCGCGGTACCGCAGGGGTCGCCCTTGGGCTCGGCCGCGCGCACGTGGTTGGCGGTCCGAAACTCCGGAATCTTCGGAGTGTCTTTCTCGGAAAGCTGCTTATTGTCGCCTGCGCGCTTGATGGCGGATCTCAGCGTCGAAAGCCGTCGGCTGACCGTGCTGATCTTGGCGCCTTTTGCGACCCAGTCTTCGCGCAGTGCCTCAAAATCCCGGAGGGTCAGCGCAGCCACGCGCTTGCTGGCGATGGCGGATGCGCAGATCAGATCAATATGGATCGTCTCGGCCTCGACTGAGGCCAGGCCCTTCACATAATCCCGGTGTTCATCGAGGACATCGACCACGGTCCGGACGGGCTTTGTTGCCAGTGCAGCACTGGGGTCGCCCGCCATCCCCCAATTCGCTGATCTGCCTGACGCGGTCGGTCGCGTCGCTGTTCACCTTGGTTTTCAGGCTGCGGCGCCTGGTCTGCCGAACGTCCGAATCGTACCAGGCGATGTAGAAGATCCCGTTCTGATGTCGAACGAGCGCGTACGCGCCGAAGTTTTCGATAGTGGTGTAGATTGTGGGCATAGCGTCTCCACGCGGCCAGGGATGATGGTCGGAACGTCGGCTATCTGCTTGGGCGGGAGAGGGACTTGGCCGAGGCTCGGCTAGGCGGCAGGCAATTCGTCGCTTAGCTCGGACGGCTTCGGCGGGTTGCTAGGGCCATGCTTCATGAAGGGCGTGACTTCATCCTGGACGACAAGCAGGCCCCCGGGGATCGGCATCGTTTGAAGAGTGCCGTTGCGAGCCAGGCGCGTAACCGTTGCCTTAGAGACGCGCAGGGGGCCTGCGACCTTTCTGGCCGTCATGACACGGCAGGTCGGGGTAGCTGATACGATTCGTCATGGCTGATTCTTGTTACGTCACTAATAACAAGACGGGCGCGCCTTTTCGTGCCTGGAGGGGATGATGGAAATCGCCCGCATTGAGTGGGGGCCACCCGCGCTGCAGCATGCTCGCCTCAGCTCGTGTCTGCGCTGAAAAAACGTCTGCGTGCAAACCGCGTGCAAAGCGGCATTTTGACCGAAGATTCAGAGGCCAAATCAAAAACCCCGAAAACCGCTTTTCTAAAGCGATTTCCGGGGCTTGGAAAATGGTGGGCGCGACAGGGATCGAACCTGTGACCCCTACGATGTCAACGTAGTGCTCTCCCGCTGAGCTACGCGCCCGTTCGCCGCTGAAAGCGACTTTCGGTAGCGTGTCCGGGCCGTGTCGGCCGCGATCACGCTGCGAGGTGAGGGGGCTATAGCGGCTCGCTTCGCAGCTTGCAAGGCGTTTGCCGCATAAATTCTACGAGGCTGTTGGCATCTCCGACTGCGGGGGTCGACTGGCGGCGCATTCCGCGCTTCCGGGGCTCACATACAAGCGTATGCTGCGCTCCGGTTCTCGAAAAACACCGCCATTCGGCACGCCGCAGCACGGTGCCAAACAGCTTCTTAAGCCGCCAACAGCTTCTCGACTTCGTGGACGAGCTCGCGCAGATGGAAGGGCTTGGAGAGCACCTTCGCGTCCTTCGGCGTCTGCGAATCAGGGTTGAGCGCGACCGCGGCGAAGCCGGTGATGAACATCACCTTGATGTCGGGATCGAGCTCGGTGGCGCGGCGCGCCAGCTCGATGCCGTCCATCTCCGGCATGACGATGTCGGTGAGCAGCAGCTCGAACGGCTCCTCGCGGAGACGATTATAGGCCGACAGGCCATTGTCGAAGGAAGCGACGTCATAGCCTGCATTCTGCAGGGCCTTGACCAGGAAGCGACGCATATCGTTGTCGTCTTCCGCGAGCAGTATCTTCGTCATGGGCCTGTTCTGTCCGTCCTGAGGCCTGCGTTTCGATGCGTCTGGCGTACGGGACGTCCGCCGGGCCTTGGAAAGGGCCTGCGTACTCGCCTGTCCGCGCAGTGGGAACCATACAGGCCTATAAGGCGCCATCATGGTAAACAACGGGTGAATCCGAGCATGGATTTCCACCGCTTCACGACATCGCTTCAACCGGCCGGGTTTGTGTGCTTCTCTCGTGGGACATGAGCGCGTTCTCCGCCCCTTTCCCGCCAGACCCCGACGACGTCGTCGCCGAGATCGAACGGCCGTTCAGCCTGTATCAGCCGGCACTTCAGGTCGTGCCGGTGGTGGTCGACGTGCCGCATGCGGGACGGCGCTATCCGCGTGGCTTCGTCGATGCGGCCCGACTGCCGCTGCGCAGCCTCCGGCGCTCGGAGGACGCTTTTGTCGACCGCCTGTTCGGGCAGAGCGTCGCGCTGGGCGCGCCTTTGCTGGTGGCGGAGTTCCCCCGCGCCTATCTCGACGTCAACCGCGAGCCCTATGAGCTCGATCCGCGCATGTTCGAGGGCCGGGTACCGCCCTTCGCCAATACGCGCTCGATGCGGGTTGCCGGCGGGCTTGGCACCATTCCCCGCATCGTCGGCGACGCGCAGGAGATCTATTTCGGGCGCATCCCGATCGCGGAGGGGCTCGCGCGAATCGACGGGCTTTACCGGCCCTATCACGCTGGCTTGCGCGGGCTCGTTCAGCGCACCCAGGGGGCGTTCGGCACCTGCATCCTGGTCGACGCGCATTCGATGCCATCAGCCGGGCTCGACCGGGACGGGCTGTCGAAGTCCGATATCATCCTGGGCGATCGCTTCGGTACGAGCGCGGCGGGCTATATCATCGACATCGCCGAACAGGCCTTCACGCGGCTCGGCTTCAGCGTCTCCCGCAACCGTCCCTATGCCGGCGGCTTCATCACCGAGCATTACGGCGCGCCGGCTGCGGGGGTCCATGCCCTGCAGATCGAGGTCAACCGGGCGCTTTACATGAACGAAGCGACGCTGGAGCCGCATGTGGGCTTCACGGCAGTCGAGCAGGCGATCGCGAGCGCGATGGCCGATTGCTTCGCGCGCTGGAGCGGCTGGCTCGACGACTGGCGCGAGGCTGCCGAATAAGGCTGTCGACGATCGGAACCAGAGCCGGCAGACAAGAAAAAAGGGCCGCACACTTGCGTGGCGGCCCAAGTCTAGGGAGGAAACGCCCAAGGAGGGCAATGAAGGTTTGAGGTCATCTCCCCTTCGCAGTGCACAATATGAGAGTGCGCTGCAAAACACAAGCGAAATTGACCAAAATCGCAGGCGTCATGCGCGTGTCGCATGACGGCGTGCTAATTTTCGGGTTTTTCGTGGAATTTTGGCGATCGAGCCTGTTTCGGAACTCGTATTCTACGGCATTGATGCTGCAGAGCAGCAAATTGGAGACCGGTTCATGAGCGCAGTCGATTTCGGCTCTTTCGTCGCGGAGCTGGCGACGCAGTCGGGGCGGGCGATCCTGCCGTTCTTCCGCGCGCATCATGCGACCGAGGACAAGTCGCAGGGCGGCGTGTTCGACCCGGTAACGGAGGCCGACCGCGCCGGCGAATCGGTGATGCGCCATATGATCAAGCGGCAGTTTCCGGCTCATGGGGTGCTCGGCGAGGAATTCGGCAGTGAGAACACCGAAGCCGACTATGTCTGGGTGCTCGATCCGATCGACGGCACGCGGGCCTTCATTTCCGGCATCCCGGTCTGGGGCACGCTGATCGGCCTGACGCGCAAGGGCGTGCCGGTCTACGGCATGATGCATCAGCCCTTTTCCGGTGAACGCTATTCCGGCGACGGGCGCGAGGCGCGCTATGAGGGGCCGGGCGGGCCGCGGAAGCTGCGGACGCGGGCGACCGCCGATCTCGCTGCCGCAACGCTGATGACGACCTCGCCGGGGCTGTTCAAAGGCGAGGAGGCGAAGGCTTTCGGCCGTGTCGAGAAGCAGGTCCGGCTCTCGCGCTATGGCTGCGACTGCTACGCCTATTGCATGCTAGCGGCAGGCCATGTCGATCTCGTCATCGAGAGCGGCCTCAAGCCCTATGACATCGTCGCTCTGATCCCGATCATCGAAGGAGCCGGCGGCGTGGTCACCTCATGGGATGGCGGCAGCGCCGCCGGGGGCGGACGCGTCCTCGCCGCCGGCAGCAAGGCGCTGCATGAGGTCGCCCTCGCGCGGCTCGCCGGCTGAGGCGGCCGCAGTCTGGTCCTCGCCGGGAATGAAGGCGTCGAAGGCGGCCCAGAACTGGGCGCGGATCGCGTCGTTCTCCATGAGGATTTCGTGTCGCGCCGTCGGCAGGACCAGCGCGGAGCCGGTCTTGAGGCGCGCGGCGAAACGCTCGATTGCAGGTGTCGAGACCACCGGGTCCTGCCCGGCGGCGATGATCAGCGTCGGCACCTTCACCTCCAGCGCGGCCGAGGGGGCGTTGAGACGGGCCATCAGGCGAAAGGCCGTGCGGACCCAGGCGATGGTCGGGTCGCCGACGCTGAGATGGCGTGCCTCGGCCGAGAGCGCGCTGTTGCGGGCGTAGCGGACGGCATCGCTCGTCAGCCGGTTGCCCTCGAAGGGTTTCGTCGCGATGGCCGTATCGCCGCCGCCCGGCACGAAGGCGCGGCCCAAACCCAGCCAATAGAGAAGGCTCGCGAGGCGGCTGGCCCGGGCCGGGTGCGCGATCATGGTGAGGCCGAGCATGGGGGCGAGCGCCACCATGCGCGACACCGGCAGGGCGTCATGACGGGCGGCGTCGAGGCAGAGCGCTGCCCCCATCGAGTGCGCGAGGACGAAATAGGGCGGCGGGAACTTTGCCTGCATCTGCGCCATCACAAGAGCGAGATCGGCTTCGTAGTGCTTGAGACGGCCGACATGGCCCTTGCGTTCGCGCCGGACGAAACGCTGCGAGCCGCCCTGGCCGCGCCAGTCGAAGCTCAGCACATGGAAGCCTCTACGGCGTAGCTCCGAGATGGTTTCGCTGTAGCGCTCGATGAACTCGGCCCGGCCTTGCACGACGACGATCGTGCCGCGCGCTGGCTTGACCGTGGGGCGCCAGCTGGCGAAGCGCAAATTGGCGCCGTCATTGGTCTTGGCAAACCAGACCTTGCTGTGGCCCGGCACGGGATAGCCGATATGGGCAAAAAGAACGGCCTCGGCCATTGGCTCTCTCCGCATCGCGACCGCCCGCCCTCATCGGTCGCCGAACTGCTTCCGAGCTTTGCTTATGCCCGTCGGCGGGGGCTCTTGAAAAGCGGGAAAGCCAACCCAGATCATGGATGCGCAGGCCGGAACCGGCTGCGCAGACCTAAACCAGGCCCGCGCTCAGGCGAGGCGGGCTGACTAAATTGTCGCTTCTTCGGAGGACATATCATGCGTCAATTCGATCTCTCCCCTCTCTATCGCTCGACTGTCGGTTTCGACCGCCTGTTCAATCTCCTCGATCAGGCGACGAGCAGCGACGCCGCGCCGGGCTATCCGCCCTACAATATCGAGCGGACTGCCGAGAACGGCTATCGCATCACCATTGCGGTTGCGGGCTTCGGCGAGGCTGACCTCGCCATCGAGGCCAAGGAAAATGCCTTGACCGTCAAGGGCGAGAAGCAGGTTTCCAGCGGCGCCGAGAAGCGCGAAGTTCTGCATCAGGGCATCGCCGCCCGCGCCTTCGAGCGCCGCTTCCAGCTTGCCGACTACGTACAGGTGACCGGAGCCAGCCTTGAGAACGGCCTGCTCCATATCGACCTCGTGCGCGAGATTCCCGAGGCCAAGAAGCCGCGCCAGATTCCGATCGGTGCCAGTTCGGCCAAGGTTCTCGAAGCCAAGATCGAGACCGCCAAAGCCGCGTAATCCAATCGGTCCATTGGGCTGAAAGAGAAAGGCTCCCGGAAACGGGAGCCTTTTTTGCTAGATCGCCGCGCATCTTCCGATGCGATGGTGCCTGTCAGTTCAGCGGAACCACGGGAGCGATCGGCGTCTCCGGCCTGGGCGTGGATGGCGATGGATCGATCTGCTGCACGGGCGGGATCGACGGCACTTGGGTGGCCGGCGCTGCGGTCGTCAGCGGTGGTTTGCGTTCCGCCTCGTCGGTTCCGCGCACATCGCTGGGATTGACGAGCTTGGGCTTGTCGGCACCGGTCTCGGGGTTGGTCGCGCCCGGCGAAGGCTCCGCCGGTTTCGCTGGCTGCGGCGGAGAGGATGTCGCGGGCGCGCTGGCCTCTAAGGGTGGTTTCTCGGTAGGCTTCGCAGATTCCGGCACGGGTGGCGCAGCGGGCGAGGGCGGTGAGGCCGTGGCCGGAGCGTTCGCTTCGATCGGGGCCGTTTCAGCGGGCTTAACGGGCTCGGAGGCGGGTGGTGCGGCCGGCGATGGCGGAGCGGACGTCGCCGGTGCGCTGGCTTCTGCCGGCGGCTTCAGCTCGGCCGGTCGTTCGGGCGGCTGGGGCACGAGACGCGGGCGCGGTGCCGCCTGCTCCTGATGCGGGTCAATGCGGGCGACATTCGGCGCGGGCACGGCCTGGCCGCGCAGTGGGATGCGGCGGATCAGCTCGCCGGCATAGGCATCGAGAACCAGGCGCAGGCGCTGGCCGCCAGCCGTAACGCCATCGACAACATAGGTGTCGTCCCGGCGGATCGAGCGATCGATTCTGACAAGGCCGTAGTTGCGGGCGGCGATGCGGCTGACCGTATTGGGGGATACAGGTGCCGGCGCACGCGGAACCACCGCCGGCGGGCGGGGCGCGTAACCGTAGTCGTAGCGATAGCCGTAGCCATAGGCCGGATAGGGGTCGTACCCGTCGTCGTAATAGTAGTATTGGGCCCCGGCGGCTCCCATCGTGCCGGCCAGAGCGCCGGCCACGACCAAGCCCATCAGCGCGATGCGCCCCGGCGCCGTCGAACGATTTGCCATGCCACCCTTCCTTAACGACTGCTTTCGTGGCGGGCAGTCTTGTTAGGGATTGCGGCAGGCATGGGGTTGGAAACGGGGCTGAAATGCGCCGTTTCAGCCGGCGATGGCAGCGACCAGGCGCTCGACATGCTCCGGCTCGGTTGCAAAGGACAGGACGAAGCGGCCGACGATCTCACCGTCCTGAAGCGGCGCCTCTGGAGGCAGCGAGCGAGCCGACCAGTCATAATAGCCGACGCCGGCCGCCTTCAGCCGCTCCTGCACGGCCGGGGGCAGCACGATGAAGACCTCGTTCGCCTGGCAGGGCCAGGCCAGACGCGCCGCGCTGCCCTGCGCGACGGAATCCGCCAGGCGCCTGGCCTGGGCGTTGGCATGGCGGGCGAGGTCGAGCCAGTGACCGTCGGCGAGCAGCCCCTCGAACTGGGCGCCGAGGAAGCGGCCCTTTGACAGGGTCTGGCCGGCGCGCTTGCGGCGCCACTTCATCTCCTCGGCATGGCCGGGGTCGAAGAAGATGACGGCCTCGGCCGCGAGCGCGCCGTTCTTGGTGCCGCCGAAGGAGAGCACGTCGACGCCGGCCTTCCAGGTGACCTCCGCGGGCGTGCAGCCGAGCGTGACCAGTGCATTGGCGAAGCGCGCGCCGTCCATATGCAGCTTGAGACCGCGTGGCGTGACCGCGTCCTTGAGTGCCCGCACCTCGGCGGGCGTATAGATCGTGCCGCATTCGGTCGCCTGCGTAATCGTCAGCGCCTGCGCCTGCACCTGATGGAAATCGCCGTCGCGCAGATGCGAGAGCGCCTTCGTCACGGTTTCCGGTTTCAGTTTGGCGCCGGTGCCGGGCAAGTCGACGAGCTTGGCGCCGTCGCTGAAGAATTCGGGGGCGCCGCATTCGTCCTCGACGACATGGGCCTCCTCATGGGTGAGGACGGCGCCCCAGGGCCGCACGATGCTGGCCAGAGCGAGCGCATTCGCCGCCGTGCCGGTGAGAACGAGGAAGACCGAGACCTCGTGCTCGAAGATCTCCGCAAAACGCTCCTCGACGCGGCGCGTCCAGTCGTCCTTGCCATAGGGCGAGGCGTTGCCCTCGTTGGCGGCGGCGAGGGCGGCCATGACGCGGGGGCTGGCGGCGGCGGTGTTGTCGCTGAAGAAATGCATGGCCGAGGGTTAGGCGGATGGCGGTGTTCTGCCAAGCGAGCGTTGGGAAAGGGGGGCTTGCGCGCGGCGCCGGGCCGAAACCTCGCCCCATGCCCAAAAACAAGAAGCGTGCTGCCGGAGTTAGGCTTTCGTCTCGGAAATGTCTGGCGCGGATTCAATTTTGCAATAAAATTTCGCCGCGGTGCAAAATCGACGCTTGTGCGTAGATTGGAATTCTGGCAAGTTCATCTCGATAGGACAGTGTTGCTGTCCCATTTTTCACCGCGCCGACCGAAAGCCGATGCAAGCTGGAGGTCGCGCCGTCGCAATGGAGCGGAGCATGACGAGAGGCCGGGCTAACGACGCCAAAGCCGACCGTACATGCGCCGTCCGTAAAACGACGGCCTGAAGACAGGCGCGAGCGGGCGAGAGCCGCCCGAAGCGCCTGCGGAGGACGCGGGCGCGGTGGAAACAAAGCGCAAGCAAGCCTCTCACAAGACGACGGCCGAGCCGCCTTGGCCCCATCCTTGCTGCCGACAGGTCGGCGCCGGGGCCGGAGCGGAAGGGATTGTGGACTGACGGGTCTGCCCGCAGGCGGCGCGCCAGCGGGTTCTGAGAAGCGGGGTTTGACGATGAGCGTGACCAGCAAGTCGAGCGGCGCAGAGGGCTTCGAGCGTTTTCCGGCCGTGCGCGACCCGGCAATGCCGACGCATCAGGGCCTGTACGATCCCCGCAACGAAAAAGACTCCTGCGGCGTCGGCTTCATCGCCGACATGAAGAACCGCAAGAGCCACGCCATCGTCCAGCAGGGCCTGCAGATCCTGCACAATCTCGACCATCGCGGCGCCGTCGGCGCCGATCCGAAGCTCGGCGACGGCTGCGGCATCCTGGTGCAGATCCCGCATCGCTTCTTCAAGGAAGAGACGGCGAAGCTCGGCATCGATCTGCCGGAGCCCGGCTTCTACGCCATCGGCCAGTTCTTCATGCCGCGCGATCCGGCGATCCGCGCGCTCTGCGAGGAGATCATCTCCCAGACCGTCGAGGAGGAAGGCCTGAAGTTCCTCGGCTGGCGCGATGTGCCGGTCGATAACGCCGACCTCGGCAAGGCCGTGCTGGAGACCGAGCCGGTGCATCGCCAGCTCTTCGTCGGCCGTCCCGACGACATCGCGGACGAAGACGAGTTCGAGCGGCAGGTCTATGTCCTCAGGAAGTCGGTCTCGAACAAGGTCTACAAGCATCAGGAACGCCGGACGGCGGAATATTATCCCGTCTCGATGTCCTGCCGCACCATCGTCTACAAGGGCATGGTGCTGGTGAACCAGCTCGGCTCCTACTTCAAGGATCTGCAGGACGAGCGCTTCGACAGCGCCATCGCGCTGGTCCATCAGCGCTTCGCGACCAACACCTTCCCGTCCTGGCGCCTCGCCCATCCCTACCGGATGGTCGCCCATAACGGCGAGATCAACACGCTGCGCGGCAACGTCAACTGGATGGCGGCGCGGCAGGCGAGCGTCGATTCCGACCTGTTCGGTTCGGATATCTCGAAGCTCTGGCCGATCTCCTATGAAGGCCAGTCCGACACCGCCTGCTTCGACAACGCGCTCGAATTCCTGGTGCAGGGCGGCTATTCGCTCGCCCATGCCATGATGATGCTCGTGCCGGAGGCATGGAACGGCAACCCTCTGATGAACGAGGAGCGGCGCGCCTTCTACGAATACCACGCCGCGCTGATGGAGCCCTGGGACGGGCCGGCGGCGATCGCCTTCACCGATGGCCGCCAGATCGGCGCGACGCTGGACCGCAACGGCCTTCGCCCCGCTCGCTATCTCGTCACCGATGACGGGCTCGTCGTGCTTGCCTCGGAATTCGGCGTGCTGCCGATCCCGGAAGAAAAGATCGTCGAGAAGTGGCGCCTCCAGCCGGGCAAGATGCTGCTGATCGACCTGGAGCAGGGCCGCATCATCGGCGACGACGAGATCAAGACGTCCTTGTGCCTCGCCAACCCCTACAAGGACTGGCTGAAGCGCACGCAGATCGTGCTGGAGGATCTGCCGCCGGTCGAGGCGCGGGCCTCGCGCACCGACGTGCCGCTGCTCGATCGCCAGCAATCCTTCGGCTACACCACCGAGGATGTCCGCCTGCTGATGGCGCCGATGGCGGTGACCGGGCAGGAAGCCGTGGGTTCGATGGGCACGGACACGCCGATCTCGGCGCTCTCGCTCAAGTCGAAGCTGCTCTACACCTATTTCAAGCAGAACTTCGCGCAGGTGACGAACCCGCCGATCGACCCGATCCGCGAGGAGCTGGTGATGAGTCTGCTCTCCTTCATCGGGCCGCGGCCGAACATCCTCGACCTCGAAGGCACCTCGCGGCGCAAGCGGCTGGAAGTTCGTACCCCGATCCTGACCAATGACGATCTCGAGAAGATCCGCTGCATCGGCCATTACGAGGATCGTTTCGACACCAAGACGATCGACTTCACCTACCCGGCGCGCGAGGGCGCGGCCGGCATGGAAGGCGCGCTGGAGCGGCTCTGCGAGCGTGCCGAGGCTGCGGTGCATGGCGGTTACAACATCATCATCCTGTCCGATCGGCAGGTCGGGCCGGACCGTATCCCGATCCCGGCGCTGCTGGCGACGGCGGCGGTGCACCATCACCTGATCCGCAAGGGCCTGCGCACTTCGGTCGGCCTCGTCGTCGAGTCGGGCGAGCCGCGCGAGATCCATCACTTCTGCTGCCTCGCCGGCTACGGCGCCGAGGCGATCAATCCCTATCTCGCCTTCGACACCCTGCTCGATCAGCATGAGCAGGGCGCCTTCCCGGAGGAGGTCGACGCCGACGAGGTGGTGAAGCGCTATATCAAGTCGGTCGGCAAGGGCGTGCTGAAGGTGATGTCCAAGATGGGCATCTCGACCTACCAGTCCTATTGCGGCGCCCAGATCTTCGATGCGGTCGGCCTGAAGACCGCTTTCGTCGACAAGTTCTTCTTCGGGACGGGCACCGCGATCGAGGGTGTCGGCCTCGACGAGATTTCGGAAGAGAGCCTGCGCCGCCACCGCGACGCCTTCGGCGACTCGCCGCTCTACCGCAACAGCCTCGATATCGGCGGGGAGTACATGTACCGCGTCCGCGGCGAGGACCATGTCTGGAAGCCGGACGTCGTCGCCTCGCTGCAGCATGCGGTGCGCCTCAACGCGCAGGATCGCTACGAGGAGTTCGCCCGTCAGGTGAACGACGACGCGCAGCGGCTCAGCACCATCCGCGGCCTGTTCAAGGTCAAGATGGCCGAGGATGACGGGCGGGCGCCGGTGCCGCTGGAGAGCGTCGAATCCGCTGCCGATATCGTGAAGCGCTTCGCCACCGGCGCGATGTCCTTCGGCTCGATCTCGCGCGAGGCGCATGAGACCCTCGCCATCGCGATGAACCAGATCGGCGGCAAGTCGAACACCGGCGAGGGCGGCGAGGAATCGATCCGCTTCAAGCCGATGCCGGACGGCCGCTCGAAGCGCTCGGCGATCAAGCAGATCGCGTCCGGCCGCTTTGGCGTCACTACCGAATATCTCGTCAACTCCGACGTGATGCAGATCAAGGTGGCTCAAGGAGCCAAGCCCGGCGAGGGTGGCCAGCTGCCCGGCCACAAGGTCGATGCCAAGATCGCGCGGACCCGGCATTCGACGCCGGGCGTCGGCCTGATCTCGCCGCCGCCACATCACGACATCTACTCGATCGAGGATCTCGCCCAGCTGATCTTCGACTTGAAGAATGTGAATCCTGCGGCCGATGTCTCGGTGAAGCTGGTGTCGGAGATCGGCGTCGGCACGGTGGCCGCCGGTGTCGCCAAGTCGCGCGCCGACCATATCACCATCTCCGGCTTCGAGGGCGGCACGGGCGCGAGCCCGCTGACCTCGCTGAAGCATGCCGGCTCGCCCTGGGAGATCGGCCTCGCCGAGACGCAGCAGACGCTGGTGCTGAACCAGCTGCGCGGGCGCGTGGCGCTGCAAGTCGACGGCGGATTGCGGACGGGGCGGGACGTCATTATCGGCGCGCTGCTCGGCGCCGACGAGTTCGGCTTCTCGACCGCGCCGCTGATCGCGGCCGGCTGCATCATGATGCGCAAGTGCCATCTCAACACCTGTCCGGTCGGCGTCGCGACGCAGGACCCGGTGCTGCGCAAGCGCTTCAAGGGCCTGCCCGAGCATGTGGTGAACTACTTCTTCTTCGTGGCCGAGGATGTTCGCCGGATCATGGCGGAGATGGGCTTCACGAAGATCGAGGAACTCGTCGGCCGCTCCGATCTGCTCGACAAGCAGGACGCCATCGCGCACTGGAAGGCGAAGGGGCTCGACTTCAGCAAGCTCTTCCACAAGGTCGATCTGCCGGAGGTGGCGATCCGCCATGTCGAGCTGCAGAAGCACCCGATCGACACGGTGCTGGACCGCAGGCTGATCAAGGCGGCGGAAGGCGCGATCGAGACCGGCACGCCGGTCGTGATCGAGGAGAGCATCTGCAACGTCGACCGCTCGACCGGTGCGATGCTGTCCGGCGCGGTGGCGAAGAAGTACGGCCATGCCGGCCTGCCCGATGACACCATCACGGTGAAGCTGAAGGGCACCTCCGGCCAGAGCTTCGCCGCCTTCCTCGCGGCGGGCGTTACCGCCGAGCTGACCGGCCAGGCCAACGACTATGTCGGCAAGGGCCTCTCCGGCGGCAAGCTGATCGTCAGGCCCGACCCGGCGGCCAGGGCCGTGCCGGAGCGCTCGATCATCGTCGGCAACACCGTGCTCTACGGCGCGATCGCGGGCGAGGCCTATTTCCGCGGCGTCGCCGGCGAGCGCTTCGCAGTGCGCAACTCCGGCGCCATCGCAGTGGTGGAAGGCACCGGCGACCATGGCTGCGAATACATGACCGGCGGCGTCGTCGCGGTCATCGGCCAGACCGGCCGCAACTTCGCGGCCGGCATGTCCGGCGGTATCGCCTATGTGCTGGACGAGGACGGCACCTTCAAGTCGCGCTGCAACCTCTCGATGGTCGATCTCGAACCGGTCGAGGAGGAAGAGGAGCTGATGGAGCGGCTGCACCATCATGGCGGCGATCTCGAGCATAAGGGCCGCATCGACATGACCAACATGTCCGGCCATGACGAGGAGCGCCTGATGCAGATGCTGACGAACCACGCCAACTACACCGGTTCGCAGCGGGCCCGCACGATCCTCGACAATTGGGCGGATTACCGCACCAAATTCGTCAAGGTGATGCCGGTCGAATACCGCCGCGCGCTGCGCGAGATGGAGCAGGCCCGCACCTTGCAGGCTGCCGAATAAGGCACGGAACCTCCGGGGCCGTCAGGCCCCGGTCACGCGATCAGGTTAAGGCACGCGCGCGGGAAATCCCGGGCACACGGCGAGAGAAACGGCATGGGCAAGGTCACAGGCTTTCTCGAATTCGACCGGCAGGAGCAGAAGTATCAGCTCGCCGGCGACCGCATCCGGCATTTCCGCGAGTTCACGCTCCCGCTGGAGGAGCGCGATATCAAGAAGCAGGCGGCGCGCTGCATGGATTGCGGCATCCCGTTCTGCCATGGTCCGACTGGCTGCCCGGTCCATAACCAGATCCCGGACTGGAACGAGCTGGTCTATTCCGGCGGCTGGGAGGATGCGCTGCGTAACCTCCACTCCACCAATAATTTCCCGGAGTTCACCGGGCGCATCTGCCCCGCGCCTTGCGAGGAAGCCTGCACGCTCAACCTCGAGAACATGCCGGTGACGATCAAGACGATCGAGCAGGCGATCGCCGACAAGGGCTGGGAAGAGGGCTGGATCGCGCCGGAAATTCCGGCCAAGCGCACGGGCAAGCGCATCGCCATCGTCGGCTCCGGCCCGGCCGGCATGGCGGCGGCGCAGCAGCTCGCCCGCGTCGGCCACGACGTCCATCTCTACGAGCGCGAGGCCAAGGCCGGCGGCCTGCTGCGCTACGGCATCCCCGATTTCAAGATGGAGAAGGGGCATATCGACCGCCGGGTGAAGCAGATGGAGGCGGAGGGCGTCACCTTCCACTACAACGCCCATGTCGGCGTGACCCTGCCCTTCGCGACGCTCGTCGCCGAGCACGACGCGGTGCTGATGACGGGCGGTGCGGAAGCGCCGCGCGACCCCGGCCTGCCGGACACGAACCTTGCCGGCGTGCATTACGCGATGCCCTACCTCACCCAGCAGAACAAGCGCATCGGCGGCGAGGACATCTCGAACGAGGCACCGATCCTGGCGGCCGGGAAGCACGTCGTGGTTGTCGGCGGCGGCGACACGGCCTCCGACTGCGTCGGCACTGCCTTCCGGCAAGGCGCGCTCTCGGTGACGCAGCTCGACATCCGGCCGATGGCGCCGGAGATCGAGGACAAGCTCACCGTCTGGCCGTACTGGCCGACGAAGTTCCGCACGTCGTCCTCGCAGGCCGAGGGCGCCGAGCGCGAATTCCAGGCGGCGACGCTCGGGCTCGAAGGCCGCAACGGCCGGCTGACTGGTGTGAAATGCGCCCGCGTCGACGAGAAGCGCAAGCCCACCCCCGGCACCGAATTCGTGCTCCAGGCCGATCTTTGCTTCCTCGCCATCGGCTTCGCGGGATCGCTGATCGAAGGCATGATCGCCCAGTCAGGCGCGGCGGTGGACAAGCGCGCCAACGTCGTCGCCAATGACCGCGACTACAAGACCAGCACCGACAAGGTCTTCGTCGCAGGCGACATGCGCCGCGGCCAGTCGCTCGTGGTCTGGGCGATCCGCGAGGGCCGTCAGGCAGCGCATGCCATCGACAAGGAGCTGATGGGCGCGACGATCCTGCCGGTGTGAGGGCATCGCCCTCCGGCACGATCGCGAGCCAATCGCTGTCCGGCAGCCCGGTCGGCCGATATGCCGGCCCGTGCGCTGTGCTTTTTCCACCAGAGACAAGAAGGCAGTGGGGTGAGGTCCTTTAGCCGGATTTTCAGCCGGTCGACGCGTGGAATTGTTGTGAATTCATTGATACGGGCGATATTCGCCTAGAGAAGCGGCAGGGTCTGCCGTTGCACCGAATTAATACTTGACCTGAGAGCCGAGGTGGAGTGCAAGCGCGCTTGTGTCCTTTCGTTGTCGCTTGGTCAGATGACGCCGGTTATTTTCACAACGGTCGGCCTGCCCCAAGCGAAGCAGCTGGATGCTTGGCGCGGGTGGTTCGACGCCGTCTTCGATGTCGAGGTCGACGATCCTCAGGCGGGCTTTTCCGCGACCAGCGAAACCTGGAACTTCGGCGGTTTCGGCCTGAGCCGGGTCCGGGCGCCGAAACTGCGGGCGTTCCGCACGGCCGATCTCGTCCGGCGCAACCCCATCGACCACTGGAACATCACGATCGGCCACGCGCGGACGTTGGGCGAGGCGGGGCGCCTGCGCTCGATCGACGTGCCCGCCGATACGCCCTTCGTGGCGTCGCTGGGGCGCGAGCTCGTCAGCTTCCGCGAGGCGGACGACCGGCTGCAGCTCTATCTGCCGCGCGATACTTTTCCGGAGGTGACCGCCGTTCTGGAAGGGGTCGAGGGCAGGCCGATCAGCGACGCAATGGGCAAGCTGCTCGCGGAATTCATCACGCTGCTGGCGCGCAACGTGTCAAGCTTCTCCGATGCGGATCTGCCCGCCCTGCAGACCACCGTCCGCGGCATGCTGCTCGCCTGCATCGCGCCGTCGTCGGATCACAGTTTTCTTGGTGCCGTTCCTGTTGCGGTGGCCCGCAAGGAGATCGTCAGGCGCATCGTGGATCTCAATCTGCACTGCAGCACTCTCGGGCCGGATCTCCTGTGCCGGGAGGCTGGCATGTCCCGCTCCCAGCTCTATCGCCTGCTCGAAAGCGAGGGCGGCGTGAGGAACTATATCCAGCGGCGGCGCTTGAAGCAGTGCTACGCAGAGCTGTCGAGCGGCACCAATTTCCGCTCGATCGCCGCGATCGCGGAGGGGCTGGGCTTTCCCGATCCGTCGAGCTTCAGCCGCTCCTTCAAGAAGGAGTTCGGCCTGACGCCGAAGGATGTGATGTGTGCGACGCTGTCGGGCATTCCCGCAAGCGCCGTCCATGGGGGCAGATCCGAGGCCGAATTGAACCTGCGCGACCTTCTTGCGCAGATCGCGCGAGGCTAGACGCCTGGTCCAAGTCGGGCGGCGGCGGCGGCTTCAGCCGCGTCCTCGCTGCCGGTCGAGTGCTCCCTGCAGTTGCTCGACGCGAATGGCCAGCGCTTCCTTGGTCAGGTTGATTCCTTCGGGCGCCCCGTCGATCGACAAAAGGACGCCTCGCTCGGCCATGTCGAGCTGCTCTTGAGCGAGCTCCAGGTGCTTCTTCAAGACTTGTGTGACGCGGTCCTTGGCCGCCTGGTCCGTATCCATTGCGCCCTCGCTCGTTCGTTCGCGATGCGGCGACGATCGCATAGCCGAGGCGACGAGCCAAATCGTCCGGAACCTTGCCGCCAGCATGCAGCCGGCAGCCGCCTTCTCCCAATCGCCGGAGCAGGCCCTGGACGGTCGCCTCCCATGCCGGTGGGCGCGGAGGCTCCCGTAGCCCTAACCCGGTTGCTCCAGCGGCCAGATCTCGACGACCCCGTGTGCGACGGCACAGGGAACCCGAGAAACCAGATCGATGGCCTCGGCGAGATCGGCAGCCTCGATGATGGCGAAACCGGCCACGGGCAGCTGTGACGACATGAAGGCACCGGTCTGCGTCCGGACCCCGGAGGCATCGGGGTTGCGAACCTGTACCGCTTGCCCGGCAATGCCGATCACGGCACCGCGTTCGAGGAGCGCCGCATCCTGGGCGTGGGCTGCGTCACGGAGGGCCGGGGCCGTGCGGTCATAGCCTGCCCGGTCGCCATAGCCGATCGTCACGAATCTGGGCATCGTCTGGCCTCCTCTCACGGGCGATCAATCCATTGCAGACGCGGCGGTTCCGTCGGCGCCGCACCGGGCGCGTCGCGATGACCAGCGTCGCGATGGCGACCGTTATGCCGTGGACGCAGTGTTCATCCGGGCCGGCGCCGCTATGGTGGCAGCCATGGAATCGAAACAGACGGCGAAGCTGGCGCTGAGCCAGGGCTTCCATTTCCGCACCCGAGGACCTGTTTCCGCCCCGCGCTTCATCTCGCGGGGCTGACCGGGAACGCATCGCCGTCTCATCGTCAGCCCTTTTCGGCGCGTTTGTTCGCGCCTGCCTGACTTCATGAGATTCCGATGTCCCTGATCGCCATCAAAGATTTTTCGCTCGTCCGCAGCGCCCAGCTTTTCGCCGGGCTCAACCTCTCCGTCGCCAAGGGTGACCGCCTCGGTCTCGTCGCCGCCAATGGGCGCGGGAAATCCTCGCTGCTGCGTATCCTGGCCGGCCAGGAAGAGGCCACGGACGGGACGCTGACCCGTGCCCGCGGTCTCGTCACCGCCTTCGCGCCGCAAGACCCGCACGGGCGCCTCCTGCCGATGAGCTTCTACGAGGCGGTACGCGATGCGCTCGACGCCGAGGCCGCCGAAACCGAAAGCTGGCGGGTCGACGTGCTGCTGGACGACCTCATGGTTGACGAGGGGCTGCGCGGCCGTGCCGTCGCCAGCCTGTCGGGCGGCTGGCAGCGCACGATGCTGCTGGCGCGCGCCGCGGTGGTCGAACCAGATCTGCTGCTGCTGGACGAGCCGACCAACCATCTCGATCTCGAGCGCATCGGCGTGCTGCAACGCTTCCTCGCCGCCCTGCCGCGGGATTGCGCCGTCGTCGCCGCGAGCCATGATCGCGCCTTTCTCGACGATGTCAGCACCCGCACGCTCTTCCTGCGTCCGGCGGAGAGCGCCGATTTCGCCTTGCCCTATTCGCGCGCATTGCAGGCGCTGGAGGAGCGCGACGCGGCGCGGGGGCGGCAGTTCGATAACGACATGCGCAAGGTCAGGGCGCTCAGGCAGCAGGCGGCCAAGCTCAAGAACATCGGCATCAACTCCGGCTCGGACCTGCTGGTGGTCAAGACCAAGCAATTGTCGGAGCGTGCCGACAGGCTGGAGGAGAGTGCCAGGCCGGCGCATAAGGAGCGCTCGGCCGGGGCGATCCGGCTCGTCAACAGCGGCACGCATGCCAAGGCGCTGGTGGCGATCAAGGATACGGGGATCGCCACTCCCGAGGGCAGGCCGCTCTTCCGCACCGGGCAGCTCTGGATCGAGAACGGGGATCGCATCGCGCTGCTCGGCGCGAACGGCAGCGGCAAGACGCGCTTCGTCACGCGGCTGCGGGCGGCCCTCGACGGCTCGGATGCGGAGATCCGCGCTGCCGCGAGCCTGAAGCCTGGCTTCTCCGATCAGGCGCTCTCGCAACTCGATGTCTGGCCGACGCCCTGGGCGGCCGTCAAAGGCGCGAGCGATGTCGGCGACCAGCTGGCGCGGACGCTGCTCGCCGGGGCCGGCATCGCCAGCGAGGCCCAGGGCGCGCCGCTCGCCCGTCTGTCGGGAGGGCAGAGGGCGCGGCTCGCCATGCTGCTTTTGCGCCTCGCCCAGCCGAATTTCTACCTGCTGGACGAGCCGACTAACCATCTCGATATCGAAGGGCAGGACATGCTGGAGCGCGAACTCACCGAGCATGGCGCGGCCTGCCTGCTCGTCAGCCATGACCGCGCCTTCGTCCGCGCCGTGGCGACTCGGATCTGGGTGATCACCGGCAAGCGGCTCATCGAGGTCGATGATCCCGATCCGGTGTTCGACCGGCTGATGGCGGGCTGAGCTCAGCGCGGCCAGCGATAATCGTCGAGGCGGCCAGGGACCGGATCGGGCGCGATGCCCTGGCCGAATACGCGCTCGAGCTGCAGCTCGGCCTCGCCGCGCCCGCGCGCCTCGGTGACCGAGGCGAGCAGCGGCTGCCCGGATGTCGGGGCCTGCCCGGTCAGCGGCTGGATGGGCCCCGCCAGCGGGCGCGCCTGCAGGGCCGGGGGCAGGCCGATCGTCGGCACGCCGGCGACCATCTGATCGATCAGGCGCTCGACGCCGCCGGGCTGCAGCTCGGGGGTCGAGGGCGCGCCCGTCTCGGGCGAGACGGGCAGGGCGATCACGCTGTTCTGCGGCGCGGCCTCGATGATGCGGCGGATGACCAGGTCGACGAAATGCGCGGCCTTGCGGGCGCCGGCGGCAGTGAAATGGATGCCGTCACCGAGGCGCAGCCGCGTCAGCTGCCCGGAAACGTCGGGACCCGTCGCGGTGTAGCGGTTCTCGGCATCGACGAAGCCGCCCCACAGATCGACATATTGCCCGCCGGCCTTCTCGACGCGCTGGCGGTAAAGCTCGTTGAACGAGACGAAATCAGCCGAGAGCCGGCCGTTCTGCACGGGTGGCGCTCCGACCCAGATCAAGGGAATGCGGCGGGCCGCGAAGGCGTCGGCGATCAGGTCGATGCGGTCCCGATAGAGTTCGAGCCAGCGCGGGCTCAGGGGGTCATGGACGGTTTCGCCCTCGCGGATCGGCTGCCGGTCGTTGAGGCCGACCAGCATGACGCCCAGAGTGATCTTCTGGTCACTGGCCAGGATATCGGAAACCGCCTTCGGCCAGTCGTAGAAGTCGGTCCGGACGAGGCCCGAATCCGGCTTTGACTTGTGGAGAACCTCGGTATCCGGGCGGTCGTTCAGGGCCTCGTCAAGGCCGTTGGCCAGGAGGTTTGCGAGCGAATCTCCCATCACCACGATGTGGCTGTTGACATCGACCTTGGGAATGACCGGGTCGTCGCGGACGACGACGGGGGCCTCGCGACGGCGGATGACGGGCGCGACACGCTGGCGTGGCTGCGGCGCCGCGCGCTGCTGGGCGGCCGGCAACTGCCAAAAGAGCTGAAAGAGGTTGCGCTGTTGCTGCTGGGCAAGGGAAACCGGCCCGCCCGTGATCAGGAGCAGGCAGGCGGCAGTCAGAACCAGGGCGAGCGAACGCAGACGCATCTGCCTATCCGATCCAGCGGCCCCTATGCCCCGCACTATAGGGCGCAGCGGCCCGAAAGTCAGCGCTTGCCACGCATCCGGACCAGCAGGGCCGGGGTCGGATAGCCGTCCGGGATCTCGCCGGCGCTGATCTGGTACTGGCGCACGGCCTCGCGCGTGCCGGTGCCGATGCGCCCGTCGGCATCGTGGTTGTAGTAGCCGAGCGCCTTCAACCGGTGCTGCAAATCCTTGGTGCCGGCCATGTCGAGCCGGGCGGCCTTGACCGGCCAGTCGGCCTGGATCGCGGGGCGGCCCATGATCCTGTCGCCGAGATGCCCGACGGCGAGCGCATAGGCGTCGGAGGAATTGTACTTCTTGATGACGTCGAAATTGGCGGTGAGCAGCATCACCGGGCCGCTATGCCCGGCCGGGTAGAACAAGCGGCCTTCGCCCGAGGAGGGCAGCGCGCGTCCATCGGCCCGGCGCACCCCGGCGGAACGGAAGGAGGAGAAGCTGCCCTTGTCGAGGCGATGGTCGAAGCCATCAGGGAGCGTCACCTCCATGCCCCAGGGCAGGCCCGGCACCCAGCCATAGCTCTTGAGGTAGTTGGCGGTGGAGGCGATGGCGTCGCTGGACGAATTCCAGATGTCGGCGTGGCCGTTGCCGGTCCAGTCGACGGCGTATTTCATGTAGCTCGACGGCATGAACTGGGTGTGGCCCATCGCGCCGGCCCAGGAGCCGCGCAATTCGTCGCGCTCCGCATAGCCCTTCTCGATCAACTCGAGGGCGGTGAGCAACTCATCGCGGAAGAAGTCGCCGCGATAGCGGATCGAGGCGAGGGTAGCGAGCGAGCGGATGACGTCCTTGCCGCCCTTGAAGGAGCCGTAATTCGTCTCCATGCCCCAGACGCCGAGGACGACCTCCTTGGGTACGCCGTAGCGGGCTTCGACCTGCGCGAGGACGGTGGCGTTCTCCGCTGCTGCGTCGCGGCCGCGCTGGATGCGGGCGCCGCCGACGGCATTCTCCAGATAACTCCAGATCGGGGCGCTGAACTCGGCCTGCTTCTTGGTCAGGGCAATGATGGAGGCGTCCGGCGTCACGCCGCGGAAGGCGAGGTCGAAGGTCGCGCGCGAAATGCCGCGTCCTTGAGCCTGCGGCCAGAGTCGCTGCAGGAAGATGTCGAAGGAGGCGCTGGCCGGCGTCGCCTGCGCATTGCGGGCATGGGCGCCGGAAACATTGATCGAGCCGGTGGTCTGCGCCAGCGCAGGCGCCAGGCTGATCAAGGCCGAAGCTGCGACGACGGACAGGCGCATGGACACTCCCTGCGGATGCTGGATGGAAACACCATCACAGCGCCTGAACAAGATTAACCGCAGGTTAAGCCGACCGCGGCAGCGACGCCACCTCTCTGATTTGACAAGCCCGGGGGATTGGCGGATTCTGGCGGGATGTATAGCGCCTCACCCTTCCGCCGCGGTCTGCACCGCTCGGGCAACGTCATCGCGGGCTTCTAGCCCCGAGTCTGTCGCGCTTGGCGCCTCCGGCTCGGGGGCGCTCCCTCAATTCCGTTCACCTGCGAGTTCGCCCCTTTGATGCTGCGCGGTATTGGTCCGTCGGCAGGCGCTCGCCTTTTCGATGAAAGACCCGTCCTCATGACTGCCAAGCGTCCCGCCATCACCGTTACGGCCGCGGACCATGCCATGCTGAGCCGCATCGCGGCCGGCGCGGCCAACACCATGCCGGAGCTCGCCGCCGAGCTGAGCCATGAACTCGACCGTGCCCGCATCCTGCCGGAGGGGCGGGTTTCGGTCGATCACGCCCGGATCGGCAGCGTGATCGTCTATCGCGACGAGAGCACCAAGCGGGAAAGCACCATCACGCTGGTCTGGCCGCAGGACGCCGATATCGAGAAGAACCGCATCTCGGTGATGACGCCGATCGGCGTCGCGCTGATCGGCATGGCCGCCGAGCGCTCGATCGACTGGACGACGCGCTCGGGCGATGTGAAGCGCCTGACCGTGCTCGAAGTGCGCGAGCCGGCCGAGGAAGACCCCGCCTGAGGGCACCAGATCGAAGGCTGTCCGGAATCCGGCGGCCCTCATCCTGAGGAGCGCTTCGCAGAAGCGCGTCTCAAAGGACGTTCCCGAAGTCCCTGGAGCCTCCTGGAGCATCCTTCAAGACGCCATTCCCAAGGGAATGGCTCCTCGGGATGAAGGCTCGGGGTGTACTGGGGAGGGGTTGCTCAGCTCGAGGCGTTCCGCGTCCTGAGCTTCTCCTCCCAGGCCAACGCCTGGCCGACGATCTCCTCGAGGTCGTCATGCTCCGGCCGCCAGCCGAGCTCGACCTGGATACGGTCGGCACGAGCGACCAGCGAAGCTGGGTCGCCCGCGCGGCGATCGGCGAGGGTCACGGGGAAATCGATCCCTGAGACCTTCTTCACGACTTCGACGACCTCCTTCACCGAATAGCCCCGGCCATAGCCGCAGTTCAGCGTCAGGCTCTCCTTGCCGGCGCGCAGATGGTCGAGCGCGGCAAGATGGGCCCGGGCGAGATCGGTGACGTGGATGTAGTCGCGCACGCAGGTGCCGTCCGGCGTCGCATAGTCGGTGCCGAAGACGGTGAGGCCATCGCGCTGGCCGAGCGCGGCCTGACTCGCGACCTTGATGAGATGCGTGGCGTTCGGCGAGGACTGGCCGGAGCGGAGCTTCGGGTCGGCGCCGGCGACGTTGAAATAGCGCAGCGCGACGTAGGTGAAGCCGTGCGCCTTCGCCGCATCCTGCAGCATCCACTCGCTCATCAGCTTGGAGCGGCCATAGGGGTTGATCGGGTTGAGCGCGATCTCTTCCGGCACCGGCGAGACCGGGGGCTCGCCATAGACCGCAGCCGTGGAGGAGAAGATGACGTGCTTGACGCCGCCGCGGACGGCACTTTCGATCAATGCTCGGGTTTTCACAGTATTATTGAAATAATAACCAAGCGGATCGCTGACCGATTCCGGGACGACGATGCGTGCCGCGAAATGCGCCAGCGCCGTCACGCCATGCTCGGCGATCAGCTTCTCGACCAGCTCCTGATCGCCGATATCGCCTTGAACGAATGTCGCTTCCGGCGGAACGGCCCACCAGAAGCCGGTCGACAGGTTGTCGAGCACGACGACGCGCTCGCCCCGATCGAGGAGTTCGAGGACCATATGGCTGCCAATGTAGCCAGCCCCGCCGGAAACCAATATCGCCATTGCGTCTCTTGCCTCATCTTTGTCATGACGCCGCACTATCGAATGTCCGTTGACGGGTTCTCAAGGCCTGTCAACTATAAGCACAGATGGCTGGCAACAATGACAGTTGTGCGGCTGTTTCCGATCACTGCCCTGCCTTTGGCAAAGGCCGCCGTGCCCAATGGATTTTTCATGACGAAACGCATCCGCAAGGCCGTTCTCCCCGTCGCCGGCCTCGGCACCCGCTTTCTGCCCGCCACAAAGGCGATCCCCAAGGAGATGCTGACCATCGTCGATCGTCCGGTCGTGCAGCATGTCGTGGACGAGGCGCGCGCCGCCGGCATCGAGCACTTCATCTTCGTCACCGGCCGCAACAAGGCGGTGATCGAGGATCATTTCGACATGGCCTATGAGCTCGACGACACGCTGGCCAAGCGCAACAAGGTGAAGGAGCTGGAGGCTCTGAAGGCCGATCTGCCGGCCGCCGGCGCCACCAGCTTCACCCGCCAGCAGGCGCCGCTCGGTCTCGGTCACGCCGTCTGGTGCGCGCGCGAGCTCGTCGGCGAGGAGCCCTTCGCGCTGCTGCTACCGGACATGCTGCATTACAGCGCCGGCAAGGGCTGCCTCGCCGAGATGATCGAAGCCTATGACGAGCATGGCGGCAACCACATTGCCGTGGCGCCGGTGCCCGACGACCAGACCCATCAATACGGCATCGTCGGCGTCGAGGACGCCAAGGCCAAGGTCTCGAAGATCACCGGCATGGTGGAGAAACCGCCGAAGGGCACCGCGCCCTCGAACCTGCACATCTCCGGCCGCTACATCCTACAACCGACGATCTTCAACCTTCTGGCCAACCAGGAGAAGGGCGCCGGCGGCGAGATCCAGCTCACCGATTCCATGATCGCGCTCTCGCGGCAGGAGCCGTTCTATGCGGTGCGCTTCGATGGCGACATCTACGATGCCGGCTCGAAGATCGGCTTCCTCGCGGCGAATGTCGCCTATGCGCTCGATCGGGGCGATCTCGGCCCGCAGCTGCGCGCCGAGATCGAGAAGCTGCTCGATCGCTGAGCGGAGCACGACCCGTTCAACTCGGCCCTCGTCCTGAGGAGCCATTCCGAATAGGAATGGCGTCTCGAAGGACGGTCCAGAAAGCTCGGGAGAGGGCTGGAGCATCCTTCGAGACGCAGCCTTTGGCTGCTCCTCAGGATGAGGGCTTGTGTCTTGCTGACGGTGCAAAGTTGAGTGATCAAAGTCTCGTCTTCGACCGCGCGCTCGGCCGTTCGCGGCTCAGGCGCGCGCTCGCACAGGACTATCCGGATTTCCTGCTGCGACGCGCGGCTGATGATCTGGAGGAGCGGCTCGGGGCCGTTCTGCGCGAGTTTGCCGTGGCGGCCGATCTCGGCACGCCACTACCGCTCGTTGCGCCCGTCCTCGCCGGCAAGGCGGGGCGGCTGCTGCGGATGGCGGAGGCCGAGGGGACGGCGGCCGATCTGATCGGCGATCTCGAACGCCTGCCTTTCGCCGCCGGTTCTCTCGATCTTGCCGTCTCGCTGCTGGCGCTGCACGGCGTCAACGACCTGCCCGGCGCACTCATCCAGATCAAGCGGGCGCTGCGGCCAGACGGACTGTTCATGGCCTGCATGCTCGGCGGGCGCTCCCTGCAGGAATTGCGGCAGGCGCTGCTCGAAGCCGAAAGCGATACGACGGGCGGGGTCAGCCCACGCGTCGCGCCCTTCGCCGATCTGCGCGATCTCGGCGGGCTCCTCCAGCGTGCCGGCTTCGCCCTGCCCGTGATCGACAGCGAGATCGTCACGGTGCGCTATCGCGACGCCTTCGGACTGTTCCGCGATCTGCGGGCCATGGGCTGGGCCAATGCGCTCGTCGCGCGGCGCAGGGCGCCGCTGCGGCGCGAGACGCTGCTGCGCGCCGCCACGCTCTATGCCGAACGCTTCGCCGATGCCGACGGGCGGCTGCCGGCGACCTTCGAGTTCGTCTGGCTCTCCGGCTGGGCACCGCATGAGAGCCAGCAGAAGCCGCTGCGGCCGGGCTCGGCCAAGGCGAGATTGGCAGATGCGCTCGGCGTGCCCGAGATCAAGACCGGCGAGAAACCGGGGGAAGGCTAAGAATGGTTGTGCCCGCGCCGTCATGGTGGTCGGGCTTGTCCCGACCATCCGCGTCCTCCTTCCTCGAATGCGGTGTTCAAGACGTGGATGCTCGTCACAAGGGCGAGCATGACGGTGGGAGGATTTGCCGGATATGAGGGAGCGCCAGCCCCGCCTCACGCGCGCCGACTTTCGCGTCTTTCGCGCCATTCCGACGCGATGGCACGACAATGACGCCTACGGCCACGTCAACAATGTCGTCTATTACGGCTGGTTCGACACCGCGGTGAATGCCTGGCTGATCGAAGGCGGTTTCCTCGACCTCGCCGGCAGCGAGATCGTCGGGCTCGTGGCCGAGACCGGCTGCACCTATTTCGAGAGCGTCGCCTTTCCCGAGACGGTGGAGGCGGGGATCGCTGTCGAGCGCCTCGGCAACAGCTCCGTCACCTACCGCATTGGCATCTTCCGACAAGGTGGCGCAGAGGCCGCGGCGCAGGGGCGCTTCACCCATGTCTATGTCGAGCGGGCCGACCAGAAGCCGGTTCAGATTCCGGCGCCGCTCCGGGGCGCTCTGGCCGCCATCCAGTGCTGAAAGCGCCGTTCGCGCCGCGAATGTTGTCTCGCGGGCGCAGGCAGGCTATGCCCCTGCCAAATCCCCTCGCCGGACCGCCAGGAACCCTGAGCCCGTGATTCCGAACGATACCAAGATCACCCCGCAGCTCGTCGCCGAGCACGGCCTGAAGCCGGACGAGTACCAGCGCTTCCTGCATCTGATCGGCCGCGAGCCGACGATCACGGAGCTCGGCATCGTCTCGGCGATGTGGAACGAGCACTGCTCCTACAAGTCGTCGAAGATCCATCTGAAGACCTTGCCGACCAAGGCGCCCTGGGTGATCCAGGGTCCCGGCGAGAATGCCGGCGTCATCGATATCGGCGACGGCACGGCCATCGTCTTCAAGATGGAGAGCCACAACCACCCGTCCTTCATCGAACCCTATCAGGGCGCGACGACGGGCGTCGGCGGCATCCTGCGCGACGTCTTTACGATGGGCGCCCGGCCGATCGCCGTGCTCGACGCGCTGCGCTTCGGCGATCCCGACCATCCCAAGACCCACCATCTCGTCTCGGGCGTCGTCGCCGGCATTGGCGGCTACGGCAACTCCTTCGGCGTGCCGAATGTCGGCGGCGCCACCGGCTTCCACACGCGCTATGACGGCAACATCCTCGTCAACGCGATGGCTGTGGGCATCGCCCAGGCCGACGAGATCTTCTATGCCAAGGCGTCGGGCGTCGGTAAGGCGATCGTCTATCTCGGTTCCAAGACCGGGCGCGACGGCATCCATGGCGCGACCATGGCCTCGGCGGAATTCGACGACAAGTCGGAGGAAAAGCGCCCGACCGTGCAGGTCGGCGACCCCTTCGCCGAGAAACTCCTGCTCGAAGCCTGCCTCGAGATCATGGCCGCCGGCCATGTCGACGCGATCCAGGACATGGGCGCGGCCGGCCTGACCTGCTCGGCCGTCGAGATGGGCGCCAAGGGCGATCTCGGCGTCGAGCTCGACCTCGACAAGGTGCCCTGCCGCGAGGATGGCATGAGCGCCTATGAGATGATGCTCTCGGAAAGCCAGGAGCGCATGCTCATGGTGATCAAGCCGGGKCAYGAGGASSCSGCCGAGGCGATCTTCARGAAATGGGGGCTCGATTTCGCGGTCATCGGCCACACCACCGACACGCTGCGCTTCGTTATCAAGCACAAGGGCGAGGTCATGGCGGACCTGCCGATCAAGGAGCTCGGCGACGAGGCCCCCGAATACGACCGGCCCTGGATCGAGGCCCCGCCGCAGCAGCGCATCGCCGCGGAGAGCGTGACTCCGCCCTGCGGCAATGCCGAGGCGCTGAAGAAGCTGATCGGCTCGCCGGATCTCTCCTCCAAGCGCTGGATCTGGGAGCAGTACGACACGCTGATCCTCGGCAATTCGGTGGTGACGCCGGGCGGCGACGCCGGCCTGATCCGCATCGAGGACGGGCCGAAGGGCCTCGCCATGACCGCCGACGTGACCCCGCGCTACTGCGAGGCCGATCCCTTCGAGGGCGGCAAGCAGGCCGTGGCCGAAGCCTGGCGCAATCTCACCGCGACCGGCGCGACGCCGCTCGCGATCACCGACAATCTCAATTTCGGCAATCCCGAGAAGCCCGAGGTCATGGGCCAGCTCGTCGGTTGTATCCGCGGTATCGGCGAGGCCTGCAAGGCGCTCGATTTCCCCGTCGTCTCCGGCAACGTCTCGCTCTACAACGAGACCAACGGCATCTCGATCCTGCCGACTCCGACCATCGGCGGCGTCGGTGTGCTCGCGGATGTCACCAGGCACGCGACCATCGCCTTCAAGGCCGAAGGCGAGGCGATCATCCTGATCGGCGAAACGCAGGGCTGGCTTGGCCAGAGCGCCTATCTCGCGACCGTCTGCGGCCGCGAGGAGGGCGCGCCGCCGCCGGTCGACCTCGCGACCGAGCGCCGCAACGGCGACTTCGTGCGCGGGCTGATCACGAACGGCAAGGTCACTGCCTGCCATGATCTCTCGGATGGCGGCCTCGCCGTCGCGCTCGCCGAGATGGCGATGGCCAAGGGCATCGGCGCGGCGATCGAGACGCTGCCGGCCGGCCCGGCCCATGCCGCGCTCTTCGGCGAGGATCAGGCGCGCTATGTCGTGACGGTTCCCGCGGCTCAGGCCGATGTCGTGATTGCCGAGGCTAGGACGGCCGGCGTGCCGGCGCTCGCGATCGGCCGCACGGGCGGTGCGACGCTTGCGCTGCCGGGCGAGACGGCGCTGGCGCTCGCCGATCTCAGCAAGATCCATGAAGACTGGCTGCCGTCCTACATGGCCAGCAAGGTCGACTGAGGAGTTCGGACCATGGCGATGGACGCTCACGAGATCGAGCGCATGATCAAGGCGGCGCTGCCGGGTGCGGCGGTCGAGATCAAGGATCTGGCTGGCGATGGCGACCACTATGCCGCGACGGTCACCTCGGCCGCCTTCAAGGGCAAGACCCGGGTGCAGCAGCACCAGATGGTCTATGCCGCGCTCCAGGGGAATATGGGCGGCGTGCTGCATGCCCTTGCGCTGACGACGGCGGTTCCCCAAGATTAGAACGAAACCATCCGGCGGGCCTTGAACCCGCTTCAGGAGACAGACGATGTCCGACGTCAACGCCCGCATCGATGCGGAAGTGAAGAACAACGACGTGGTGCTCTTCATGAAGGGCACGCCGCAATTCCCGATGTGCGGCTTCTCCGGCCAGGTCGTGCAGATCCTCAGCTATGTCGGCGTGCCCTTCAAGGGCGTCAACGTGCTCGAGGATCAGGAGATCCGCGAGGGTATCAAGGCCTATTCGAACTGGCCGACGATCCCGCAGCTCTACGTCAAGGGCGAGTTCGTCGGTGGCTGCGACATCACCCGCGAGATGTTCCAGGCTGGCGAGTTGCAGCAGCTCTTCGAGGAGAAGGGCATCGCGGTGAAGCAGGCGAGCTGAGGCTCGCCGGTTTCCCGATCAGCTTTCTGATCTGACCGCTTTTCTCAAGCCGCTGCGCATTGCGGGTGCGGCTTGCGGATGCGTTCGGTCGAGGCCGGGTATTTATCCAGCATACGCTCGGGCCTGATCGGCCGGCGTACGAGGTCGCCGCCGCAATTCGGGCAGGTGCCGGCGAAGCGTGTTTCCGTGCAATCGGCGCAGAATGTGCATTCAAAGGTGCAGATCAGGGCCTCGCGCGATTGCGGCGGCAGGTCGCGGTCGCAGCATTCGCAGTTCGGGCGCAGTTGCAGCATGGCGTCATCTCCTTGCGATCGGCCGGGAGAATGACCGCAAACAGGGACGAAACCAGCGATTTCGCGTGATCCGACCGATCAATGGCGCGGATCGATGAGGCTGGCCGTCATTCTCGGGCGAAGCGAAGCGCAGACCCGAGAATCTCCTGCAGGATAAGGCGCCCCCTACGGCCAGAGATGCTCGGGTCAAGCCCGAGCATGACGGCACCCCATGTCCGTGGCGGGCGGCGGTCCGGCCCTCACTTCACCAGCAGCCAATCCTCGATCACCAGCGCGTCGAGCCCGCTGGTGTAGAACATCAGGATCGCATCCTCCGCCGTGTGCAGGATCGGCTTGCCCATGATGTTGAAGGAGGTGTTGAGGACCACCGGCACTCCGGTCAGCTGGTGGAAGGCCGAGATCAAGGCGTGGTAGCGCGGATTGCGCTCAGGCGTGACGCTCTGGAGACGACCGGTCGCATCCTCATGCACCACGGCCGGGACGCGCCGGCGCACCGCTTCCTTCCAGACGAGCGTGCGCTCCATATAGGGCGCGTCCTGATAGTTCTCGAACCAGTCGGCGGCGTGCTCGGCGAGGATCGAGGGCGCAAAGGGCCGGAAAGCCTCGCGGTACTTCACCTTGGCGTTGAGGATGTCCTTGGCGTCGGCCGGGCGGGGATCGGCGATGATCGAGCGGTTGCCGAGCGCACGCGGCCCGAATTCGGCACGGCCCTGCACCCAGCCGATCAGCTTGCCCTCGGTCAGCAGTTTCGCCGTGACCGGCGCGATTTCGTCGGGCTGGAGCTTGCGCAGCCGCTGCTCCCAGAGCTGCATGCGCTCGAAGGGTTCGGTCGAAACGTCTGAGCCCAGATAGGGGGTGAGCGGGCCCTTCGGCGCACGCCAGTCCGGATTCGTCTCGGCATGGGCGAGCCATGCGGCACCGATGGCATTGCCGTCATCGGCCGGGGCAGAGGGCACGAAGACGGTGCTGAAGCCGTGGCGGCCGGCGATCTTGCCGTTGAAGGAGGAGTTGAGCGCGCAGCCGCCGGCCAGGACGAGGTTCTCGCTCGGCACGAGCGCTGCAGCTTCCCCGAGCAACGCCTCCATCATCTCGGCGAAGACGTCCTGCCCGCAGCGGGCGAGATCGGCCCAGCCCTGATCGAGTGCGTCGGCCGGGCGCCTCGCCAGGATTTCGGCCGCAACCGCCTGCACGACATCGGCCTTGGCGAAGGAGAGCTTGTGGCCCTCGATCAGGTAGAGCTTGCGCAGCAGCGCCATCAGCGCCGGGTCGGTCTTGCCGTAGGGGGCTAGCCCCATGATTTTCCACTCCTCGCCCTTGGCCTGGTCGAAGCCGGCGAGGTCGGTGACGAGCCCGAAATAGAAGCCGATCGATTCCCGGCCGCGATGGCGCTTCACCTCGCGAAGCCGGCCGTTCTCCAGTGCGAAGATGGCGGAGGCCCCAGTCTCGCCCATGCCGTCGACGACGAGGCAGGCGGCATTGTCGAAGGGCGAGGACCAGCACGCATAGGCGGCGTGGCTGAGATGGTGGCCGTAGCGCTTCAGGCCGCTGACATTGGCCTTGCCATGGGCGCGGTCGAGCCCGAGCAGTACGCCCATGCCGGCGCGCTGCTGGGCGTGATGGAGCGAGGTGATCAGCGCGCGCTCGGTGCGCTCGGGCACGAGCGAGCGGTTGAGCTCCGGCGAGAGCTTGAGCAGCGCATCGAGGGTGAAGGAGCCGGCGCGTGCCATCTGGTCGAGGAAGCCGGTGAAGTCCTCGCTCCAGCTGGTGGCGATGGTGACTTCGGCGTCCTTCGGGATGTAGCGCTTCAGCAGCCCCTCCATGCGCAGCGCCGAGTCGGGCTCGCAATTGGGCGCGCGCTTGTATTGCAGGTAACGCTCGGTCGCCTCGGCGAAGAGCACTTCGCCGCCGGGGCCGATGATCGCGATGGCGGGATCGTGGAAGGTGGTGGCGAGGCCGATGGTATAGCGCATGGACATGCCTTTACCCGTGCCGGGGCACGGCGCCAATCGGGTCGGAGCCGCTGGGAGAGGCCCGGAGCTGGCGAATGGCTACTTTGCCGTAAAGGCGATGCTCGCCGCCGTCTGGTCAATGGCCGGCTGAAGCTTCGGCATCTCGCTTTCGTCGGCCATCACGATCAGGCGGACGAAGCGTCCGTCCGGCCCAATGGCGAGATATTGCGCGAAGGCCTTGTCGCCGCCGCCGGGATGTTTGAAGCGGCCCGTGAGCGCCATGCCGTCGGCGCCGGCAAAGGGCACGCGGTTGCGTTCCATGATGGTGGCGTTTTCGAGGTTATGGGTGCTCTTGAGCAGCGTCTCGGACAATTCCTGCTCCTGGCCGGGCTTCGCCGGCCCCGAAGCCTGATAGGCGACGACCATCAATGGCTGGGTCCCGGCAGGATCGGTGTTCTTGTCGCCGACAGTCATCATGACCCCGGAGCCGCCGATGGTGTCGATCACGCGGAACGGCGCGCCGGCCTTGATGGCGAAGGGCAGGGCGGCGAGCTTGTCGTCGAGCGAGGGCTCCTTGCCGAGCGAGACGGAGGCGAGCATGGCCTTCACCGCGGCAGGGGCGAGCTTGGCCTTCTGCGGAGCCTGCACCGTCAGCATCACGGTCTTTTCGCCCTTGTACAGGGCGATCCATTTGTCGAACCGGTCGCCGGTGGGAGCGATCTGCGTGCCGGTGAGCAACGGCACCTTCTCGCCCCCGACATCGATCCGGGTCGCGGACGTGATGGTGATGTTCTGCCGGGCAAAATTCGCCTTGGCCATGTCGGCATTGCCGAACAGGGGCGAAAGCTGCGGATAGGCCTCGGGCGGGAGCTCGACGATCAGAACGGTTGCCTGGGTCGCCTTGTTCATCAGCCCCGCGAAGCTGGTCGCGGGCTCAAAACCCTTCGGCACGGCAAGCGAGACGCTGGTGCCGGCGACGGGCCTGCGCTCCTGGGCGCCGGCCGGTCCCGCCGCCAGCAGCACGAAGGCGAGGGCGACAGCTCCCAATCCGCCGAAGCGTCCCGCGCGGAATCGGTCAGTCGACATGGTTCGTCCTTCTCGTGCTCGATCTCGTCCGCAACAGAACGCCGCAATGCGACGAGAGTTCGTCAACATGCTGCGATTGCGGCGACGTTGCGGTCAGGGCTTGCCGATCGCGGCCTTCATCAGCGCCTTCGAATCGGCGCTCGCCCAGTCGGCCGGGCCCTGGATGATGCCGAGTTCGCAGCCGGATTTGTCGACGATGATGCTGACGGGCATGCCCTCGACTTTGTGGGCGGCGCGCAGCGCCTGGAAGGTCGCTGCCTGCGGGTCGCTGTAGAAGGGCAGGTTGGTGACCTTGTTCTCCGCGAGCCAGCTCTTTGGCTTGTCGAGATTGCGCGTGTCGATGTTGATCGCGACGACGGCGAAATCCGGCCCGCCCATCTCCTTCTGCAGGGTGTCGAGCGCGGGCATTTCCTTCAGGCAGGGCGCGCACCAGGTCGCCCAGAGATTGACCAGCAGCGTCTTGCCCTTCAATGCCGCGAGCGTCATCGGCTGGCCGTCCGGTCCGGCGAAGGCGAGCTCCGGCGCCGGCTGCGGGCGGGTGCGCAGCTCGACCGCGGCGACCTCGCCCTTCACCAGCGGCTTCATGCGCTCGGCGGTGGTGCGTGCCACGCTGCATGATCCGTTGCCGGCATCGCCCGTGACGGAGTAGAAGGCGGCGCCGCCGCCGAGGGCGAGGAGGGCCAGAGCCCCGGTTGCGGCCAGAATTTTCGTTCGAGACCTCATCGCGCCCTAGAAGCAGGAAAGACCGTCGTGAGCAATCGCATGTGGGGTGGGCGTTTCGCCACAGGTCCAGGCGCCATCATGGAGGAAATCAACGCCTCCATCGATTTCGACAAGAAGCTCTGGCGCCAGGATATCCGTGGTTCGCTCGCCCATGCGGCCATGCTGGCCGAGACCGGCATCCTGACGAAGGACGATGTCGCGACCATCATCGCCGGCCTCAAGCAGGTCGAAGGCGAGATCGAGAGCGGCGCCTTCACGTTTTCGCGTGCGCTCGAAGACGTCCACATGAACGTCGAGTCCAACCTCAAGGACAAGATCGGCGCCGCAGCCGGCCGGCTGCACACCGCCCGCTCGCGCAACGATCAGGTCGCAACCGACATGCGGCTGTGGGTGCGCGACACGCTCGACGAGATCGACGGCCAGATGGCCGATTTGCAGCAGGCGCTCGCCGAGAAGGCCGACAGCTATGCCGGCGCGGTGATGCCGGGCTTCACCCATCTGCAATCGGCGCAGCCGGTTACCTTCGGCCATCATCTCCTGGCCTATGTCGAGATGCTCGGCCGCGACCGTGGCCGTGTCCGCGATGCCCGTGCGCGCCTCAACGAATGCCCGCTCGGTGCGGCGGCGCTCGCCGGCACCTCTTTCCCGATCGACCGCCACATGACGGCGAAGGCGCTCGGCTTCAACCGCCCGACGGCGAACTCGCTCGATTCGGTCTCGGATCGCGATTTCGTGCTGGAGACGCTTTCGACGGCCTCGATCTGTGCCATGCACCTCTCGCGGCTTGCCGAGGAGATCGTGCTCTGGGCGACGCCGCAATTCGGCTTCGTCAAGCTCTCGGACGCCTTCTCGACGGGGTCCTCGATCATGCCGCAGAAGCGCAACCCCGATGCGGCCGAGCTGGTGCGCGGCAAGGCAGGGCGCGTCTTCGGCGCGTTGCAGGCGCTGCTGACCATGATGAAGGGCTTGCCGCTCAGCTATTCCAAGGACATGCAGGAGGACAAGGAAGGCACTTTCGACGCCCTCCAGACGCTGTCGCTCTGCCTCGCCGCGATGGCCGGCATGATCCGCGACATGCAGCCCGACCTCAAGGCGATGAAGAAGGCGGCGGGTTTCGGCTACGCCACCGCGACGGACCTCGCCGACTGGCTGGTGCGCGTGCTCAAGATGCCGTTCCGCGACGCACATCATGTCACCGGCCGGCTCGTCGGAATCGCCTCGGAGAAGAAGGTTGGGCTGGAGAAGCTCTCGCTCGCCGAGATGCAGGCGGTGGAGCCGAAGATCACCGAGGCCGTCTTCGCCGTTCTCGGCGTCGATCAGTCGGTCAAGAGCCGCGTGAGCTATGGCGGCACGGCTCCGGCCAATGTCCGCAAGCAGGCGCGGCGCTGGCTGAAGCAGCTCGCGAAGTAGTGCGTCATGCTCGGGCTTGACCCGAGCATCCCTTGCAGGGGATTCTCGGGTCGGCACTGCGCTTGCCCGAGAATGACGCTTCCGGAAGCCTCGCGCTGCGCCGCATCCTCCGCTACTGTCCCGCCACGCTTCGTTCCGAGGGTTCGCTTTCGTGCTTGATTCCCGCCTGAAATTCGGCCGCGCCCTGCTGGTCGTCGGCCTGCTGGCCGTTGCACTCGCCGCCTGCGGGCGAAAGGGGCCGCTCGAGGCGCCGCCGAATGCGACGGGCGCACTCGATCTGCCCGACGATCAGGTCGGCGCCCAGGAGAACGATGTTTCCTCCTACGGTTCGGCCTCGGTGCTGGCGAAGCCGGTCAGGGCCAACAAGGCGATCGTCGTGCCGAACAAGCCGTTCATCCTCGATCCGCTGATGTAACGATCATTTTTGCTGCCGCGTCGGTTTCGCGCGTCATGCTCGGGCCAGGCCCGGGCATCTCCTGAGAGAGATTCTCGAGCCTGCGTCTCGCTGCGCCCGAGAATGACGGCGGGTGCACCGCGTCTATCATTGCGAGCTTAACCCCATGCATCATTTCGCCTATCGCGACGGCTCGCTCCATGCCGAGGGCGTCGATCTCAAGCGCATCGCCGACGAGGTCGGCACGCCGGTCTACGTCTATTCCACCGCGACGATCGAACGCCACTACAAGCTCTTCGCGGCGGCGATGAAGAAGGCCGCCGGCAAGACGCATGTCTTCTACGCCATGAAGGCCAACGGCAATCTCGGCGTGCTGAAGACCCTGGGCGCGCTCGGCGCCGGCATCGACACGGTCTCGGAAGGCGAGGTGCGCAAGGCGCTCGCTGCCGGCATCCCGCCGGAGAAGATCGTGTTCTCGGGCGTCGGCAAGAGCGAGCAGGAGCTGCGCTTCGCGGTCGAGGCCGGGCTCTACCAGATCAATATCGAGAGCGAGAGCGAGCTCGACCTGCTGTCCAAGGTCGCGGCTTCACTCGGCAAGCGGCAGGAGGCCGTGTTCCGGGTCAATCCCGATATCGGCGCCGGCGGCCATGCCAAGATCACGACCGGATCGTCGGAAAACAAGTTCGGCGTCTCCTTCGAGGAGGTCCACCGGCTCTATGCGCGGGCGGCCAACATGCCGGGCGTCCGGATCATGGGCCTTGCCGTTCATATCGGCAGCCAGATCCGCGAGATCGATGCCTTCGAGGCGGCCTATTCCAAGATGGTTGCGCTGGTCGGCTCGCTGAAGGGCGAGGGGCACCGCGTCGACCGGCTCGACCTCGGCGGCGGGCTCGGTATCCCCTACGACATCCCGAAGACCTTCGACTACGGGCCGGGGCTGATCGATGCCTATGCCGAGATGGTCGGCAGGGTGACGAAGGGCCTCGATGTCGAGCTCGGCTTCGAGCCGGGCCGCCTGATCGTCGGCAATGCCGGCGTGCTGCTGACCCGGGTGCTGCATCTCAATCCGCGCCCGACCAAGCAGTTCCTCGTCGTCGACGCCGCGATGAACGATCTCGTCCGGCCGGCGATGTACGAGGCCTACCACGAGATCTGGCCGGTGGCGGAGCCTGAGATCGGCGGCCCCGAGGTTGCCTATGACGTCGTCGGGCCGATCTGCGAATCCGGCGACACCTTCACGGCCGGCCGGGTCCTGCCGCAGCTCGGGCGGAACGATCTCATCGCCTTCATGACGGCCGGCGCCTACGGTGCCTCGATGTCCTCGACCTACAACCAGCGGCTGCTGATCGCCGAGGTCATGGTCAAGGGCGACGACTATGCCGTGACGCGGCCGCGCCAGAGCTATGAAGACCTGATCGGAACCGACCGGCTGCCCGGCTGGTTTGCGTAAATCCGTGCGTCATTCTCGGGCTTGACCCGAGAATCTCATGACCAGCGGGCTCTGGTTTCGGAGATGCTCGGGTCAAGCCCGAGCATGACGGCGTGTGCGTCCGTTCACGAAACGTCGAGCGTGGTGCAAAGACCGTCTTCGCACTGGCAATGCCACATTCCCGTGTTAGCCTGACCCGGTCAGGCAAGTTCAGACAGGAATGGGAGCCGCCCGGAGCGATGGCATGAGCGAGGCAGAGCGCCGCAAGGCGCCCGATACGATCGACGGCATCCGGCAGCGGCTTCGCCGTCTCGCGCTCGCCTCGCGGGTCTCGCTCGGCTGGGAGCGGCTCTGGCCGCGGCTGTGGCTGACGCTCGCCGTCCTCCTCGCCTTTCTCGCCGTATCCTGGTTCGGGCTGTGGACGCATTTGCCCTGGTATGGGCGGCTCATCGGCGTGCTCGCCTTCACTGCGGCGCTGATCGGCAGCCTCTGGCATGTCGCGCGGCTCGTCCTGCCGACACATCGCGATGCGCTCACGCGGCTCGATCGTTCCTTCGCCGGGGGCCACCGCCCGGCCTCGGCGCTGGAGGACAACCTCGCCGTCGGCTCGGCCGACCCGGTGTCGCAGGCCCTGTGGAAGCTGCATGTCGAGCGCCAGAGCCGTCAGGTCGCGTCGCTCAAGGTCGCGCCGCCGCAGCCGCGCATGGCCGGGCACGACAAGCTGGCGCTACGCGCCGTGCCGCTGCTCGCCGCCATAACCGCCTTCTTCGTCGCCGGCCCCGAAGCGACGCAGCGCATCTCCGCCGCCTTCGACTGGAAGGGCCCGCCGGGCAGTGCGCCCTCGACGCGCATCGATGCCTGGATCGACCCGCCGGCCTATACCCGCCTGCCGCCGATCCTGATCGATTTCAACAAGCTCGCCAGCCCCAATCTCAGCGCTCCCGAGAAGTCG
Organism: Allobosea sp. 10L422; assembly: GCF_056395345.1. NCBI lineage: Bacteria > Pseudomonadati > Pseudomonadota > Alphaproteobacteria > Hyphomicrobiales > Alloboseaceae > Allobosea > Allobosea sp. 10L422. Next base: position 40,738 of record NZ_JBFTJI010000009.1, read on the forward strand.
GTCATCGTCGTGCGCATCGCCGGCAAGACCAATATGGACGTTGCCACGACCGGGCGGCTCGAGCTCCTCAAGCCGGAGGCGAAGGAGGGCGAGGGCGGGGATGCCCAGCCCAAGGTTCCGCAGGCGAAGGATGCGGCCGCGGCGAAGCCGGCCCCGTCCGGGGCGCCGCAGCAGGCGGTGCTGGAGAAGCGCTTCACGCTCGCCGGAAACGGCACGCTGAAGCTCACCGGTAGCGGCGCGCCCGGCGCGATGCTCCACATCACCTCCATCGCCGACCAGCCGCCGACCATCGCCTTCACCGACCCGCCGAAGCCTGTGACCGGCGCGCAGTCGGGCGGTCTCGCCATCACCTACAAGGCCAAGGACGACTATGGCATCGCCTCGATCGAGGCGACGGTCTCGCGCCCTGATCCGACTGCGGCCGGGCGTTCGCTGGTCGAGCCGCCGAAGCAGAACCTCGCCGTGCCGCCGCCCTCCGCCGCCGAAGAGGAGATGAAGAGCACGGTCGATTTCTCGGCCCACCCCTGGGCCGGCGCGAAGGTCCGCATGGTGCTGATCGCCAAGGACGAGGCCGGCCAGGAAGGGCGGACCGAGCCGATCGAGGTCTTGCTGCCGCAGCGCACCTTCACCAAGCCGCTGGCCAAGGCGCTGGTGGAGCAGCGGCGCAAGCTCGTCATGAACGTCGAGGACCGTTCCAAGGTGCAGCTCGCCATGGACGCGCTGATGATCGAGCCCGACCTCTTCATGAAGGAGACGGGCGTCTATCTCGGCATGCGCATGCTGGGCGAGCGGCTGCGCCGGTCCGGCAGCGACGATGAATTGCGGGAGGTTTCCGAGCTGATGTGGGCGATGGCGCTGCAGCTCGAGGACGGCGACATGTCCGATGCCGAGCGGGCGCTGCGGCAGGCGCAGGAGAACCTGCAGCAGGCGCTGGAGCGCGGCGCCTCCGAGGAGGAGATCAAGAAGCTGACCGACGAGATGCGCCGGGCCATGGACAATTTCATGCGCCAGCTCGCCGAACAGATGATGCGCCAGCAGCAACAGAACGGCGATCAGAACCAGGCGCAGCTGCCGGAGAATTTCCGCACGGTGACGCCGCGCGATCTGCAGAACATGCTCGACCGCATCGAGGAACTCTCCAAGCGCGGCGACATGGCCGAGGCGCAGCGCCTGATGGAGCAGCTCAACCAGATGCTCAACAATCTGCAGATGGCGCGTCCGGGCCAGCGCGATCCGCGCCAGAACCAGATGAACCAGGCGCTGGGCGATCTCGACAGGATGACGCGCGACCAGCAGAACCTGCGGGACGAGACCTATCAGAACGAGCAGCGCCGGCAGGGCCAGGGCCAGACCCAGCGCGGCCAGCGGCCGGGCCAGCAGCAGGCGCGGCCGGGCCAGCGTGGCCAGCAGGGGCAACAGGGCCAGCAAGGACAACGCGGCCAGCGTGGCCAGCAACCCGGCCAGCAGCCGGGCGAGCAGGGTGAGGATGGCGAAGGCGGCGAGGGCATGCAGGGCCAGAACGGCCAGGGTCAGGGCCTCTCCCAGCGCCAGCAGGCCCTGCGCGAGCGGCTGCAGGATCTGCAGCGGCGGATGCGCGGCATGGGCGCGCCGCAGAACGGAGAACTCGGCGAGGCCGAGGACGCCATGCGCGATGCCGAGCAGCAGCTCGGCCAGGGGCAGGGCGAGGGCGCGCTCGATGCGCAGGGCCGCGCGCTCGATGCGTTGCGCCGCGGCGGCCAGAATCTCGCCCAGCAGATGCAGGGACAGCCCGGTGAGGGCGAAGGCGAGGGACAGGCCTATGGCGAGCCGGACGGACGCCAGCAGGGCCGCCCTTCGGCGCAGCAGCGCGGCAGCGAGGATCCGCTCGGCCGGCCGCAGCGCCAGCGCGACTGGGCCGATGGCCGGGTCAAGGTGCCCGGCGCCGACGAGAGCGCGACCCAGCGGGCGCGGCGCATCCTCGAAGAGCTGCGCAAACGCCTGGGCGATCCGCTGCGGCCTGCCGAGGAACTGGATTATCTGGAGCGGCTGCTCCGGCGGAATTGACGCCTGCTAGGCGCCGCCGAGCCGTCATGCTCGGGCTTGACCCGAGCATGACGGAGACCTGTTTCCTCTGGTTACGAGCTTCTCGGGGCCGCGCTTCGCTTCGCCCGAGAATGACGCGTTCTCGCTAAGCTTTCTTGCGCCCGCTGCTCGCCACCAGCGCGCCCACCACGATGAGCGCGCAGGAGGCGCCGAGCAGCCAGCTCGCCGGGGCATAGCCGAAGAGCACGAGGGTCAGCGTCGACAGCACCGGCGCGGCATAGGAGGCAACCCCGAGCAGGGCGACGTCGCCCTGCTTCATGCCGATGTCCCAGACGACGAAGGCAAGCCCGATCGAGCCCAATCCAAGGCCGAGCACGCCGGCCCATTCCGTCGCCGTCAGCGACCAGAGCGTGGTCTCGAAGGCAAAATGCACGGCGAGCGCCGGCACGGCGCAGCCCAGCATGGTGACGCACAGACTCTCCGAAGGCACGCCCGCGAAGCGCCGCGAGGCCACCGAATAGCTCGCCCAGACGAAGGCGCCGAGCGCCGCGAGAACATGGCCGAGCGCGATCCCGCCGCCCGTTCCGAGTCCGCCGGAGACCAGAAGCGCGGTCGCGACGAGGCCGATGAGCGCGCCGACGAGGTGGCGAGGCTTCAGGCCACCGCCCGGCAGCAGCGCMSCRAARAGCACGATCAGCARCGGCCAGAGATAGTGGATCAGGTTSGCCTCGGCCGGAGGGGCGTTCTTCACCGCCGCGTAGTACAGGGCGGTATCGCCGAACGGGCCGTAAAGTCCCAGGGCGAAGGAGGCGGGCGTCGGCCGGATGCGGGAGAGCTCGCCGCGCAAGGCGGTGATCGCGAGGATCAGCAGCCCGCCGATGACGAAGGTCATCGCCACAAGCTGGAACGGCGGAACGCGCCCCGACATTGCCGTGAAGAGAGCGAGCGTCGACCAGAGCAGGATCGCGCAGAAGCCGATGAGGGTGGCGGTGCGGGAGGTCATGGGAGGAGCCGGGCTTCGAACAGGGCGGCGGTAGCAGATTTGTTGCACCTTGCCGATGGGTCGGCGCCAGGCGGTGTGCAGTGAGCGCGGGGGGACTCTCTCCCGGCGGTAGAAGTCACGGGAGGAGGCGGCCGTTGGACGATTGGTTCTGACCTTGCCGCCGCGCCGCCGAAATGGAGCGCTCTATCGGTCCGATGGCCAAAGCCTAAGCCCTACTCCTCTCCTGACAGAAAAGGGGTTCCCCGCGCCTACCTTGGGAAAGCGCATGCGAATGATGCGTTCTGCTGCGCCGCAGCATGGCTTCGGTGCCATGGGCGCCATGCTCCCGGCGCCGTGCCGGGGGCGTTGACCGCGTCGGCAAGGAGGATCATTCCTCGAAAATGACCTCGATCCCGCTGCAATCCGTCACTCGCCGTCCGTTGATGCCGGTTCTGGCCGCGCTGAGCGTCGCACATCTGCTGAACGATCTCGTCCAGTCGATGATCCCGGCGCTCTACCCGCTGATCAAGGACGCCTATCAGCTCGATTTCGTGCAGATCGGCCTGATCACGCTCGCCTTCCAGGTGACCTCTTCGCTGCTGCAGCCGCTGCTCGGTTATGTCACCGACCGCCGGCCCTGGCCCTATGCGATGGTCGCCGGCATGTGCGCGACGCTGTCGGGGCTGCTGTTGCTCTCCTTCGCTCACAGCTACGGGGTCGTGCTGATCGGCGCGGCGATGATCGGCCTGGGCTCGGCCGTGTTCCATCCCGAGGCCACGCGGATGGCGCGCCACGCTTCCGCCGGCCGGCAAGGGCTGGCGCAGGGCGTCTTCCAGGTCGGCGGCCATGTCGGTTACGCCATCGGCCCGCTGCTGGCGGCGATGATCGTGGTACCGCGCGGCCAGCAGAGCCTGTCCTGGTTCTCGGGCGTCGTGCTGGTGGCGATGCTGGTGATGGGCTGGCTCGGCTCACGCTATTCGGCGATGCGTCGCGAGCAGAAGGCATCCCCGGTGCATGCCGAGGAGATTGCGAGCCATGGCCTGCCGCATGGGCGCGTGCTGCTGGCGATGGCGGTGCTGGTCGTCCTGCTGATCTCGAAGAACGGCTACACCGCCGCCTTCACCTCCTACTACACCTTCTATCTGATCGAGCGCTTCGGCATCACGCTGCAGCTCTCGCAGATCATGCTGTTCCTCTATCTCGTCGTCGGTGCGGCGGGCGTCATCCTCGGCGGCATGATCGGCGACCGCATCGGCCGCGACCGGGTGATCTGGCTGTCGATCCTCGGCTCGCTGCCCTTCGCGCTGATCCTGCCCTATGCCGATCTGTTCTGGACGGGCGTGCTCAGCGTCATCATCAGCTTCGTCATGGCGAGCGCCTTCTCGGCGATCCTGATCTACGCGATCGACCTCGTGCCGCACCGCGTCGGCCTGGTCGGCGGGCTGTTCTACGGCCTGTCCTTCGGGCTGGGCGGCATCGCCGCGGCCGGCATCGGCGCGCTGGCCGACCAGATCGGCATCATCCAGGTGTTCAAGATCTGCGCCTGGCTGCCGGCAGTGGGCCTGCTGACCTTCCTGCTGCCGAAGGGCAAGCGCCAGGGCTGAGCTGCGCGGCTCGCTGTCGAACGTTTTGCAGGGCCGCCGGCATTCCCGGCGGCCCTGACGCATTGAGCCCACATTCGGCCGCTAGCCCTCTTTGCATCCGGCCGATTGCTGCGGCCGCTGCGGAGAGGTTGGCCGATGCTGGTGCAGATCGGAACACTGATCGCCGCGACGAGCCTGGTGCAGCTCGCGAACGGCTTCTTCAACACCTTCCTGTCCTTGCGCGTGACGCTCGAGGATTTCGGCCCGGCCGCGACCGGCATCGTGCTCAGCGCCTATTTCATCGGCTTCACCATCGGCGCCGTGACCAGCGGCGGAGTGATCCAGCGCGTCGGCCATATCCGCGCCTATACGGCCTTCGCCGGCCTCGTGGTCGTGGCGACCGCGCTGATGCCGCTCTGGACCTCGGCACTGGTCTGGGCGGGCTGCCGGGTGGTGATCGGGATCGGCTGCGTAGGGCTGTTCGTCACCACCGAGAGCTGGCTGAACGCCAAGGCGGTGCCGGACCAGCGCGGCCGCGTCTTCTCGACCTATATGGTCGGCACCTTCCTGGCGCTGGCGATCGGCCAGCTCGCCATCGCCGGCCTCACGATCCAATCTGCCGGTGCGTTCCAGGTCATCATCGCGCTCTTCGCGCTCGCGCTGGTCATGGTCAGCACGACGCGGGCGGAGGCGCCCGGCCTCGTGCCGGAGCCGACGCTGCGCTATGGCGAGCTGACGCGGCAGGCGCCGATTTCCGTGATCGGCTGCGTCGTCAGCGGCATCATCACCAGCTCTTTCTACGCGCTGGTGCCGGCCTGGATGCTCAGCAACGGCGTGCAGCAGCAGACCATCGCGCTGTTCATGCTGGTTGCCGTGCTCGGCGGGCTGGCGCTGCAGGTCCCGGTCGGGCGCCTGTCGGACCGCAACGACCGCCGCCTCGTGCTGGCGGGGCTGGCCGTCGGCTATGCGGCGGCCGTCGTGCTGCTGCTGGCGATGCCGCGTTCGCTCGCGACGGTGCTGCCGGTCGCAGCGCTGCTCGGCGGCTTCATGTCGACGCTCTATCCGGTCTGCGTCGCCCATGCGCTGGACCGGATGCCGGCGGACCGCGTGGTGGCGGTGAGCGGGCGGCTCATCCTGGTCAGCGGCTTCGGTTCGGCGCTCGGGCCCATGATCGGCGCCGGCATCATGGCGCGCTTCGACATCGACGGGCTGCTCTACTTCATGGCCGCGATCGCGCTGGCGCTCGCCGCCTTCGCTGGTTTGCGCATGCGGATGCGCGAGGCGCCGGACAAGGTCGAACGGCCGTTCGAGGTCATCGATCCGCTCAATCCACCGATCGCGCAGGAGCCGGAGGCGACCGAGATCGACGGCACACCGCGCCCCGTCATGGCCTGATCGATGAGCAAAACCGCCGCCCGTTGCCGGGCGGCGGTTCTAAACTATTGATAGAGCACGCGTGCTCCGGTCAGGCCATGAACTGGCCGCCATTGGCCGAGAGAGTGGAACCGGTGATGAAGCCGGCATCGTCGCTGGCCAGGAACACCACCGCCCGCGCGATCTCCTCGGGCTCGCCGAGGCGCCCGACCGGGATATGCGGCAGGATCGACTTCTCGATCACGGCCGGATCGATCGCCTTCACCATCTCGGTGGCGATATAGCCGGGGCAGATCGCGTTTACCGTGATGCCGGCCCGCGCGCCTTCCTGCGCCAGCGCCTTGACGAAGCCGATGTCGCCGGCCTTGGCGGCGGAGTAGTTGACCTGGCCCATCTGGCCCTTCTGGCCGTTGATCGACGAGATGCAGATGACGCGGCCGAACTTGCGCGCGCGCATGCCCTCCCAGACCGGGCGGGTCATGTTGAAGAGCGAGTTGAGATTGGTGTTGATGACGGCGTCCCACTGATCCTTGGTCATCTTGTGGAACATGCCGTCGCGCGTGATGCCGGCATTGTTGACGAGCACGTCGACAGGGCCGAGATCGGCCTCGACCTTGGCGATGCCGGCGACGCAGGAATCGTAATCCGAGACGTCCCATTTATAAGTCTTGATGCCGGTCTCGGCGGAGAACTTGGCCGCTGCCTCGTCATTGCCGGCATAGCTCGCCGCGACATTGTAGCCGGCCGCCTTCAGGCCTTTCGAGATCGCAGCGCCGATGCCGCGCGAGCCCCCCGTAACCAGCGCTACTTTCGTCATAGCCATTCTCCCTCTTTGTGAAGACCTGCGCGGCTTGCTGCCGTCATTGTTCGGACAGTTTCAGGGTGGGCGAGTAAGGCTCGTCCACGTCCTTGATAATGGCCTGGCCGCAGATGACGCGGCCTTGCGTTGGGTCAAAGGTGAGCGTCGGCTGGCCGAAGAGAGACCAGCCCTGGCTCAAGGCCTCGCTGACCCGATGACAGAACGAGGCGTCATCGGGGCCGGTGAGATAGCGATAGAGCGTCGTGCGCTTCGCCATCGGCAGGTGCTTCTCAGCGCTCGACCGCCATGGCGACGCCCATGCCGCCGCCGATGCAGAGCGTGGCGAGGCCCTTCTTGGCGTCGCGCTTGGCCATCTCGTGCAGCAGCGTCACCAGCACGCGCGCGCCGGAGGCGCCGATCGGATGGCCGATCGCGATGGCGCCGCCATTGACGTTGACGATGTCGGGGTTCCAGCCGAGGTCCTTGTTCACAGCCAGAGCCTGCGCGGCGAAGGCCTCGTTGGCCTCGACGAGATCGAGGTCGCCGACCTTCCAGCCGGCCTTCTCGAGCGCCTTGCGGGTCGAGGGGATCGGGCCGGTGCCCATGATCGCCGGGTCGACACCGGCGGTCGCCCAGGAGGCGATGCGGGCGAGCGGCGTCAGGCCGCGGCGGGCCGCTTCCTTGGCGGTCATGATGACGAGAGCGGCGGCGCCGTCGTTGATGCCGGAGGCGTTGCCGGCGGTCACCGTGCCGTCCTTGGAGAAGGCGGGCTTGAGCTTGGCCATGGCCTCCAGCGTGGCGCCATGGCGCGGGTACTCGTCGCTGTCGACGACGATGTCGCCCTTGCGCGTCGAGATGGTGAAGGGGACGATCTCGTCCTTGAAGCGGCCGGCCTTCTGGGCGGCCTCGGCCTTGTTCTGCGAGGCGACGGCGAAGCGGTCCTGCTCCTCGCGGCTGATCTGGTACTTGGTCGCGACGTTCTCGGCGGTCGTGCCCATATGGTAGCCGTGGAAAGCGTCCCAGAGCCCGTCCTTGATCATGGTGTCGACGAACTTGACGTCGCCCATCTTGGTGCCGTTGCGCAGATAGGAAGCATGCGGCGCCAGCGACATCGATTCCATGCCGCCCGCGACGATGATGTCGGCGTCGCCATTGGCGATCTGCTGGAGGCCGATGGCGACGGTGCGAAGGCCCGAGCCGCAGAGCTGGTTGAGGCCCCAGGCGGTCTTCTCCTGCGGGATGCCGGCGGCCATGGCGGCCTGGCGGGCCGGGTTCTGGCCCTGGCCGGCGGCGAGCACCTGGCCGAGGACGACCTCGTCGACCTCGCCGCCCTCGACCTTGGCGCGCTTCAGCGCTTCCTTGATCGCGGCGGCGCCGAGCTCATGGGCGGGGGTGTTGGCGAAGGCGCCATTGAAGGCGCCGACCGCCGTGCGCGCAGCGCTGACGATCACGATATCTGAATCTGCCATGAGAGTGTCCTCACTTGTTGTTGCTGCTGCACCGCTCCCGCCGATGCACCATTCCCCGCCACCTTCGAAGCCTGTTGCGACGCCGTCAAGACGGGTGAGCAGCGAATTCGAGACCGCGACGGCGCGTGCGTGGTTGTGGGGAGGCGACGAAAGTCGCAGACCGCGCCTCACTTCCGACAGATTTTTGCGGCCCGCGCTCAAAGAGCTTGCGGTGCAGCACCGACAGTCTATCGTCGGGGCAGGGAGACCGCTCCGCCGAGCATGCCGGAATCAACCGTGGCCGCGGAACAACGTCAAGTAGGACCGATGGCTAGCGAAAAAGAACCAACCGTCATCAAGAAATACGCCAACCGGCGTCTCTACCACACAGGTACCAGCTCCTACGTCACCTTGGAGGATCTCGCCGGTCTGGTGCGCGCGGGCGAGGATTTCGCCGTCTACGACGCCAAGTCCGGGGAGGACATCACGCGTTCGGTGCTGGCGCAGATCATCTTCGACGAGGAAGCCAAGGACGGGCAGAACCTGCTGCCGATCGCTTTCCTGCGGCAGCTCATCCGCTTCTATGGCGACAGCATGCAGGCGCTGGTGCCGCGCTACCTCGAATTCTCGATGGACAATTTTACCCAGGACCAGAACAAGTTCCGCGAGCAGATGGCCAAGGCCTTCGGCGGGACGGCGTTCGGCGGCAACGCGCTCGACGCCATCCAGGCGCAGACGCGTGCGAACATGCAGATGTTCACCGAAGCGTTCCGGCTGTTCAACCCGTTCACCGCGGCGGCCCAGGCCCGTCAGGAGGCCGAAGGCGCGAAGCCGGCCGCCGCCCAGTCCGGCGGGAACGAGATCACCGATCTCAAGCGCGAGCTCAACGAGATGCGCGAGCGTCTCGACAAGCTGTCCCGTACGCGCTGAGCCGCTTCGGACGAATTTGAGCCGCGCCCTCGCAGGAGAGGGCGCGGCTTTTCATTGCCCAATGAGGATCGATGCGGCGGGTGCCCCGGCAGGGCGGAATCTGACATCGGCGAAAGCTGGCCGTCGGGCCTGACGCGCGCGACGCTCTGACGTTGGGAGATTTCCGGCAAGCAGACCTTCGCGGCCGGGCTACGGGTCGGCCCTTGGCGGGCGTTCTCGGCTGCGGTTCTCCAGAGGCCCTTCCGCCGGGTTTGCGCGCCGATCCAAGGGGCCTTCATTCACGCGCGCAGGTCGTTGTCGTGAAGCGCAATGCGAGCCTCGCGCGCGAGATCGATGAGAGAGGCACAGAACATCAGCAAGGCTGCGATGAACAGGAGCGCGACGCCATATTCATGGGCGAAGTGCAGAAATGCACTGATGAAGGCGACGATGATGATGAGCGCCGTCAATATTGCCGACACGATGGCGCAAAACAACGCTCTATTCAAAAGCGCGGCCCGGTGTCTCAGGCGAGGCAGGTCGGCCCGGAGGAAGGATTTCGAGGAATCGCTTTCGGGGATGGAATGGATGAACTGCGAGCGGTCGATCACGCGGTTGATCCGGACCATCAGCAACGAGATGAAAGCGGCCACGGCGCCCAGCAGGAATGCCGGGGCCGCGACATTGGCGATGATGCGGCCGAGCTGATCGATCGAAGGCGTTACCGGCAGCAGTTCCGTCATGCTTTGCACGTTGCGACCACCGGTGGACCGATCGGTGAAGATGGGGCGCCTATTGCAGCGGCTCGATTTTCGCCGCCATGTCGGGGGCGAAGCTCACCCGATACGTCGCGTTGCCGCATTTGAGAATCCACACCGCATGGTCCGGCCTGGAGCGCTCCGCGTCTCGCGTCGCGTTAAGCGCCTTGTCGCACGCAAAACCCTGCGTGCGGATTTGTGCGGCGATCATTTCCGGCGGCAGGTCTTCGGCTGCCTGTGCCGCCGGAAACACCCAGCCCGATGCGCTTCCGGTCGAGCCCGGGCCCGCGGCCAACGCGAAACCGACGGCGCTGAGGCCGGCGATCCAGCAGGCCCAGACTGGCAATGTACCGCGATGCTCCATATTGCCTCCAGTTCTACGGGTGCCGATTGGCCGGAATGGTGATTGTGGCCGCCGGAGAACCCGGCGGCGCGTGATCGGCTGCGCCTGCTGCGCGGACGCCGCAACCGGCGCCGTCGATGTCGAAAACAAGGCGGGGATAATCGCACGGAGGCTCATCTGATGACCTCTCTGCAAAGGTGCGCAAGCGCGCGAATACTGCCATCGGGGGGTACATATCGCAACGTCAGCCGGCCGCGAGCTTCCGGCGCTGTGCCTGCTGCGCCGGCGCATGCAGCTCGGCACGGCCGACGAGGTGCCCTTGCAGATAGGTCACGCCCCAGTCACGCAGCATGGCGGCCTGCATCTCGTCGTCGACCCATTCCGCCACCGTCTCGACGCCGAGATGGCCGGCGAGATCGATGAGCGTGCGAACATAGAAGCGGTCGTCGGTCGAACGCCGCAGATTCTGCGTGAAGGCGCCGTCGATCTTCAGGATGTCGATCGGGAAAGCGCGCAGATGGCGCAGCGAGGTGTGACCGGCGCCGAAATCGTCGATGGCGATGCGCGCGCCCTGCGCCTTGATGCCTCCGAGCAGCTTCGCCACCCGCATAGGGTTCTCGATCGTCGCGGTCTCCGTGACCTCGACGATCAGGCGTGAGGCTTCGCTTCTGGCGGCAGCCGTGCAGGCCACGAAGGCGTCGAACCATTCCGGATAGGTCAGCGAGCGGGGAGAGACGTTGACCGACAGCACCAGGGCGGGGTCGTCGCACAGCATGTCCATGGCGAGCTCGAGCACGCGATGGTCGAACAGCCGTACGAGGCCGCGCCGTTCCAGCATGGGGATCAGCTCGGCCGAGGAGAAGTAGAGCCCGGTCTCGTCCTGGCCGACCCGCAGCAGCGCCTCGTGGAAGGCCGGTTCGCGCGAGCCGGCCTTGACCACAGGCTGCAGGGCGAGCTGCACACGCCTCTCATTCAGGGCCGCGATGGCCTGCACGTCGAAGCCAATCTGGTCGGACGCCGCTTCGCGGCGCGGGCGCGGCTTGGCGGTTACGGCGGTGTCGATGGCGCCGGCGCGGGCTGCGGCCAGGGCTCCCTCGGCCGCGGCCAGCAGCGAGCCGGCATGGGTTCCCAGCTCCGGCGCGCTGGCGGCGCCGACACGCAGGCGCACGAGCGCGATGCCGCGCGCGGTCTCGATCGCCGATTGGGCGACGATCTTGATGAAGCGCCGCGCGGCCGATTCGATCTGGTCCTGCGGGCAGCCGACCAGCAGGATCGCGAAACTGTTGCCGGCGTAGCGGACGAGATGGTCTCGCCGGCGCGTGACCGAGCGCAGCCGCTCATGCACGGTGCTGATGATCTCGTCGGTCGCCTCATGGCCGAAATCGTCGTTCAACCGCGCGAGCTCGTCGATCGCCGCCACCAGGATCACGACGGGGCGCTCGGCCGGCGGCTGCTCCTTGAGCGCCGCGTCGATACGCTCCAGCAGGGCTGGGCGGTCGCAGAGTTCGTTGCCGAGGCGCTCCAGCTCGTCGGCCCGTGCGGCACGCTCGAGCCGGAGGATGCCGCGCGCGCGCGCCGGACGGCCATCAGTGCCGGCGAACCAGCGGCCGGTATCCTCGGCCCACATCTTGCGGCCGGCGAGGTCGACGGCATAGCGGGTGCGATAGATCACGCCGTCGCCCTGGTCGCGCTCGCTGGAGCCGAAGATCGCATCATAGCGGCTCGGGCCGCTGCCGGGCTCGACGAGGCCGGCGAAGGCGAGGCCGCGCGCCAGCGTCGGTGCCGGGACCGGGCCCAGGACCTCGCCGACATTCGGGCCCCAGGTGAGCGCGTCGCTCTGGACGTCCCAGCCGTAAACCACTTCGCCGATCGAGGAGAGGATGCTGCGGGGGTCGACCGGGCCGCCGTTCTGGAAGCTGAAGATCGAAGGGGTGGGCATCGCTCGGCCTCAGAGGGATGGCCACGCAGCGCCGTCCTGGTGCTTCGTCGCCCGTCCGGATGGTAGGAAGTGCCTCGAAACGATGCGGCAATTTTGATTAACGCGCCGTTAAGGCTGGCCACCGGATTGCAGCTTGCACGCCGTCACATTGAGTTTGTGCCGGAGTGAGACATGGTGGAGGCCCGAGTTTGGCCGGGGCGCGATGCAGCCCATGTCGAGTCATCTGCGCTGCTGCTGCTGCAGGCCGCCGCAGCGCGAGCGGAGATCGGCCCTTTCGCGCGCAATGGGATCACGACGCCGCAATCGGCCGCCGGGTGCTACCGGGCGGCGGCGCAGCTGCTGCCGAGGGGCCGGTTGCCACGGTCGCGCACGTCTCCCCGGGGCTGACGGAAAGCGCGCAAAGAAAAACCGGCCTCGCGGCCGGTTCGCATTGATCGTCGCTGGAGCGGCATCGCTGCCGCATCCGGCTCAGGCCTCGGTCTTGACCTTGAGGACCTGACGGCCGCGATACATGCCGCTCTTCAGGTCGACATGGTGCGGACGACGCAGCTCGCCCGAGTTCTTGTCCTCGATATAGGTGGGCTGCTTCAGCGCGTCGGCCGAGCGGCGCATGCCACGCTTCGACGGCGACGTCTTTCTCTTCGGAACGGCCATTGTACTCTCCATCGTGCCACCGTTCGGACGCAGGCCATAAGGCCACGCCTCCGCCACGGCGACGGATCAATCTCATGAGGCGTTGCCCATACACCGGCGGGGCGGCGATGGCTAGTGCAGAATCCGGATTTCTTCGGAATGACGGCGGGATCAGTCGGGAAGCGCGCAATCTCCGAGCGATCCCAGCTGCCCGAGCCGGCGCTGCGCGCGCGCAGCGGCCGATTGCAGCCCCCGGTTCGGCCGCCCGGGGTCGCGCAGCAGGGGATTCGGCAGCGCGGCCGCCAGGCGCGCGGCTTCGGCTGGGCTGAGTCGCGCAGCGGATTTGCCGAAATAGCGCTGCGCGGCGGCCTCGGCCCCGAACAGGCCATGGCCCCATTCGGCGACGTTGAGATAGACCTCGATCACCCGCTGCTTGCCCCAGGCGAAGTCGATCGCCAGCGCCAGCGGAATCTCCAGCCCCTTGCGGATATAGGAGCGGCCGGGCCAGAGGAACACGTTCTTGGCGGTCTGCATGGTCAGCGTCGAGGCCCCGCGGCTGGGGCCGTCCTCATCCTCCAGAACGGCGTTGAGCTCGATCCAGTCGACGCCGCGATGGCTGCAGAAGCGCTGGTCCTCGGCGGCGATGACGGCGCGGATCAGATTGGGTGAGATCTGCGCCAGCGGCGCCCATTCGCGTTCGACGGGGCGCAGCGTCAGCCAGCGAGCCAGCATCAGTGTCGAGGGCACGGGCACGACCCGGTAGAGCAGGATTGCCACGGCGAGGAGAAGGAGCAGCCAGCAGGCGAGCCTGACGCAAAGGCCGATGAACCTGCCCAGCACGTTGCTTCGCCCTCCTCGCCGGTCGATCGGCCGATCCGTGATGTCCTGCGTCATGGCGGCGCAGCTTGACGATGCCGCCATCGTCCGGCAAGGCCCCCGTCCCGGCAGCGAACGCGAGATCCGCGCATGAGTTCCGTCACCACTCCGCCCAGCCATGGCGACCTCGACCGGCGGCTCGCGCAGAATGCGGAGGCCATCGAGGCTCTGCTCGAGGCGCTGCTCGCGTCCGAGCCGGCCGAGGGAGAGATCGCGCGCCCGCCACGCCTCGTTGCGGCGATGCGTCATGGCGCGCTCGGCGGCGGCAAGCGTCTGCGCCCCTTCCTGACGGTCGAGACGGCCCGGCTCCTCGGCGCCGCTCCCGAGCAGGGGCTGCGGGCAGGCGCGGCCGTCGAACTGCTGCATTGCTATTCGCTCGTTCATGACGACCTGCCGGCCATGGACGACGACGATCTGCGCCGCGGCCGGCCGACGGTGCACAAGGCCTTCGACGAAGCCACCGCGATCCTGGCCGGCGACGCGCTGCTGACGCTGGCCTTCGAGGTTCTCGCCGATGAGGCGACCCATCCTGACGGCGCCGTGCGGGCGGCGCTGGTGAGCGCGCTGGCGCGTGCCTCCGGGCTCGGCGGCATGGTCGGCGGCCAGATGCTGGACCTCGCCGCCGAGGGGCGGTTCGAGGCGCAGCGCGGCTCGCTCTCGGAGGCCACGATCCGCCAGCTTCAGGCGATGAAGACCGGGGCGCTGCTGGCCGCCAGCGTCGAGATCGGTGCGCGCCTCGGTGGTGCCGATGCGGCGGCGCTGGCGGCGCTCGGCCAGTACGGCCGCGCGCTCGGCGCGACCTTCCAGGTCGCCGACGACATCCTCGATGTCGAATCGGACGCCGCCCGGATGGGCAAGGCGACGGCGAAGGACGAGGACAAGGGCAAGGCGACCCTGATCGGCGCGCTCGGCCTCGACGGCGCCAAGCGCGAGCGCGACCGGCTGAGCGAGGCCGCTGTGGCGGCACTTGCAGGTTTTGGCCCGCAGGCGGATGTGCTCAGGGCAGCCGCGTGCTTCGCGGCGCAGCGGAAAAGCTGACGGTATTGCGCCGTCATGCTCGGGCTTGACCCGAGCATCTCTTGCGGAAGGAAACGGCTGCTTCGCTTGTCTGGCGATCCTCGGGTCAGCGCTTCGCTGCGCCCGAGGATGACGGCTCGCTTACCGCCAGCGGTTGAAGGCGTCAGTCAGCGTCTGGCTGCCCGAAACACCCTTCTCGAAGGTGATGATACCTCGCCGGCCCGAGGTGAACAGCACGGGGATATCGATCCAGCTGCGGTTGAGGATCAGATCGATGTTGCGCTCGACCTCGACCGGCACGTTGGACAAGGCGGCGACGAAGAGATTGTCACCCAGCGCCGAGTTGATGGCCGAGAGCGGTGCGCCGCGCTCGCCTTCCTCGGTCTTGAACTGCGGCACGCCGATTTCCTTGATCGCCTGCGACGCCGGGTCGCCGCTGTTGGTGAAGCGCAGCCCGATGATGTGCGAGGCGGGGAAGGCGGAATCGGTGTTGCGACGGACGGTGAAGTCGAGATTGAGCCCGGCATCGGGAATCTCGACGGTGGCGCGCACGATCGTCTCGACCGGACGGCCCTGGCCGGCGCTCTCACTGTCGAGGCGCCAGAAGACGCGGCCGGTGACGGCCCGGGGCTGCTGCGGGTTCTCGGGAGCCTCGGTGTAGAGGATGGCGCGCTGGGCGACGGCGATCTCGCCGCCCGGCTGCGGGACCGGAACGCCCGGGAAGGCGCTCGCCGTATTGCTGCCGGTCCGGCCCTGGGCAGGCTCGCCGACGCGGTCGGCGATCTTGCCGTTGCCTTCGGGCTGGGCCGGCTGTGCCTGCTGGGTGCTTGCCTCGCCGTTCGGGCGGGCTGCATCCTGCGGCTTCAGCTTGTGGACATAGATCGCGGTGGCCGCGATCGCCGCGACCGCGATCGCGACGACGCCGCCGACCACGGCGGAACGGATATGGCCGGGCTTTACCCGGGATTCGCGCGGCGGCTGCACGCGCGGGCGGGCGGCCTGTGGCGCGGCCGGCTCAGGCAGCGGCTCGCCCTCATCCTCGCCGGCGGGGGCGGGCAGCGGGGCGAATGCCGGCTGCTTCTTGGGCTCGGGCGGGCGCGGCGGCTGCGGGGGAGCCTCGACAGGGCGAATCACCGGGCCTTCGATGATCGGCTGCTCGGCCGGTGCCGCCTCGTAATCCGCCTCGATCCGGGCGACGGCTTCGTCGAGCGCCAGGCGCTCGCGCATGATCTCGGCCTCGCTCAGCGGCGGGTCGAGGCCGCGCAGCTGCGCGACGAGGGCCGTCCGCGCCCGGTCGTAGATGGAGCGGCGCGTCTCGGCGGAGTTGTCGGGCAGCCCGGCGACGGCACGCGCCAGGATCGGGTAGAAATCGGCCATTGGCCTCACTTGTCGCTGATGACGGGCCGCGTCAACCCTCGAAGGGCAAGGTCACCCTTCGAACGGATTGTGGACGAGGATCGTGTCGTCGCGCTCCGGGCTCGTCGAAAGCACGGCGACGGTGGCGCCGATCAGCTCCTCGATGCGGCGGACATATTTGATCGCCTGCGCCGGCAGATCGGCCCAGGAGCGGGCGTTGGCGGTCGAGCCATGCCAGCCTTCGATGGTCTCGTAGATCGGCTCGACGCGGGCCTGGTCGGCCTGGCCGGCGGGCAGGTGTTCGAGGATCTGCCCGTCGAGCTTGTAGCCGACGCAGACCTTGATCTCTTTGAAGCCGTCGAGAATGTCGAGCTTGGTGAGGGCAATGCCGTCGATGCCGGAGGTCTTGACCGTCTGGCGGACGAGGCACGCGTCGAACCAGCCGCAGCGGCGCTTGCGGCCGGTGACGACGCCGAATTCCTTGCCCTTCTGGCCGATCAGCTCGCCGATCTCGTCGAAGAGCTCGGTCGGGAAGGGGCCTTCGCCGACGCGGGTGGTGTAGGCCTTGGCGATGCCGAGCACGTAGCCGACGGCGGAGGGGCCGAGGCCCGAGCCGGTCGCAGCCTGGCCGGCGACGATGTTCGACGAGGTGACGAAGGGGTAGGTGCCGTGGTCGACGTCGAGCAGCGCGCCCTGCGCGCCTTCGAACAGGATGCGCTTGCCGGCGCGGCGCTGCGCATCGAGCAGCGCCCAGACCGTGTCGGCATAGGGCAGCACCTCGGTGGCGATCGCCTTGAGCTGGGTCAACAGCTCCTTGGCGTCGACCTCGCCGATGCCGAGGCCGCGGCGCAGCGCGTTGTGGTGGGCCAGCAGCCGCTCGATCTTGGCTTCGAGCAGGGCAGGGTCCTTGAGGTCGATGACGCGGATGGCGCGGCGGCCGACCTTGTCCTCATAGGCCGGGCCGATGCCGCGCTTGGTCGTGCCGATCTTCATGCCGGCATTCGAGGTCTCGCGGAAATGGTCGAGCTCGCGATGCAGCGGCAGGATCAGCGTGGCGTTGTCGGCGATGCGAAGGTTATCCGGCGAGATCGCGACGCCCTGGGCGCGCAGCCGGCCGATCTCCTCGACGAGATGCCAGGGATCGACCACGACGCCGTTGCCGATGACAGAGAGCTTGCCCGGACGGACGATGCCGGAGGGCAGCAGCGAGAGCTTGTAGGTGACGCCGTCGATGACGAGGGTATGGCCGGCATTATGGCCGCCCTGGAACCTGACCACGACATCGGCCTGGCTGGAAAGCCAGTCGACGATCTTTCCCTTGCCCTCGTCGCCCCACTGGGCGCCGACCACCACAACATTCGCCATGAGCGAGGTTTCCCTGCTTGTTCCGCGTTGACCGCGCAAGCACCCACGGAAATGCAAAACCCCGGCGCAAGGCCGGGGTTCGGGGCAGGTCCTTGCAAGCCCTCATGGGCCAATGTGGTCCGCAGGTCAAGGTTTCATGGCGCGGGAGCCTTGATCCTGCGGGACAAAACACCGGAGCATGGCGGGTCTGCAGCATCTGCGCAGTAATGCTGCCGCAATCGGGCGTAAGGGCTATGCAGCGGATCGGGACATCGCGCCCAGCCTGCTTCCCGATGCCGCAGGAGAGGGGAATTCATCGATCATGACCAAGCTCGACGACTGGCTCGGCCAGCACCATGCCGCGTTCACGGCGATCCGCCGCGACATCCACGCCCATCCCGAACTCGGCCTGGAAGAGGTGCGCACCGCCAAGCTGGTCGCGGACAAGCTGCGCGAATGGGGCGTCGAGGTCACGGAGGCTGTCGGCAAGACCGGTGTCGTCGGCGTCATCCGCGGCAACCAGCCGGGCGAACGCGCCATCGGCCTGCGCGCCGACATGGACTGCCTGGCGCTGGAGGAGACCACCAACCTTCCCTATTCCTCGCGCAACCACGGCCGGATGCATGCCTGCGGCCATGACGGGCACACCACGATGCTGCTTGCGGCCGCGCAGTACCTCGCCGAGAACCGGGACTTCGCCGGCACCGTCAACCTGATCTTCCAGCCGGCCGAGGAAGGCCGCGGCGGCGCCAACGCCATGCTGGCGGATGGCCTGTTCGACCGCTTCCCCTGCGACGCGATCTACGGGCTGCACAATACGCCGGGCATGCCGGCCTGCAGCTTCGGCACGACGGTCGGCCCGTTCCTCGCGGCGGCGGATTCGTGGAAGGTCACTTTCCACGGCGTCGGCGGTCATGGCGGCTCGCAGCCGCACCGCTCCACCGACATCACCTATGCGCAGGCGCATTTCGTGCTCGGCCTGCAGGGCATCATCGGCCGCAATGTCGCTCCGCTCGACACGGCGGTGATCAGCGTCGGCTACATCCATGGCGGCGACGTCAACGCCTCGAACGTCATCCCCTCCGAGCTCATCATCGGCGGCACGGCCCGCACCTATTCGCAGGACGTGCGCGACACGGTCGAGCAGCGCATCGCCGAGCTTGCGGCTGCGACGGCCCAGGCCTGGGGCTGCAGGGCGGAAGCCCATTACCATCGCGGCACGAGCCCGCTGGTCAACGAGGCCGAGCAGGTTCGGGTCGCGGTTGCGGCGGCTTCCGCCGCCGTCGGCGCCGAGCATGTCAACGGCCAGCTGCGGCCGGGCACGGGCGGCGAGGATTTCGCCGAGATGATGCTGGTGCGGCCGGGCGCCTTCATGCGCATCGGTAACGGCGTCAATCCCGACGGCTCCTTCGTCGGCCTGCACACGCCGCTCTACGACTTCAACGACGCGATCATCCCGGACGGCGTGCGCTACTGGGTCGGCCTCGTCGATCAGGAACTCGGCCAGGGCCTGCGGGCGATCGCGGCGGAGTAAGACATCACTGCGGCCGGCGTCGGAGATGCCGGCCGCATCTTTGACGGGGTGCCCGTCGTTTCCGGCGCTTGCGCTGCCGGTGGAACGGACCTAGGCGACGGGCTCAGCAGCGGAGCCATGCGATGAAGACCCTTGCCATCTCGACCCTGACGATCTGCGGCATCGAGGAACTGCCGGGCAACAGCGCCCGCGAGGTGACGCATGTGCTCTCGGTGCTCGATCCCGACCGCGCCGAGATCGAGGCCTTCGGCACCTATGGCGAGCATCATCGCGTGACGCTGCGCTTCCACGACATCATCGATCCGCGACCCGGGATGATCATGCCGGAGCCGGGGCATGTCGATGAGGTTCTTCGCTTCGGCGAGGGCTTGCAGGAAACGGCGGCGGCCCGCGTGAAGGGGCATCTGCTGGTCCACTGCCATATGGGCATTTCGCGCTCCACGGCGGCGATGCTGACGTTGATGGCCCAGGCCGATCCCGCCGAGGGCGAGGACGCACTGTTCGAAAGGCTGCGCCATATCCGCCCGCAGGCCTGGCCGAACTCGGTGATGATCGGATTCGCCGACGAGCAGCTCGGCCGGAGCGGGCGCCTGACCGAGGCGCTCCGTCGGCACTATTCCCATCAGCTCAAGGTCCAGCCGAAATACCGGACCTGGATGGCCGATCTCGGCCGGGGGCGGGAAGTGGAGATGGCGGTCTAGGACGGCGCCCTGATGCTCGGGCTTGCCCCGAGCATCACTTGCGGCAGGATGCTCCTGCGCTCGCTGCGGCCTGAGCTTCTCGGGTCTGCGCCTCGCTTCGCCAGGGAACGACGCCTGGGGGACCAGCTCACTTCGGCAGCGGCTGCTCGTCGTAGGAGAGCTCGCGGTCGCCCGGCCATTTGATGCGGTAGGCGAGCTTGAGCTCCTTCTCGGCGCCGGGGGCGAGGTCGAAGGTCCAGGACGAAACGCCGCGGCGGTCGCCGACCTGCTTCTCGGTCGGCGGCGTCGTCTGGGCGGCGATGGTCTCGACCGCGATGGCGGTGCTCTCCGAGTAGGGGATGCGCCCGAGCACCGTCACCTTCACCGGCCTCGCATGCAGGCTCTTCACCACCGTGCGGAACTCGCGCTGATCGGTGCGGCTCTGGCCGAGCCAGGCCGGCTCGTTCTCGCGGCGTTTCACCGGGGCATAGCTCACCTTGATCCGGTCGTCGGCGCCGAAGCCGAGCTCGAGCCGGTCGCCCGGCGCCACCAGCCCGAACTGGCCCATGCCGACATAGCTGCCGTCGCGATGCAGCGCGACGCGGCCGGGCAGGAGCGGGGCCTCCTCGTCATGGACGAAGCCGGCTTCCAGATAGGCCTTCTGCTCAAGCTCGGGCACGGTGCGGGCGGCGAGCGTCGCCTCCGCCTTGCGCTGGGTAAGGACCACGGTCTTCGGCGAGCCATCCTGCGGGATCGAGGCGCGGCCGGGCACCTGGAAGTTGGCCTGATAGGCGCCGGCCTCGATCGCCGCGACCTCGACCTCGGCCGGGCGCACCGGTGCGGGGGCCGGAGTGATGGCGCGCTGCGACTGTGCGGCCAGCGCCTCCGCCTCGGCCTTGGCGCGCGCGGCGGCCATTCCAGCAGGCGCCGCGCCGACACGCGCGCGGCTTTCATAGATGGCGGGTAGCTCGAAGAAGGCGACCTGCATCGGCGAGAGATCGGGCGCGCGGGTGCCGCCGGCCGAACGCGTGGTCGAGAGCGTGAGCGCTACATCGTCCCATGCCTCGCCGCTGCGCTGGCGGATCTCGGCGCGGCGCGTCAGGGCGATCTCGGGTTTTTCGGCCGTCGTGGTCAGCCGCGCTTCGTAGGTCGGCGTCCAGTTCGCACCGGTGACGCGGTAGCTCACGGTGAATTCGGCTGCAACCGGCTGCGGCGCCTCGACTGCGATGGCGACATCGCGCTTCGGCGCGCCGGGGCGGCCAGCCTGTGGGCGGGCGCGTTCGAGCGAGGCAATCTCGGCCTCGACGTCGGAAAGGCGATTGCGCACGCCGCGCAACTCGTCCTGGACCTTGACCAACGCGGTGCCGATCGCCTCGAACACGGCCGGCCAGTCGTTGACCGGCAGGGCCTTGCCGTCGGGGCCGAGCTTGTCGGGGCCGGTCTGGGCGAAGCGCTCGATGGTGGCGCGCTTGGCCTCGATCGCGGCGATCTGGCTCTCGAACTTGCCCTTGTCGTCGCGCAGCGCCTTGAGCTTGTCCTCCAGCACTATATCGAGGACCGGCTTGGCCTCGCCCGGCGTGGTGCGGACATCGACGGCGCCGACCGAGAAGGCGCCGCTGCCCTTGCCCTCGATGCGGATCGAGGCGGGGTCGATCGTCGCCGGCAGGCCGCGCAGGACGACCTGCGAGACGCCCTGCAGCAACTCCGCCTTGCCAAGCCGCGTCACCACGGCGCCGTCTGGATAGATCGTGACCCGGTCGATCCGGCTTGCGAGCTCGGTCTCGGCCGCGCTGGCGAGGCTCGGAGCAAGAAACAGGGCGGCGGCAATATAATTCTTCACGACATCATCCCCCGGAATCGCAGTCACGCGGCCACGATGAGCGCTGCCGAATCCGGCGCGCCCAAGGCCGAATTTGGCCGGAATGCGGATAGGAAGCGAGAGCGGATCGAGCGTCCTGCATTTGCAGGATCATGGGCCAGGGCGGCGAACGCCGCCGGGCTCCCCCGCGGGCGACAGCCTCTGCCGCAGATTACCAAAATGTAATTTCGATATATCTTGATTTGAGATATATCGCGATATAGTTTGTGTGGGCATGAAACACACAGACAGAGACGGTCACGACCGTCATCCCGACGCCCTCCGCGATAGGCGCGAGCATCGTCGGGGCGACCACCACGATCATCATCATGAACATGAGCGCCGCGGCCGCAGAGGCCGGCATGGCGGCCGGATGTTCGACTATGGCGAGCTTCGCCTGCTCATCCTCGCGATGCTCTCCGAGCAGCCGCGCCATGGGTACGACCTGATGCGCGGCATCGAGGAGCGCACGGGCGGCAGCTACACGCCGAGCCCCGGCGTGATCTATCCGACGCTGCAATGGCTCGAAGACATGGGCTATGCCCGCATCGCGGATGAGACCGGAAGCCGCAAGAACTTCCTCGTCACCGCGGAAGGAGCTGCGTTTCTCGTCGCCAACCAGACGGCGCTCGACAGCCTCCTGGCCCGCGTAAGCGCGGCCGGCGCGGCAACTCCCGGAGACGGCATTCCCGAGCGCGTCACGCGCGCCACGGAAAATCTCAAGATCGCCCTGCGCCTGAGGTTGCGGCGCGGAGGGCTCGACGAGCCCGCCGCCGAAGCGATCGCCTCGGCCCTCGATGCGGCGGCGCTCGCCGTCGAGAGAAGCTGAAGGATCGGCGACGCCCGGCCCGCTGGGAAGCGCAGGGCCATCTTCGCAAGTGCGATCAGTGCGCCGACAGCTTCATCATCACGAGGCCTGAGACGATCAGCATGGCCGCTGCGATACGCATCGGCGTCAGCGCCTCGCCGAGCACGGTGACGCCGACGATGAAGGCGCCGACCGCGCCGATGCCGGTCCAGATCGTATAGGCCGTGCCGAGCGGCAGGGTGCGCATCGCCAGCGAGAGCAGGGCGAAGCTGCCGATCATGGTGACGATGGTGATCGCCGCCGGCACCGGGCGGGAAAACCCATCCGATTGCTTCATGGTGAAAGCCCAGACGACTTCGAGAATGCCGGCCGAAAACAGGTAGAGCCACGCCATAGCGGTCCCCCATGAGTTGCCGGGTCGTCCCGGCACATTGCCCAGGGTGGGGGAGGTCGTGGCCTCGCTGGCGCGTACCTAGCCATCGACCGTCGCGATGGCAAGGTTGCGAGGCGGATCGAGGGCGAGGCGGTTCAGGCGCGGCTGCGCGTGCTGGCGTGCGGCTTGATGCGGTGTTCGACGAAATTGCGCAATTCGGTGACGCGGCGCTCGGTGTCGAGCACCTCCCGGTCGAGCCCATGCGCCCAGGCGAGATCCTGCCGGGTGGCCGGCTCGGCGTCGAGCGTGCGCAAATCGTCGAGCCAGGCCTGGGTCGAGGTCTCGTCCCGCCGGAAGCCTTCCTCGATCAGGAGCGGCACCATGCGCCCGAGGATCGAGGCAACCTGCTTCAGCGGGAATTCCGGATGGTACTGCACGCCCCAGAAGGTGCCGCCATTGTGCCTGATCTCGGCCGCCTGCACCTGGCTGTAGGCGTTGGAGGCCAGGATGGTCGTGCCATGCGCCGGCAGGGCTATGGTGTCGAGATGGATCGCCGGGGCGTCGAAGGCCGATGGCCTGCTCTCGAGGAGTTTGTGGTTCCGGCCCGCCTCGGTCGGCGTGATCCGGCGGGCGAAGCCGACCTCGCGCCCCTTCGGATTGGCGGTGACGGTGCCGCCCGCCGCGACCGAGCCGATCTGGATGCCCCAGCAGGAGCCGAAGCAGGGTGTGCCGCTGGCATAGATCGCCCGCATCAGCTCGACCTGCCGCGTCACCGCCGGTTCGGCCTTGTAGATATGCAGCGCCGAGCCGGTGAGGAAGACGCCGTCATAGGATTCGAGCCCGGCGGCGTCCGGCAGGTTGGCGCCCTCATCAGCCGGGAGACAAATGTCGGAGACGATGCCGGGCGCGATCGCCGCGATCTCGGCGGCGTAGGCCTCGCCATAGGCCATGCCATAAGCCTTGCGCAGCCCTTCGCGATGCTCGTGCGTGTTGCCGTCGACGAAGAGCAGGCGGAGCGGGCGAGAGCTGGTCTGGATCATCGGGGGATTTCCGCAGGGGATGCGCAGGGCGATGGGCAGGCTTGCGCCCGATCTCATAGAAGAGGGGCCTCGCGCAAGGTTATTGCATGTGCCCATTCTCGCGACAGGGCGGAAACGTGCACCCTTCCCCGACTTGGCTGCAACGCGCCTGGACCAACGCCTATCTGCTGATGATCGGGACGACGCTGATCTGGGGCGGGAATGCCGTGGCCAGCCGTTTTGCGGTCGGCAACATCTCGCCGATGGCGCTGACCTCCTTTCGCTGGATCGGGGTCTGCCTGATCATGCCTTTCCTGCTGCGGCGGCAGATCGCCGAGCATCTGCCGCAGATCAAGGCGCACTGGCCCTACATCGCCCTGCTCGGCATCACCGGCTTCACCGTCTTCAACACCCTGATGTATGTGGCGGCCTATTCGACGACGGCGATCAATATCGGCATTCTGCAAGGCTCGATCCCGGTCTTCGTTCTACTCGGCGCATTCATCGCCTATCGCATCCCGATCGGCGTCATGCAGGCGCTCGGTGTCGCCGTCACCCTGCTCGGCGTCGTGGTCACCGCGAGCCGCGGCGATGTCCATGTGCTCGCGAATCTCCGCTTTGTCCCGGGCGACCTGCTGATGATCCTCGCCTGCGTCTTCTATGCCGGCTACACGGTCGCGGTCCGCAGCCGGCCGCCGATGCCGCAGCTCGTCTTCTTCACGGTCGCCGCGGCCTTTGCCTGTCTGTTCTCCTTGCCGCTGCTCGCGGCAGAGATCGCCATGGGCCGCTTCCACATGCCGAGCCCGACGGGCTGGGCCATCCTCGCCTTCACGGTGATCGGCCCCTCGATCCTCTCGCAACTGTCCTTCATGCGGGCGATCGAGTTGATCGGGCCGGGGCGGGCCGGTGTCTTCGTCAATCTCGTGCCGGTCTTCGCGCCGATCCTCGCCGTGCTTCTCCTCGGGGAGCCCTTCGGGGTCTATCACGCGGTCGCGCTCGCGCTGGTGCTCGGCGGCATCTTCATCGCCGAGCGGCTGGGGCGGTAGACGAGCCCTTTCGTCTGCAACCGCCGTCATTCTCGGGCGAGGCGAAGCGCAGACCCGAATCTCTCGCAGGACAGGGCGCTTCTATGCCGGAGATGCCCGGGTCAAGCCCGGGCATGACGCCCCGAAATCTGCGGCCTCAGCGCAATGCCGAGACTGCGAGCCGCGCGACAGCCGCATGGGCCGCATCGCGTTCCTTCGCGTCGGCGCGCGAGCCGGCGAGGTAAACGACAATGACGAAGCGGCGCCCGTCCGGCAGCGTGGCGACGCCGATATCGTTGCTGGCGTGGTTGATGCCATCCGTGGTGAGGCCGAGCCCGGTGCGATGGGCGAGGCGCGAGCCCGCCGGCAGACCCGCCTTGATCCTCTCGGCGCCGATCTTCATTTCGGAAGCGATCTTCTCGATGAAGGCGGTATGGGCGGGGTCGCGCAGCCAGGTGCCCTTGGCGAAACCCTCCAGGAAGAGCGCGCTCGCCTCGGGCGTCGCGGCGTCGCGCTTGTCCTTCAGCGCCTTCGAGAGCGCGGCGATGCGGACTTCCGGCCTGAGCGCCTTGAGCTCGGCGCGGAAGCGCTTCTCGTCGACGGTCTCACCCCAGGCAAAGCCGCGCAGACCGTAGATCTCGGGCTGGAACTGGCGCTCGTAGCGGTCGATGGACAGGCCGGTGATGCCGCCGTCGCGCAGCATCTTCGTCACCACCTGCGGCCCGCCGATCTCGCGCATCAGCAGGTCGGCGGCGGTGTTGTCGCTCTCGCCGGCGGCGAGGCGAACGAGCTCGCTCAGCGGATAGTCGTTGCGCTCGCCCTTGAAGGCCTTGGCGAGCGGGCTGCGGAACAGCGAGAAATCCTGGCGCGTCACGGTAATCGGCTGGTCGAGCCTGAACTTGCCGGCCTCGACCTGCTGCAGCACCGCGACGGCGAGCGGCAGCTTGAACACGCTCTGCAGCGGGAAGGTCTCGGAGCCGCGATAGGACCATTGCTTGCGATCCTTGAGATCGATCAGCGCGACACCGAGCCGACCTTTCGCCTGCCCTTCGATCGCGGCGATCTCCTTGTCGAGCCTGGCTTTGTCCCAATCGGCGAGGGCGGGGAAAGCGGTGAGGCAGGCGAGAGCAGCGGCGGCGAGACGAAGGCAGGCAGGCATGGGGCGGTCCCTTGATGGCGAGGCCATCAGAGGGGAGGGACATTGCGGCAGCCTTGCGGCGGCAGGTTGGCTCAATCCGTCAGCCGCAGCGGGGCCTATCGAAAGAAAAAACATGCCGCCGCGGTTCCGATCGCGTGCGGCATTCGTCTTTGAATATGGATGCCGTGCCGGCGCCTTCACTGGCCGGGAATGGTGTCCGGCAAATGGAGGTTTGCGATATGGCGAAGAACGACGTCTCGCGCCGGGCCGTGCTGGCGGCGGGCTTTGCTGGCAGCCTCACCCTATCCATGCCCTCTCGCGCCCGGGACAAAGGAACTGCCATGGAAACCAAGACATCCGCAGCGGGCGACAGCATCGCGCTCGTCAACGTCTTCACCGTGCAGCCCGCCGACCAGCCGCGGCTTGCGGAGATCTTGCGCGAAGGCACGGACGACTTCTTCAGCAAGCAGCCGGGGTCGCTCTCGTCCTCGGTTCTGGTCGGTCGGGACGGCCGACGGGTCGTGAATTATTCGCGCTGGCGCAGCGCCGACGATATCGCGGCGTTCCGGGAAACCGAGTATTTCAAGGCCTATGTCGGACGGATCGGCTCCCTGGCCACCGTCGAGACGATGTTATGCGACATCGGATTTTCCCATGGCTGACAGAGTGGCGGGCGGTGCCGTGCGGAGCGTATTGAGCGAGACGATCGCGCGGCTGCGGCCGCGCCTTCACCGCTATTGCGCCCGGATGATGGGTTCGGCGGTCGAAGGAGAGGATGTCGTCCAGGACGCGCTCCTGAAAGCTGCCGAAGCCTGGAGCGACGCTGCCCCCGTCGAAAACCCGGATGGCTGGCTGTTCCGCATCGCGCATAACGCCGCGCTCGATGCGCTCCGGCGCCGTGCCCGCCGCACGGAACTGGAAAGCGAGGATCAGGAAGACATGGTTTCGCCTCGGCAGACCGGCTTCGATCCGCTCGCGACCCGGGCCGGCCTGCAGACGCTCGCGCGCCTGCCGGTCGCGCAACGCAGCGCCGTCACGCTGCGCGACGTGCTCGATTTCTCGGTCGACGAGATCGCGCAGCTTCTGGAACTGAGCCCGCCCGCGGTCAAAGGCCTGCTGCAGCGCGGGCGGCAGCGGCTCGCGGAGATCGCGCACGAGCCGGGAGACACACGGGCGCCGCAGCTCGCGCCGGCCGAGCGCGTGCGGCTGGAGAGTTATGTCGCCCGGTTCAACGCGCATGATTTCCACGCGGTTCGCGCGATGCTGGCGGAGGATGTCCGGCTCGATCTCGTCAACCGGCTGCAACTGAGCGGCCGTGAGGAGGTGGCGCCCTATTTCGGGCGTTACGACACCGCCACGCACTGGCGCTGCGCAGCCGGGGTCGTGGACGGAAAACCGGCCGTGCTGATGCTCGACGCACAGGATGTCGACGGGCGGCCGCTCTATTTCGTGACGCTGGAATGGCGCGGCGACGAGATCGTCGCGATCCGGGATTTCCTGTTCGCGCGCTATGTGCTGGAGAGTGCGGAAATCGTGGTGTCGGCGGGCTGAACGGGCGCTTCCTCGTCGCAGAGCGTAAGCTCCACCGGGCAGTCCTCGATGCCGAAGCATTCCGGCAGGAGCTGCTTCAGCCGCTCGCGCAGGGCGTCGAGGGACTCGGCTTCGGTGACGATGCCGAGCTCGCCGGTGTCCATGGCGTACCAGAGGCCCGCCGCCTCGTCGCGGCGGACCTCGAAACGGATCGGCGCCAGCGCCGCCCCCGAGCGGGAGGCGACGATGGCCCGCAGCGGATTGAGCACGATCAGAACCGCAGGCGCCGGGCGCGCTTGACCATCGGGATCTCGTGGATCTTGTCGAGCAGCTCGTCCGAGATCGGCTCGTCGACGGCGACATAGCAGATCGCGTCGCCGCCCGGCTTGTCGCGGCCGAGCGCGAAGGTCGCGACGTTGACGCCGGCGGCGCCCAAGAGCGAGCCGAACTGACCGATGAAACCCGGCTTGTCGTCGTTGCGGACATAGAGCATGTGCGGCGCGAACTCGGCGTCAACCGCGATGTCGCGGATCTCGACGATGCGCGGCTTGCCGTCATGGAAGACCGTGCCGGAAGCGTGGCGCGGCATATCCTCGGCCTCGACGACGATGCGGATGACGCTTTCGAGGTTGCCGGCGACCTCGCGGGTCAGTTCCTCGACGACGATGCCCTTCTCCTTGGCGATCAGCGCGGCGTTGACCATGTTGATCTCGGGCAGGAAGGGCCTGAGCACGCCAGTGATCGCGGCAGCCG
Source organism: Allobosea sp. 10L422 (assembly GCF_056395345.1). Classification (NCBI taxonomy): domain Bacteria; kingdom Pseudomonadati; phylum Pseudomonadota; class Alphaproteobacteria; order Hyphomicrobiales; family Alloboseaceae; genus Allobosea; species Allobosea sp. 10L422. The sequence continues at coordinate 68,839 of NZ_JBFTJI010000009.1, forward strand.
AGATCGCCTTGAGGTTGAGCGCGGCGACCGCGCCCTCATACTCGATGCGGATGCCCTTGACCGGCGCCTCGGTGAGCTGGCCGAGGAAGGAGCCGAGCTTCTCGGCGAGATCGACGAAGGGCTTGATGCGCGGCGCTTCCTCGGCCGAGATCGACGGGAAGTTGACCGCGTTGGTGATCGCGCCCTTGAGCAGATAGTCGCTCATCTGCTCGGCCACCTGCAGGGCGACATTCTCCTGCGCTTCATTGGTGCTCGCGCCGAGATGCGGCGTGCAGACGACGTTCTCCAGCCCGAAGAGCGGGTTCGTCTCGGCCGGCTCCTGCGAGAACACGTCGAAGGCGGCGCCGGCGACATGGCCGGACTTGATGAGATCGGCCAGCGCCTGCTCGTCGACGAGGCCGCCGCGGGCGCAGTTGATGATGCGCACGCCCTTCCTGGTCTTCGCCAGCGCCTCGGCCGAGAGGATGTTCTTGGTCTTCTCGGTCATCGGCACGTGCAGCGTGATGAAGTCCGAGCGCTTCAGCAGGTCTTCCAGCTCGACCTTCTCGACACCCAGCGCGACGGCGCGTTCGGCCGAGAGATAGGGGTCGTAGGCGATGACGCGCATCTTCAGGCCGATGGCGCGCTCGGCGACGATCGAGCCGATATTGCCGGCGCCGATCAGGCCGAGCGTCTTCGCGGTGATCTCGACGCCCATGAAGCGGTTCTTCTCCCACTTGCCGCCCTGCGTGGAGGCGTCCGCCGAGGGGATCTGGCGGGCGAGCGCGAACATCATGGCGATGGCGTGCTCGGCGGTGGTGATCGAATTGCCGAAGGGCGTGTTCATCACGATGATGCCGCGCGCCGTCGCGGCGGGGATCTCGACATTGTCGACGCCGATGCCGGCGCGGCCGATCACCTTGAGGTTCTTGGCCTGCTCCAGCAGCTTGGCGGTCGCCTTGGTGGCCGAGCGGATGGCAAGGCCGTCATACTCGCCGATCACGGCGGCGAGCTTGTCCTTGTCCTTGCCGAGGGCGGGATCGAAGGTCACGTCGATGCCGCGGTCCTTGAAGATCTGGACGGCGGCGGGGGAGAGGGCGTCGGAAATCAGGACTTTAGGTGCGGGCATGGGAGGCTCCGGCTGGCGCCGCGCTGCACGAGGAGCGGTCTGGCGCTGAGAAGGGAAGGGGCGTCATGGCCGGGCTTGACCCGGCCATCTCGGGACGCGAAGGCGCGGGGCGGCGCCTCTTCTTGAAAGAGATGGTCGGGTCAAGCCCGACCATGACGGCCTGCTCAGGCCGCCTTCTTGCCCAGCCCCGCCTTGGCCTCGGCGAAGGCGTAGGTGATCCAGGGCAGCAGCGCCTTGACGTCGCGCGACTGCACGGTCGCGCCGCACCAGATGCGCAGGCCCGGAGGGGCGTCGCGGTAATGGCCGAGATCGTAGCCGGCGCCGGCCTTCTCGATGATCGAGACGACCTGCTTGGCGAAGGCGGCCTGCGCATCGGCCGGCAGCGCCGTCACGGCCGGGTCGGTGAACTTCAGGCACACTGATGTGTTGGAGCGCGTCTTCGGTTTCACGGCCAGGAAGTCGATCCAGTCGTTCTCGCGCACGAATTTGGCGATGACGCGGGCGTTGCCGTCGGCGCGCTTCACCAGGCCGTCGAGCCCGCCGACCTTCTGCGCCCAAACCAGCGCGTCGATATAGTCCTCGACCGCGAGCATGGAGGGGGTGTTGATGGTCTCGCCGGTGAAGATGCCCTCGATCAGCTTGCCGCCCGAGGTCATGCGGAAGATCTTCGGCAGCGGCCAGGCCGGCTTGTAGCTTTCGAGCCGGGCGACGGCGCGGGGCGAGAGCACGATCATGCCATGCGCGGCCTCGCCGCCGAGCACCTTCTGCCAGGAGAAGGTGACGACATCGAGCTTTGGCCAGTCGAGGCGCTGGGCGAAGGCGGCGGAGGTGGCGTCGCAGATGGTCAGCCCCTCGCGGTCATCCGCGATCCAGTTGGCGTCGACGACGCGCACGCCGGAGGTGGTGCCGTTCCAGGTGAAGACGACGTCGCGGTTCTTGGTGTCGACCTTCTTGAGGTTCGGCAATTCGCCATAGGGGGCGTCGAAGGTGCGGACGTCGGCGAGCTTGAGCTGCTTGACGACATCGGTGACCCAGCCGGCGCCGAAGCTCTCCCAGCTCACCATGTCGACGCCGCGGGCGCCCAACAAAGACCAGAGCGCCATCTCGACGGCGCCAGTATCGGAGGCCGGCACGATGCCGATGCGGTAATCGGCGGGAACATCAAGCACCTCGCGCGTCAGGTCGATCGCGCGCTTGAGCTTGTCCTTGCCGATCTTGGCGCGATGCGAGCGGCCGAGCGGGGCGTCGGAGAGGTTCTTGAGGGCCCAGCCGGGGCGCTTGGCGCAGGGGCCGGACGAGAAATTAGGCACGCGCGGACGCACGGCCGGAGCAGTATTCGCCATCGATGTCTCCATCCTTACAGATGGGCGCGCCCCGTTGGGGGGGCGTGTCCCGTCGATGGGGGTAGGATGGGAGGGCGGGGGGAGTCAAGCGGGCCCGAAAATAGTTGTAGCGCGAACTTTCAAATGACAGCGTGCGAACGATCAAATGGCAACAGAACGCTTTTTCGTCACCGCAACGCTGAAGCCGCAATTGCGACAAACGTGTGCAAGGTTGGGATGGCCAAGGCGACTGCGCCGAGCCCGTACATTGTAGCCGTCACGGCGCGCGAGTGAGGTCGCTCGTATGCAAAATCCTGAAAGCGGAGATAGACGATCTTCTCGGCAAAGCCCGCTGCGGCCGCCTTTTCAAGCGACATCCAATACCCCCGCTCGGCAGGGATCGCTCTCCAGATCAAGTGTACGATTGCGTCGGTGTTAGGATAGCCCAGAATGCCGGTTCGAAAGCGCCCTACATATTCGTCGTCTGCCTCAGTACTCCTGGTATAGCGGTCGACCTCAACGCCCTCCGGGATGATGATCTGGGCAGCTTCGGTGTCGCTGGACTGATCCACCAAATCGACTCCTGCTGTCTCCCAGAGCTCAGCTATGAAATTGTGCAAGAGATCGTATCGCTCCTGCCCATAGCTGGGCCTGGCGAGCCGGGGTTCGTCGCTCCAATCGTCTACTGGGCCACCGTGAACGGGTAAGCTCTTCGCCCAATAGACGTCGACCAGACGGCGAAACTCTCGCTCTAGGCGGCTTCCTACCAGAAAGCGCTGCTCGCTTTCGAGCCACTGCTGAGGCGACTCGTACCGCCTCACAATCTCCGGGCAACGCATCGCGAACACGATCGAACCGATGCCCAGCAGCGATAACCCGATGTATGTCAGGTGCAAGCGCGGGATTGGCAGAAAGCCGAGAAGCGGCGCGGGATGAGCGCCGCCCTTTGCACCGTCGAGCAGTATGGCATGCACCAAGGACGCGAACTCGTCATTCACGAGGATGAATGAGCCGATGATTGGAGCGAGGGCGGTCAATCGCACCAAATTCGAGCGACCGACGGTACGAAGCATTGCCCAGCTGGGGACCGCGCTAAAATAACTCTCACGGAGTCCCAATAATCACCTCCCGCACTCGCTTCGTCCGTCCGCCACCGCCCGCCTGGTAGCTCAGCTCGACCGTGTCGATCGAGGCCCAGGAGGACAGCTCGCGCACCTCGGGCACGTCGCTCAACGAGAGGATGAGGCGGCCTTTAAGCCGCTGTAAAGCGGCGCTGAGCCGCTCCAAATTGGCCGAGAACGAATAATCCACGGCTATAAACGTGCTCCGTGTCCTAGTACGTTGGATATATCGACCAAGCCTTGGGTGGAATATCCGCGTTCTCGGGCGAAATTCCCGACAAAACTCAGAAAAATTGCGATATATGGATTTCCGCTGTTTCAAAGCGGAGATCTCTGTGACGTTTCTTCAGCTAGCTTATCTTCTGATCGCATCCTCATACGTTTTGGCTGCGATTGCGCTTTATGCCGGGCATTGAGATTGCTCGCCGGCTTCAGATCATGCTCAGCAAGGCCTGCGTACAGCTCTCCTGTGAACTCGAAGGCTGCAACGCCAAGGTGCTGACCGCGGGGGCGGCGTTCTGGAAGAGTCTCCTAGCCAATGCCGTGCTGAAGCCGGTGGGGCGCGGGGAACCCCTCTCCCGAATGGGAGAGGGGCAGGGGTGAGGGACCGCCGCTTATCATTGGAACGCAACGGCGCCGCTACAGCACTCATCGGATAGCGCAGGCCCTCATCCCTGCCCTTCTCCCACACGGGAGAAGGGTTCCCCGCGCCTCGTGAGGGCCGGTTGAGGTAAGTGCGCGCGAGAGATGGGCAGGACGCGCGCCCTATCCGCCAACGGCCCTGCGAATGGCGGCAATGATGGCATCCCGGTTATCCACGACCTCGGCATTGCCGAAGCGAATGACCGTGAAGCCGTGTCGCTCGATTTCCTCCGTTCGCGCGGCATCGTAGTCCGCTTCCCAGCGATGCTGGCGACCATCGATCTCGACGATCAGCTTTCGGTCGATGCAGATGAAATCGACGGTGTAGCCGAGTAGGGGAACCTGTCGGCGGAACTTGAGGCCGTCGAGTTGGCGGTTTCGCAGGAGCGACCACAGGACTTCCTCCGGCTCGGTTGCGTGCCGGCGAAGCTGCCTGGCGAATTGGCGCCGTTCGGTTGTCATCGAGCGGAAGCTGAACACATTCGCCTCGACGATCAATGGCGGTCCCTCACCCCTGCCCCTCTCACTGATCTCGGGCTTGCCCGAGATCAGCACTCAAAGTGTCGAAGTCGGCAACAGCCGACTTCGATGCGGGAGAGGGGTTCCCCGCGGTTCCTTCGCGAAGACTTATCCCCGCCCGCGCAAACCGCGCCTATTMTCGGCCCACCTCGTCCCCGAGGGGCAGCCATCCGGAGGTATGCCGTTGGCGGGGCGGGGGCGGCGCCTGCGGGTGGGGTTACGACCCACTCCCGGGAGGCTTCGGGGCACCGCCCTGGGGATACTACGATCCCTGTGCGAGGAGCTCGCTGGAAGGCTCGGCCCGGTGACGGACGGCACGGCAGGGACGCGACGACCCGATGAGGGGAACTGGCGTCCGAGCCCGCCGATCCCTAGCAGCCCAGCCGTATAAGCGCGGCCCGGAGTCCGAAATCGCCGATGAGCGGAGCGCCACGGGGCGTGCGGAAGGTGGCTCAATCCTTCCGCGCCGCATCCTGGCTCAACGGAAGCGGCCCGATACCTCGCGCCTCGCGGCGCTCCGCTGCCCCTCATTCGAACCCGCCGCGTGGAAGCGCGAGCGGGATAAACCCATGCGTCATTCTCGGGCGGAGCGGAGCGCAGACCCGAGAATCTCGGGCAGGAGAGGCGCCAGAGCCTCCTTCGGGAAGAGATGCTCGGGTCAAAGCCCGAGCATGACGCAGAGAGGGCTTTTGGTCGAGGAGAAGGGAAGTCCCGCCCGTTCAATCCCCCGTCATCGTCATCTCGGCATCGACAGCCTTCATCTTCGGGTGAGCGGCGCAGAAGGCCCTGATCTTTTCCGCAACGGCGGCGGAGTATTCGCTCTTCCGATGGGCTCCGGACTTCAGATAGTCGGCGCAGCTCAGCTCCCGGTCGGTAATCCCGGCAGTGGCCGGGGCGGCCAGAGCGGCGAGGATGAGGAGGCCGGCGAAGGCGGCGAGCAAAACGCGGGAAAGGCGGGGCATGGTCTGGTCCTGAACGGGCAGCCGCATCACAGGCCTGCCTCCAGCGGCGCTCCTGCCTTGCGTCGCGCCCGCTTGCAAATGCGATTGTCGCGGCCCCGATGCGCGGGCAGGGCAGTGCGGCCGCGGGATCGTTGGCCGGAGGGGGAAGGCGGGGCCGGCATTTCGTGATAGGCAGCGGCTCATCCCGCTAGAGCATGTCCGGCGAACAGGGTTCGCCTCCAAAGCTCCAGCCTTTCGCTATGTCGCAATTCCGGACGCAAAACCGCTTCGCACTTTTGCTGGAATTGCTTGGAGGTAACGAGACCATGGCCAAGAAGACCCCCGAACAGCTCGCCCGTGAATTCGAGGGCCGCAAGGCCAAGGGGCTGGCCAAGGGCGGGGCGGCGTTCTGGCCCAACATCCTCGCCAATGCCGTGCTGAAGCTCACCGCGGCACGGGCCGCGATCACGCCGGAGGCGCTGATCGAGATGATCGAGCGCGAAAGCGAGACGCTGGACGTCTCGGTGAAGGCCGGCGCGACCGAGGCCGTCGCGCGGCTGAAGCAGGCCGTCGCCAAGGGGGCGTGAGGCGCCGCCTAGATCGCCGCGCGTCCTACCGGACGCGAAGTGGCGATCTAACTCTTTGTTCAAGCATCGGATTTGTCCGAAAAGTGGATTCCACTTTTCGGTCCGATGCTCTAGCCCGGCTCGCCGGCGATGACGCCCTTGCGCAGCAGGAAGCAGCCATAGGGGCGGGGGTCGCCGACCTGCACCACGGCGAAGGCGCGCCGCGCCGCCTCATAGAAGGCGAAGCGCTCGATGCCGGCGAGCGGTTCGGTGCGGCCGAGAGCCGCATCGATCTCGGCCTGCACAGCGCGCTGGACATCGGGGATCGCTGCGGCATCGCCGACGACTTCCATGCGCCTGACAGGCTCACGCTCGAAATCGTCGATCGGCAGCACCGAGAGGATGGCGCGGGCGGCGCGCTGCATCGTCAGCCCGGGCAGGCGGATCAGCCGGCCGCTGGTGGTGGCGCTGGCGATAGTTTCGGCCGGGTGGTTGGCGTCGACCAAAGCGAGGTCGTCGCCATGGCCCATGGCGGCGAGCACCCAGAGCAGATCGGCGGAGAGGACGGGATCGAGCGATTTCAGCATGACGGGCGGCGGCCTCTGTCGGTGAGATAGATGCGGGCGGCGTTGCCGCCGAAAAGCGCGGCGCGCTCGGATTCGCTGAGCGCGGCGGTGAGGCGCTCGGCCGCGGCGTGCCATTGGCCATAGGAGGAGCGAAGTGTCGCGACCGGCCAGTCGCTGCCCCAGAGCAGCCGTTGCGGGCCAAAACAGGCGAGAAGCTGTGACACTGCCGGCTCCAGCGTCGCGTCGGTCCAGCCCGGCCCGGCTTCGGTGACGAGGCCGGAGAGCTTGCAGGCGGTATTCGGCCGGGCGGCGAGCGCAGCGATGCCGTCGCGCCAGTCGGAGAGGTCGGCGCCGGTGAGATCGGGCTTGGCGCCGTGGTCGACGATGACGGGCAGTTCCGTCTCGCGGTCGAGGAGAGTCAGCAACGCCGGGATCTGCGGCGGCTTCACCAGGGCATCGAAGACGAGGCCTTGCGCCTTCATCGCCGCGAAGGCGGGGGCGAGGTCGGGTCGAGCGAGCCAGTGCGGATCGGGGATGTCCTGCACCATCGCGCGCAGACCGACCAGCAGCGGGTCGGCGGCGAGTGCGGCGATGCGGGCGGGGGCATCGGGCGCTTCGAAATCGGCCCAGCCCACTACCCCGGCGACGAAGGGCGTGGCGGCGGCGAGATCGAGCAGGAAGCGCGTCTCGGCCTCGGTCGGCGCGGCCTGGAGGAGGATGGTGGACGCGATGTCCTGTTCGGCGAGATGCGGGGCGAGGTCGGCAGGCCCGAAGTCGCGATAGAGGGGCTTGAGCGCGGGCGTCAGCCAGCCATAATCGCCACGGGCGAGCCGCCAGAAATGCTGGTGCGAATCGATGCGGGGCGGGCTCTTCACGGGCGGCTCTCGCGGGCGGGCTCGGCACCGGGCAGCGCCGGCGTGGCGCTACTATGTGCACGCCAACATGTTAGCTTGCAACCGGCTCGAAAGCGGATTAGCGTCCAGCCCGATCGCGGGTGGCGGAAGCGCCGCTTCAGGACATCCCGCGCGAAGGCAAGCCCGCAAAGGGCGGCATTTATAGTCCGTGGGAGGACGCCGATGACCGACAGCATTCTCAAGCCGACCCGACGCGTCCTTCTGAGCGGTGCCGCTGCCGCGCTCGCCTCGCCGCTCGTGCTGCGGAAGGCGCAGGCGCAAGGAGCGTTCGACTGGAAGAAGTTCTCGGGACAGTCGATCGACGTGCTGCTGGTCAAGAACCCGCGCTCCGAGCTGATGCAGGCGGCGGAGAAGGAGTTCACCGAGCTCACCGGCATCAAGGTCTCGTCCGAGCAGGTGCCGGAGCAGCAGCAGCGCCAGAAGGCGGTGATCGAATTCGCCTCGGGCAAGCCGAGCTTCGACGTCAGCGGCATCTCGCTGCACGTCCAGAAGCGCATGGCGGCCAAGGGCAAGTGGTTCGAGAACCTCGAGCCCTACATCAAGAACGCCGCGCTGACCGCGCCGGATTTCGACTTTGCCGATTTCGGCGCCGGCCCGGTCGCCTATGCGCGGCAGGCGGACGGGGCGCTCGATACGCTCCCGTTCTTCGTCGACTACTGGATGATCTACTACAACAAGGAGCTCTTCGACGCGAAGAGCGTCGCCTATCCGAAGACGATGGACGAGATGTTCACGGCGGCGCAGAAGCTGCATGACCCGGCGAAGGGCGTTGCCGGCTTCGTCTCGCGCGGCCTGAAGAACGCCAACATCCCGGTCTGGACCTCGCTGATGCTCGGTCAGGGCATGGAGACGGTCTCGCCGGAGGGCAAGCTGCTCACCGACACGCCCGAGGCGATCTGGGCGGCCGAGCTCTACAAGAAGCTCAACAAGGAGACCGGCCCGGTCGGGCAGGTCGGCTTCAACTGGAACGAGTGCCAGACCACCTTCATGCAGGGCCGCGCCGCGATGTGGCTCGACGGCATCGGGTTCGCCACGCCGCTGGAGGATCCGTCGAAATCCCGCATCGTCGGCAAGGTCGGCTATGGCGTGACGCCGCCGGGGCCGAAGGCGCATTATGCCGGCATGTTCGCCGACGGCATGGGCATCTCGCGCGGCTCCTCCAAGAAGGAGGCGGCCTGGCTCTACCTCCAGTACATGACCAACAAGAAGAACCAGATCGCCATGCTCAAGGCCGGCGCCGGTGCGCCCGGTCGCTCCTCGGCCTATCTCGACACCGAGACGATGCAGCAGTCGAAATTCGGCAAGCAGTATTTCGAATGCCTGCTGGCCTCGGCCAAGATCGCGCGGGCCGGCCTGCCGCAGATCGTGCCGGTCACCGAGTTCCGGGACGTGTTCGGCGTGGCGCTGACCAATGCGATCGGCGGGGCGGATGTCGCGGCCGAGCTCAAGAAGGCGACCGAGACCTTCGCGCCGGTGCTCGCCAAGAGCGAGCAGGCCTGAGGAAGACAAGCGTCATGGCCGGGCTTGACCCGGCCATCTCGTGACAAATGCGCACTCTCGAAGAGATGCTCGGGCCGAGCCCGAGCATGACGGTTCCAGACGCATGACCAGCACGTCCCTGCCAGCAAGTCTCGCCAGTGCCGCGCCTCCAGCTGCCGCGGAATCACACGATTTCACGCCGCGCTATTGGCTGTTCTCGCTGCCGGCGGTGCTGGTGATTGCGGCTGTCATCGTCTTCCCCTGGCTGTTCACGCTCTTCATGTCCGGCCAGGACTGGAAGATCGGCGGCGGGGTCGAGTTCGTCGGCCTGGGCAACTTCGCCGAGCTGGCGAAAGATGCGCGCTTCATCGAGTCGATGGGGCATACACTCTACTTCACGGTGCTGGCGGTGGTGCTGCCGATCGTGTTCGGCACCGCGGCGGCGCTGGTCTTCCACCGCGAATTCCCGTTCCGCGGGTTGCTGCGCACCATCTTCGTCATGCCGATGATGGCGACGCCGGTGGCGGTCGCGCTGGTCTGGACGATGATGTTCCATCCGCAGCTCGGCGTGCTCAACTACCTGCTCTCGCTCGTCGGCGTCGGCCCCTCGGGCTGGGTCTACGATCCGGCGACGGTGATCCCGACGCTGGTCATGGTCGAGGTCTGGCACTGGACGCCGCTGGTGATGCTGATCGTGCTCGGCGGCCTCGCCGGGCTGCCGCGCGAGCCCTATGAATCCGCGCTGATCGACGGCGCCAATGACTGGCACATGTTCCGCCACATCACGCTGCCACTGGTCTGGCCCTTCATCATGGTGGCGATCGTGATCCGCACCATCGACGCGCTGAAGGCCTTCGACACCATCTTCGTGATCACGCAGGGCGGGCCCGGCACGGCGTCGGAAACGCTGAACATCTTCCTCTATCTGCAGGCCTTCCAGTTCTACAAGATCGGCTACGCTTCGGCCGTCGTGGTGATCTTCTTCATCATCATCATCATGCTTTCGCTGCTGCTGCTCTATGCGCGGCAGAAGTCGAAGTGGAACGCGTGATGAACCGCTTCGCCAAAAAGTTCGGCTTCTGGGCATCGGTCTTCGTGCTGGTCTCGCCGGCTGTGCTGGTCTTCCTCTGGATGATCTCGCTGTCGCTGAAGAACGAGCTCGACAACACCGCCTTCCCGCCGATCTTCATCCCGAACCCGCCGACGCTGAAGAACTATGTCGACGTCTTCGCGCAGAACAATTTCGGGCTCTATCTCTGGAACTCGATCCTGGTGACAGGCGGGGCGGTTCTGCTCGGGCTTCTCGTCGGCGTGCCCGCCGGCTACGGCATCGCGCGCGGCAAGGCGCATAAATTCGCGATCCTGATCCTGGTCGCGCGCATGACGCCGGCGCTGTCCTATCTCATCCCGCTCTTCCTGCTGTTTCAGATCACGGGATTGGTGGGCTCCATCACGGCGCTGGTCATCACCCATCTCGTGATCACCATCCCGATCATCGTCTGGATCATGATCGGGTATTTCGAGAACGTGCCGATGGAGCTGGAGGATGCCTCGCGCATCGACGGCGCCACGACCTGGCAGGCCTTCCGCCATGTCGCACTGCCGCTGGCGAAGCCGGGTATCGTCGTCGGCGGCATCCTCGCCTTCATCTTCTCCTGGAACAATTTCATCTTCTCGGTCGTGCTCGGTGGCAAGGCGAGCCGGACGCTGCCCTCGGCCGTCTACAACTCGCTGACCTTCGAGCAGATCTCCTGGGGACCGCTGGCGGCGGCGGCGCTGCTGGTGACGCTGCCGGTGCTGCTGGTCACCGTGATCGCACAGCGCCAGATCGTCGCCGGGCTCTCGGCCGGAGGCCTCAAGGACGGCTAGATCGCCGCGCGTCCTGTCGGGCGCGAAATGGCGACCGAGCTCATTGTTCGAGCATCGGATCTCTCCAAAAAGTGGATTCCACTTTTCGGTCCGATGCTCCAGCAAAACCAATGCGGGGCGCTTGCGGGCGCTTCTGTCTTCATACTAACATGTCAGCTAACATTCAGCCTTGAAAGCTCCCTCACATGGCCACCGACAAGACCCGCTTCGGCCTCTCCTGCGCGATCACGACCCCGATGCGGGAGGGCGGCAGCGTCGACCTGCCGCGTCTCACCCATCACGCTCGTCACGTCCTGGCTGCAGGCTGCGACTCGGTCACGCTGTTCGGCACGACAGGCGAGGGGGCGGCGCTCGGGCTGCCGGCACGGACGGCAATGATGGGCGCGCTGATCGGGGCGGGGATCGATCCTGCCAAGCAGATCTATGCCGGCATCGCGGCTGCCTCGTTGCATGAGGCGGTCGAGCAGGCGCAGCTGGCGCTCGATGCCGGAGCAAAGGGCCTGCTCGTCGCGCCGCCCTTCTACTTCAAGGGCGTCAGCGATGACGGGCTCTATGTCTGGTTCTCGCAGTTCTTCGAGAAGCTGGGGCCTTCGGCGCGCAATGTCGTGCTCTATCACATCCCGTCGGTGACGGCCGTCGATATCAGCGTCGGGCTGGTGCAGCGGCTGAAGACGGCGTTCCCCGGCCTCGTCATCGGCGTGAAGGATTCGTCCGGCAGCTATGCCAACACCGAAGCGCTGCTGAAGGCGCATGGCGAACTCGCCATCCTGGTCGGCGACGAGCGCCAGCTCGCCAAGGCCGTGCGCAACGGCGCTGAGGGTACGATCTGCGGCGTCGCCAATCTGGTGCCGGAGCTGCTCCGCCCGATGGTCTATGAGGGCAAGGACAGTCCGGTGGTGAATGCGCTGGTCGACGAGATCTGCTCCTATCCGGTGCTGGCGGCGGTGAAGGCGCTCACCGGCCATATCCATGGCGATCCGGGCTATGGCGCGATGCGTCCGCCGCTGGAAGCGCTGGACGAAGCGACCCGCAAGCGGCTCTTTGCGGCCTTCGATTCGATCAAGCAGGCAAAGGCTGCCTGACAGGGATGCCGGAAGGAGGGATCGTGAGCGAGCCGGAGCATGAACCGCGCGAGGGCGAACCGCTGAAGCTGAGGGAGCGCGCCTATGCCTCCTTCACCGAGCGATTGCTGGCGCGCGAGATCAAGCCCGGCCAGTTCGTGACCCAGCGCGAGCTCGTCGCGATGACGGGCTTTCCGCTCGGCGCCATCCGCGAGCTCGTGCCGCGGCTGGAGGCGGAGGGCCTGATCAAGACCGTGCCGCAGCGCGGCATGCAGGTCGCCCATGTCGATCTCAACCTGATCCGCAACGCCTTCCAGTTCCGGCTCTTCCTGGAGAAGGAGGCGACGGCGCTCTACACCCAGAACGCGACGGACGCGGAGATCGCCGAGCAGCGCGCCCGCCACGAGGCGATCATCGCCCGGGCGGAAGCCGGCGGCGACGAGCGCCTGATCGAGGATGCCGAGGACGTCGACCGGCTGATGCACGAAGCCATCATCGACCATCTCGACAACGACATCGTCAGCCAGGCCTTCCGCGTGACCTGGCTGAAGATCAGGCTGATCCGGCAATATGAGACGCGCATCCAGAACCACATCCTCGTGCCGGTGATGCAGGACCATCTCAAGATCATCGCTGCGATCGAGAGCCGCGACCCGGAACGCGCCGCGGACGAAATGAGCATCCATATCGGCAACGCCCGCGCGAGGGCCATGCAGTACTGACACCACCAATCATCACGAGCCGGAAGAACCGGCCGCTTCCCGGAGGGAACAGGCAATGAAGAAGCAGACGAGGCGCGAATTCATGGCCGCTGCGGCGGCGGGGATGGCTGCGATCGCGGCGCCCAACATCCTGAGGGCGCAGGCGCTGGTGCTGCGTTGGGCCGACGGCCAGCCGGCGAGCCATCCCTCGCCGCAGAGCGCGGTTAAGGCGGCGGCCGAAATCAAGGAGAAGACCGGCGGACGCATCGACGTCCAGTCCTTCCCGAACGGGCAGCTCGGCTCCTCCCGCGACATGGTCGAATCCGTTGCGAGCGGCGCCCTGACGATGGTGACCGAGGGCGCCGCGCAGCTCGGCCAGTTCGTGCCGCAGCTCTCGATCATCGAGGCGCCCTATATCTGGAAGGACTCCGCGCATATGACGCGGGCGCTGAAATCGCCGCTGATCGACGAACTCAACAAGGCGCTGATCGAGAAGCGCGGCATGCGGATGATCGGCGTCAACTATTACGGCGTCCGCCATCTCACCAGCGGCAAGAAGCCGATCAACTCGGTCGAGGACATGAAGGGCTTCAAGCTGCGCGTGCCGGAGGTCGACACCTTCCGCGCCATGGCGGAAGCCTGGGGCGCGCGGCCGACGCCGCTGAATTTCTCCGAGCTTTATCTCGCGCTCTCCCAAGGGGCGGTCGACGGTCAGGAAAACCCGCTGCCGACCATCGCCTCGGCCAAGCTGGCGGAGGTGCAGAAATACCTCGTGCTGACCGCGCATATCATCACGCCGCGGCTGGTGATCGTGAACGAGGGCGCCTGGCAGAAGATCCCGCAAGCCGATCGCGACATCGTCGTGGCCGCCGTCGACAAGGCCGCGATCTGGCAGGACAACGAGATCCTGGAGCAGGAAAAGGGCCTGGCCGACAGCATGGCCAAGGGCGGCATGACAGTGACGAAGCCCGACAACGAGGCCTTCCGCAAGCCGGTCCTGGCGAGCGTGCCGGCCAAGTTCGAGAGCAAATGGGGCAAGGGCCTCTGGGATCGCATCCAGGGGCTGTGAAAGTGTCTGTTCCCTGCATTCCCACGCTGTCATTCCGGGGCGCTGCGTAGCAGCGAGCCCGGAATCCATGAACACCGGTTTCGATCGGTTGAGCGCGGCATTCGTCCGCTTCATCCGGCGATCATTGTGTTCATGGGTTCCGGGCTCAGGCCTTCGGCCTGCCCCGGAATGACGGTTGCGATGTCAGATCCAAGATAGCGAAAGCATCCGCATGACGCTCTGGCCCAGGCTGTTCGACAGGACGATGGAGGTGGTCGCTGCGCTCCTCCTCGTCGCGCTGCTGGTGACGGTGACGCTCGGCATCGTCACGCGGGCGCTCGGCGAGCCGCTGATCTGGACCGACGAGGTCTCACGCTTCCTGATGCTTTGGGTCGCGGTGACCGGGTGGATTCTGGCCAGCCGACGCCGCGCGCATATCCGCATCCGCTTCTTCCACGACATGCTGCCCGCGCGCGGATGGCGCTCGGCCGAGGCGATCATGCAACTCGCCATGATCGTCTTCGGCCTGCTGATCGCCTGGTACGGCGTGCATCTGGTCGAGGCCAACCACGATCTCGAGGCGACGACAGTGCCGCTGTCGATGGGGCTGCTCTACGCGCCGATGGTGCTCGCCGGGATCGTGACGGCGCTGCAGGGGGTCGGCGAATTCGTCGGCAGCCTGCGAAACTGGCGGACCTCGCCTTACGAGCCGGTGGCGGCGACGCTGCAGGAGCCGGCGGAATGAGCGCGCTGATCTTCAAGATCACGGCCGTCTGGCTGCTCTCGATCCTCGCCGGCTTTCCGCTTTTCGCCTCGATGGGGCTCGCCGCCTTCGCCTTCGTGCTGATCGGCGATCTCTCTGCCTCGATCGTGCCGCAGAAGATGGCGCAGGCGATGAATTCCTTCCCGATCGTCGCGGCGCCGCTCTTCATCCTGATGGGCAACATCCTCGCCGCGGCGCGCATCACCGACCGCATCGTCGCCTTCGCGACCTCGGTGATCGGCTGGCTGCGCGGCGGCTATGCCCATGCCTCGATCCTGACCAGCATGATCTTCGCCGGCATGGTCGGCTCGGCGGTGGCCGATGCGGCGGGCTCGGGCGCGATCGAGATCCGGGCGATGCGCAAGGCCGGCTATCGGCCGGAGACGGCGGCGGCGATCACGGCCGCCGCCGCGACGATCGGCCCGATCATCCCTCCCTCGCTGCCGATGGTGATCTATGGCGTCACAGCCGATGTCTCGATCGGGCGCCTCTTCATCGGCGGCGTCGTTCCCGGCGTGCTGATGGGGCTGTCGCTGATGGTGATGGTCGCGATGATCGCCGGGCGGCAGGGCTTCCGGAAGGAGAAGTTCGCGGGCTTCCGCGAGATCGGCCGAACCTTCGTCAGCGGCTTCTTCGCGCTGATGACGCCGCCGCTGATCCTGGGCGGCATGTTCTCCGGCATCTTCACGCCGACGGAGGCGGCCGCGGTCGCCTGTCTCTATGCGCTCTTCCTCGGATTCTTCGTCTACCGCACGTTGGAGGTGAAGCAGCTCTGGCCGATCCTGATCGACACGGTCGAGACCATGGGGCTCGTCGCCGTGCTGGTGATGGCGGCCGGCGCGCTCGGCTGGTGCATGTCGATCTCGCGCGTGCCGCAGACGCTGACGCCGCTGATCGTCGAGACGATCCAGCATCCGCTCGTCTTCCTGCTCGTCTGCAATCTCATCCTGCTCGTCGTCGGCTGCTTCATGGAGGCGCTGGCTGCGATGCTGATCCTGATCCCGATCCTGGTGCCGGCGGCGAACAGCTTCGGCATCGATCCGGTGCAGTTCGGCATCATCATGATCCTGAACCTGATCCTGGGCACGATTCATCCGCCGATCGGCGTGGTGCTCTTCGTGGTGACGCGCATCGCCAATGTCTCCTTCGAGACGATGTCGAAGGCGATCCTGCCCTGGCTGGTGCCGCTGCTGGTCGTGCTCGCGGCGATCACGCTGTGGCCGCCGCTGACGACCTGGCTGCCGAACCACATGATGGGGCCGTGAGGGAAGCCGCGATCGTTCCGTCGTCCCTCGTCACGAGGGGGCCCGAAGGGCCGTCTCGACGGCTGGTCCAGATGGATCGGGAGCCTCGCGAAGCATCCTTCGAGACACGCCCTGCGAAGCGCGCCTCGGGATGAGGCCTGAAAGGAAGAGCTCGGAAGCCTTCAGCTCTCCGGCTCGCCGCCATGGTCGAGATAACGCGCGACGGGGATCACGATCTCCTCGTCCAGCTTGCCGATCGCGGCTTCGTCCTTATCCGCGTAGGGGATCGCCTTCAGCACATAGCGGATGGCGTTGAGCCTTGCGCGCAGCTTGTCGTTGCTGCGCACGACATGCCAGGGCGCAGCGTCGGTCGAGGTCCTGCCGAGCATCTCGTCGAAGGCGCGGGAATAGTCGTCGAAGCGCGGGATGGCCTCGAAGTCGATCGGCGAAAGCTTCCAGCGCTTGAGCGGATCGTGCCAGCGCGCATGCAGCCGGGTCATCTGCATCTCCCGGCCGATGGTCAGGAAGAGCTTGATGAGGCGGATGCCGTCCCGCGCCAGCATGCCCTCGAAGACGGGGGCCTCGTGCAGAAAGCTCTCGGTTTCCGCGGGTTTGCAGAAGCCCATGACGTGCTCGACACCGGCCCGGTTGTACCAGGAGCGGTCGAAGAAGACGAGCTCACCGGATGTCGGCATCTCGCTGGCATAGCGCTGGAAATACCACTGGCCCTTCTCGGTGTCGGAGGGCTTCGGCAGCGCGACGGTGCGCGCCTGGCGTGGATTGAGATGCTGGGTGAAGCGGCCGATCGTGCCGCCCTTGCCGGCGCCGTCGCGGCCCTCAAAAACGATGACGATGCGCTCGCCCTGCCTGGAGGCCCAACGCGTCAGCTTTTGCAGCTCGATCTGAAGCGGCTCGAGCTCACGATTGTAGCGCTTGCGCTTCATGCGCTTGCCGTATGGGTAGTCCCCGCTGTGATAGGCGGCGTCGATGATGGCTTCCGGCAGCGTGTCGGCCTCGATGTCGAAGCCCCCGGGTTTGGAGGCGGCCTTCGCCGGTTTGCCGTTCTTGCCGGCAGGCGGCGCGATCGACCCGTTGGGGTTTGAACCTGAGATTTTCTTTGCCATCGCGGCCTCCCCTTCAGGCGAAGCGTAGCCGGCTGATGCGTGGAAGGGAATTGACGCCTCTTCTCGTTCCGCTCAGGAAGGGTTGGCCGGCCGGAACCGGCCGGCTCCGAGCGCTCCATGGTCGACATTGCCACTACCTCTCCCGCGACGATGCGGTCCATGATCGAGGCGCTCGGCGCCCCCGTCGTACTGCTTGACGAACAGGGCATCGCGCAGGCCCTCAGCCCTGCGATGCACGCGCTCGTTCCGGGGCTCGAGGTCGGAAAGTTCCTGGCGCTGGTGCTGCGCGACCCCGATCTCAACGATGCGATCGAGCAAGTTGCGCATAAGGGCGGACGCGACACCGTCGAGCTGGTCGAACGTGTGCCGTTCGAGCGCGCCTTCCGCATCCATGTCGCGGCGCTGGGCGGCGGGCGGCGCCGGCCGACGCTGCTCACTTTCCAGGACCTCAGCGAGCAGAGGGTGATCGAGCGCATGCGCGTCGATTTCGTCGCCAATGCCAGCCATGAGCTGCGCACGCCACTCGCTTCTCTGCTCGGCTTCGTCGAGACGCTGCAGGGGCCGGCGCGCAACGACGAGCGGGCGCGCGAGCGCTTTCTCGGCATCATGCGCGAGCAGGGGCTGCGCATGGCGCGCCTCGTCGACGATCTCCTCTCGCTCTCGCGCATCGAGCAGCGCGCGCATGTGGCGCCGGACACACCGGTCGATCTTGCCGGGATCGCGCGTGAAATCGTCGACTCGCTGACGTTGATGGGGCGCGAGCGCGAGGTCACGCTGACGCTCACCACGCCGCGCGAGCCGCTGCTGGTCCCTGGCGACCGCGACGAATTGCTGCGGCTGATGGAGAACCTTGTCGAGAACGCCATCAAATATGGCAAGCAGGGCGGCGAGGTGAAGATTGCCGTCGAGGCGGGCGAGGACGAAGCCGGCTTCTATGTTCGTGACGACGGGCCGGGGATTGCGCCGGAGCATCTGCCGCGCCTGACGGAGCGCTTCTACCGCGTCGACACCGCCGCGAGCCGGGAAGCGGGCGGCACGGGCCTGGGGCTGGCGATCGTCAAGCACATCGTTCTGCGTCATCGCGGCAGGCTCACGATCGAAAGCAAGCCGGGCGAGGGGGCGACCTTCAAGGCGATCCTGCCGCGCTTCGAGGCCCGGCGTTGAGGCGGCTGAAACGCCGCCTCAACGCTTTGTGACAGTTTTCATGACGTCATGTCATCCGGCCGTCATATAGGAAGTGTTCTGACAGGGGCGCTGTAAACAGCGACCTAGAGAGGACATCTCCATGCGCAAGATTCTCGTTCTGGCGGCCGTGGCCGCCGGGATTGCCGGTTCCGCCCAGGCTGCCGACATCACCGGCGCCGGCGCGACCTTCCCCTTCCCGATCTATTCGAAGTGGGCCGAGGCCTACAAGAAGGACACCGGCACGGGCCTCAACTACCAGTCGATCGGCTCGGGCGGCGGTATCCGCCAGATCAAGGCCAAGACCGTCGCTTTCGGCGCGACCGACGCCCCGCTCAAGGGCGAGGACCTGACCAAGGACGGCCTGATCCAGTTCCCGACCGTGATGGGCGGCGTCGTGCCGGCCGTGAACATCGCCGGCGTCGAGCCGGGCAAGCTCAAGCTCTCGGGCGAGATCATTGCGCAGATCTATCTGGGCGACATCAAGAAGTGGAACGACCCGAAGATCGTCGCGCTCAACGCCGGCGTCACCCTGCCGGATGCCAACATCAACCCGGTCTACCGTTCCGACGGCTCGGGCACGACCTTCGTCTTCACCGACTACCTCTCCAAGGTTTCGGCTGACTGGAAAGCCAAGATCGGCGCCAACCAGTCGGTCCAGTGGCCGGTCGGCATCGGCGGCAAGGGCAATGAGGGCGTCTCCGCCTCGGTCAAGCAGGTCGCCAACTCGATCGGCTATGTCGAATACGCCTATGCCAAGCAGAACAAGCTTGCCCACGCCCTGGTGAAGAACGCCGACGGCAACTTCCCGGCTCCCGAGGAGAAGGCCTTCCAGGCTGCCGCCGCCAACGCCAACTGGCAGGAGCAGCCGGGCTTCGGCATCTCGCTCAACAACCAGAAGGGCGCGGATGCCTGGCCGATCACTTCGGCGACGTTCATCCTGGTCCATGCCAAGCCGGAGAAGCCGGAAGAGGTGCAGGCCGCGATGAAGTTCTTCGACTGGGCCTACAAGAACGGCGACAAGCTGGCGAGCGAGCTCGACTACGTCGCCCTGCCGTCGAATGTGAAGGATCAGGTCCGCAGCGCCTGGAAGGGCGTGACCGACACCGCCGGCAAGCCGATCTTTTGATCGCTGCCAACTGACAAGGCGAGGCGGGCCAGTCCCGCCTTGCCGCTCTCTTCAAGCCCTCATCCTGAGGGGCGGCCCCAGCTGGCCCTCCCGCAGGATGCTCCTCAGGATGAGGGCTGGGATTGATCGGGACGGGTGACCGGCCATGGCAATCCCGGCAACGAGACCGGAGCCCCCGCGGATGACCGCAGCAACCGATATGACGAACGTTCCCGGCGCAAGGCCGGTCGTCCGCAAGGCGCCGAAGGCGGGGTTCGACCTCTTCTTCCGCAATGCGAGCTTCGCCGCGGCGCTGCTCGTGCTGGTGCTGCTCGCCGGTATCATGATCTCGATGATCATCGGCGGCTGGCCGGCCTTCCGCGAGTTCGGCCTCGGCTTCATCACCTCCAGCGTCTGGGATACGCAGAACGAGCAGTACGGCGCCTGGCCGGCGATCGTCGGCACGCTCTCGACGGCCCTGATTGCGCTGGTGATCGGCGTGCCGCTCTCGCTCGGCATCGCGGTCTACCTGACCCAGCTGGCGCCGGGCTGGTTCAAGAAGCCGGTCGCCACCGCGATCGAGCTGCTCGCTGCGGTGCCCTCGATCATCTACGGCATGTGGGGCCTGTTCGTCTTCGTGCCGCTCTTCGCGGCCTATGTGCAGATCCCGCTCTCGAACCTCGTCGAGGGCATTCCGATCGTCGGCACCGTCCTCTACTCCCGCTCCCCTTCGGGTCTCGGTATCTTCACGGCCGGCATCATCCTCGCCTTCATGATCGTGCCCTTCATTGCCTCGATCACCCGCGACATGCTGGAGCAGATCCCCTCCGTCCTGCGCGAGAGCGCCTATGGCATCGGCGCCACGACCTGGGAGGTCGTGCGCCATGTGCTGGTGCCGCAGGCCGGCGTCTCGATCATCGGCGCGATCATGCTCGGCCTCGGCCGCGCCCTCGGCGAGACGATGGCCGTCACCTTCGTCGTCGGCAACGCCAACCGCCTGTCGGCCTCGATCCTCGATCCCGGCTCGACCATCGCCTCGCGCATCGCCAACGAGTTCAACGAGGCGATGGGCCTGCAGCTCAACTCGCTGATCGCGCTGGGCTGCATCCTGTTCTTCGTCACCTTCGTCGTCCTCGTCATCGCGCGGCTCCTGGTCGCCCGGGTGAAGCGCTACTGAGGTCCTGAGAGATGAGCATGACGACCGCTTCCACGCCGCGCGAACTGCCCCACACCCCCTGGGGGCGCGTGCGCCAGTCCCGCCGCACAGCCGACCGGCTGATGAAGATCATCGCCACGGGCTTCACCTTCTGCGCCATCTTCGTGCTGTTCTGGATTCTCGGCATGCTGCTGGTGAAGGGCATCGGCGGGCTCTCGCTCGCGACCTTCACAGAAGTCACGCCGGGCCCCGGCTCGCAGGGCGGCGGCCTCGCCAACGCCATCGTCGGCTCGGTGGTGCTGACCTTTCTCGGGATCGCGGTAGCGACCCCGGTCGGCGTGCTCGCCGGCACCTGGCTTGCCGAATACGGCAAGGGCTCGAAGCTCGCGAACCTGATCCGCTTCATCAACGACATCCTGCTGTCGGCACCGTCGATCCTGATCGGTCTGTTCGTCTATGTGATCCTGGTCGAGCCCTTCCGCGGCTATTCCGGCTGGGCCGGCGGCGTCGCGCTCGGCATCATCGCGATCCCGGTCATCGTGCGCACCACCGAGGACATGCTGAACCTCGTGCCCGGCCCGCTGCGCGAAGCCGGCTCGGCCCTCGGCGCCCCGCCGTCGGTCGTCATCACCTCGGTGACCTGGCGCGCCGCCAAGGCCGGCATGGTGACCGGTATCCTGCTGGCTCTCGCCCGTATCGCCGGCGAGACCGCGCCGCTGATCTTCACCGCGCTGAACAACAATTTCTGGTTCTCGCCGACCTTGGTCGGCGGCGTCTCGAACCTGCCCGTCACCATCTACCAGTTCGCCTCCGCTCCCTATGAGAACTGGCAGCAACTGGCCTGGGCGGGATCGCTGATCATCACGGTCTCGATCCTGCTGCTCTCGATCATTGCCCGCCGCTTTGTCGCCGGCGGCAAATAAGACTTGAATCCAACCCGGTCGCGTCCGACCTTGAGGACCATGTCGATGCTTTCGACCCTTGAACTCTCCCCGCAGACGCTCGATGCCGAGGCGCCCGTCCGGATCGCGGTGAAGAACCTCGATTTCTACTACGGCGAGCACAAGGCGCTGAAGAACATCAATCTCGATTTCCGCGACCGGCACGTCACCGCGCTGATCGGCCCGTCGGGCTGCGGCAAGTCGACCCTGCTGCGCATCTTCAACCGGATCTACTCGCTCTATCCGGAGCAGAAGGCCACCGGCGAGATCATGCTCGACGGGCGCAACATCATCTCGAACGATGTCGATGTGAACGAGCTGCGCTCGCGCGTCGGCATGGTGTTCCAGAAGCCGACGCCGTTCCCGATGTCGATCTACGACAACGTCGCCTTCGGCATCCGCCTCTACGAGAAGCCGCCGAAGTCCGAGCTCGACGACCGCGTCGAAGGCGCTCTGCGCCGCGCCGCGCTCTGGGACGAGGTCAAGGACAAGCTGAAGAGCTCCGGCATGGGTCTCTCCGGCGGCCAGCAGCAGCGCCTGTGCATCGCGCGCACCATCGCGCAGAAGCCTGAAGTGATCCTGTTCGACGAGCCGACCTCGGCGCTCGACCCGATCTCGACCGGCAAGATCGAGGATCTGCTGGAGCAGCTGAAGAGCGACTTCACCATCGCCATCGTCACGCACAACATGCAGCAGGCGGCCCGCATCTCGCAGTATACCGCCTTCATGTATCTGGGCGAGGTCGTCGAATTCGCGCCGACCAACACCATCTTCATGAACCCTGCCAAGAAGCAGACGCAGGACTACGTCACCGGCCGGTTCGGCTGAAGACCGGTTTCAAACCAGCAGCCCTCATCCTGAGGAGCCGCGCGAGCGGCGTCTCGAAGGATGGTCCAGGAGGCTCCGGAACCAACCGGAGCATCCTTCGAGACGCAAGCTTCGCTTGCTCCTGAGGATGAGGGCTGAGGGTCGAGCATGCCGACCTGAAAACGACGACGCTGCACCGGCGCTAATGATCTAGAGGACACGCCGCCCATGACCGACCACATCGTCCGCTCCTACGATACCGATCTCGAAGGCATCCGCCGCA
This sequence comes from Allobosea sp. 10L422, assembly GCF_056395345.1. Taxonomy (NCBI): domain Bacteria; kingdom Pseudomonadati; phylum Pseudomonadota; class Alphaproteobacteria; order Hyphomicrobiales; family Alloboseaceae; genus Allobosea; species Allobosea sp. 10L422. The sequence continues at coordinate 91,304 of NZ_JBFTJI010000009.1, forward strand.
GCCTCGCCGAAATGGGCGGCATGGCCGAGCGCATGCTCGGCGATTCGACCGTGGCGCTGGTGCGCCGGGACACCGGCCTTGCCCAGAAGATCATCACGGCCGACCAGCGCCTCGACAACCTCCAGCGGGACGTCGAGGAAAAGGCGGTACTGACCATCGCCCGGCGCCAGCCGCTCGCCAACGACCTGCGCGAGCTGATTTCGGCGATCCGCATCGCCGCCGATATCGAGCGCGTCGGCGATCTCGCCAAGAACATCGCCAAGCGCGCCGTCGCCATCGCCGGCCAGTTCCAGCCGCCGCACCGCGCCGTGGTCGGGCTCGAGCACATCAGCCGCCTGGTGCAGGCGCAGCTCAAGGACGTTCTCGACGCCTACGCTGCCGGCAACGAGCAGAAGGCGCTCGACGTCTGGCGCCGCGACGACGAGATCGATGCGCTCTACACCTCGCTGTTCCGCGAGCTCCTGACCTATATGATGGAGGATCCGCGCAACATCACCTTCTGCACGCATCTCCTGTTCTGCGCGAAGAACATCGAGCGCATCGGCGACCACACCACCAACATCGCCGAGACGATTCACTATCTCATCACCGGCGACTCGCTCGACGTGAACCGGCCGAAGCTCGACACGACCAATATCGAGGTCGAGGCGATCACCGGGAACTGAAGTAGATCATCATGGCCGCACGCATCCTGATCGTCGAGGACGAGGAGCCGCTAACCCTGCTGCTGCGCTACAATCTCGAGGCCGAGGGTTTCGAGGTCGACAGCGTCGCGCGCGGGGATGACGCCGAACTGCATCTGCGCGACCACACGCCTGATCTCGTGCTGCTCGACTGGATGCTGCCGGGCCTTTCTGGCATCGAACTCTGCCGCCGCTTGCGTTCGCGGCGCGACACCGAACGCGTGCCGATCATCATGCTGACGGCGCGCGGCGAGGAGACCGAACGCGTGCGCGGGCTCGCGACTGGCGCGGACGATTATGTGGTGAAGCCCTTTTCGCTGCCCGAGCTGATCGCGCGCATACAGGCGCTGCTGCGCCGCGCCAAGCCGGGCCATGTCGCGGGGCTGCTCGCCGCCGGGGATCTGGAACTTGACCGCACGACGCGGCGCGTCCGCCGTGCCGGCAGCGAGCTGCATCTCGGCCCGACTGAGTTCCGGCTGCTCGAGTTCTTGATGCAGGCGCCCGGCCGCGTCTATTCGCGCGCCCAGCTTCTCGACGCCGTCTGGGGCCGCGACGTCTATATCGATGAGCGCACCGTCGACGTTCATGTGGGCCGGCTGCGCAAGGCGATCACGCCGGCCAATACCAAGGATCCGCTGCGGACAGTCCGCGGCGCCGGTTACGCCTTCGACGAAACCTTTGCGCGCAGCTGAGCGGCGCTGCAGCTCTGCTCTTCATCGCAACTTGCCGTGAACCTTGCCCGCACGCTCGCGTTGATCGTGAAAATCAACGCGAGCCAGAGGAGGTCGCCGTGAGCAAGATGCCGCCCATCCCGCCGGCCAATCGAAGCGACAAGGGTCCGGGCGAGCCGGATCATGCCGAGCGCGATCTGCGCAGCGCCAGAGGTGGCGAGCGCCGACCGAGCCAGCCTGATCAGCAGGGCCAGCAGGGCAATACCCGCATCAACACGACCCATCAGGGTCTGCAGCAGGATCGTTGAAGAGGTTGCCGAATGTCGACCTCGACCAAGGCGCCGCAGACCATCCGGCACGGCGACCCGGCTCATCCCATGAGAACGCGAAGAAGCCGCCGGACATCCGCAAACCACCTGCCGATGACAACCGGCGGCACGCTCGCGTTTCGGGTGGCGGCGGCGAACTTGTCAGCCACCACTCGCATGATCCGGCGCGCAAGGGAGGCAGGGCGCCATGAGAACCGGCCTTCAGGTTGATCCTGAAGGGTGACGGCAGGCGCTTCAGCCCTCTCGGTGGAAGAGGCGGCGCAAGCTGTGCTTGGCCGCTTCCAGAGTCCTGCGGCGCTCGGCCGGCAGTTTCCGGCCGGCACGGTTGATGTAGAAGGTGAGCATCGACATCGCCGAGCGATAGGGGCCCGATTTGCGCCGGCGGCTGTGCTCGGCCGACCGCTTCAGCGAGCGCGCGATCTGGCGCGGATCGCCACGCGTGAACACGGCTTTCTCGAAATCGAGCGCGTTGCTCCGGCTGGTGATATCGGCCGACCATCTGTGCTTGTGGACGAGCATGGCGTCCTCCTGTCGGTCAGGCGTTTGGTCCGCCCTCGATGTCGCCGGCCCAGGTCAATGCGGTCTCGTACTCCTCCGGCTTGAAGGTGCGAACAGTCACGAAGGGGATCGCCGGATTGAGCAGGTCGACGAAGGCGGCAAGCCAGCCCCTGTCGGTGATCACCGCCTCACGCGGGAAGCGTTGCAGCTCCCACAGCTTGCCTAGGCTGTAGCGCGCATCCTTCCAGGCGGCAGCCAAGGTCATATCGGTGAAATCGGTAAGGTCGGCGAGGATGCCGACTTTCTCGTGTCGTGCGAGCTTCGCGTCGATATCGGCCATGATCCCGTCGAGATCGTCGCTGGTCAGCGTCTGCGACAGGCGGTAGGCGCCGACATGGTCCGGGGCGGGCAGGATCGTTAACATGACTCCTCCTTGATCCAGACAACGCGGGGCAAGAGCGGAAGTTTCGCGCGATGATCAGGCGGCTGAGGATCCACGGGTGGCGGCATCGAACCGCGCGGCTTCGGAGCGTAGCCAGCCGACGAATTCATCGAGGCCGGGGCGTTGCGGCTGGCCCAACGGGCGGATGAGCCAGCAGCCCGTCGCGCTGGTGAAGCCGAGTCCGAGCGGGTTGACGAGCGCGCCCGAGGCCAACTCGTCCGCCACGTAACAGCGCGGCGTCAGCGCGACCCCCAACCCCGCCACGGCGGCGCTGATGATGACGGAATAGTAGCCGTAGCGCACAGTATGCTCAGGCACCGCGCCSCGCAGGYCRTGSGTCTCGGTGAAYTCGGCCCAGAAGGTCGGCATCTGGAAGTGCTGCAGCAGCGTCATCTTCTGAATGTCGGCGGGGCGGCGAAAGCCCCCCATGCGCTCGACGAGGCCGGGCGCGGCGACGAGGGCGACATCGCGGCCGAAAAGATAGTGGGCCTCCCTGTCGGGCCAGGGGGGAACGCCGTGAGAGATCTCGATATCCGGCTCCTCGGTCTCGCTCTCGCTCACATAGTTGGTGAACTGGACGTCGACACCGGGATGCGCCGCCGCGAAGGCGGGAAAGCGGGCCATCAGCCAGCGCTCACCGGCGATCGCGATCATGTGCAGGCGGATCGGCCGGGCAATGGCGCTGCGCTCGGCGAGGCGCCTGGCGCCTCGCTCCATCTGCTCCAGCGCGGCTTCGGCATAGGGCAGATAAATCGCTCCGGCCTCGGTGAGCTTGAGGCCGAGCGGGCTACGGTCGAACAGCACGGTGCCGAGATGGTGCTCCAGCGACAGGATCTGCTTCGAGACGGCGCTCTGGGTCAGGTTGACGACCAGCGCGGCGCGGGCGGTCGATCCCAGCCGCGCAACCGTGGTGAAGGCCCGCAGCGCGGTCGATGACGGAGGAGCCCGGCCGGCGGCCATGGGGTATTCCTTTTTAGACTATCTCTGCGGAGATCGTTTCGTTTGCCGGGCTTTCGGTCAAGAGGTCATTCTTCCCTAACGGGAGGAGCCAGCATCATGAACCAGACGACCCGCCTGTGGGGCGGACGCTTCCGCAAGCCGCCGGATCCGCGGCTGATGAAGCTGTCAAGCGCGGCCGGCGAGCACGCGAGGCTGGTGCCGCAGGATGTCGCGGGCGGCAAGGCGCATGCGGCCGAACTGGCGCGCGCCGGGCTGCTGACGGTGCAGGAGCTCGACACCATCCTGACCGCGCTCGATGCGATCGCGCAGGATACGGTCGAGGGGCGGATCTCTCCCGGCCCGCAGGACGAGGACGTTCACACCTTCATCGAGCGCATCCTGACTGAGCGGATCGGCTCGACCGGCGCCAAGTTGCGTGCCGGACGCTCGCGCAACGACCAGGCCGCCAACAACCTCAAGCTCTATCTGCGGGCCAAGTCGCGATCGCTGGCGGGCATGCTGGCCGAGCTGTTGACCGCGATCGCCGACCAGGCCGAGCTGCATGCGGCCTCGGTCAGCCCCGGCTTCACGCATCTCCAGAGCGCGCAGCCGGTGACCTTCGGCCATTGGCTGATGGCGCATGGCCAGGTGCTGATGCGCGACGCCTCGCGCCTGACCGACTGGGAGAAGCGCTCCGGCCAATCTCCGCTCGGGGCGGCGGCGCTTGCCGGTTCCGCGATCACGCTCAATCCCGAACTCAGCGCCAAGGCGCTCGGCTATGACGGGCCGTTCGAGAACTCGGTCGACGCGGTCGGCGCGCGCGACCATGTCGCGGAGTTCCTGTTCGTCGCGGCCATGCTGACGACCAACCTGTCGCGTCTCGCCGAGGAGGTGACGCTCTGGGCCTCCAGGCAATTCGCCTGGGTGACGTTGGACGACGCCTTCGCCACCGGTTCCTCGATCATGCCGCAGAAGAAGAACCCGGACATCGCGGAAATCTCGCGCGGCCGGGCGGCACGGCTGACCGGCGACCTCGTCGCCATGCTCGGGGCGTTGAAGGGGCTGCCGCTTTCCTATAACCGCGATCTCGCCGAGGACAAGCGCGCCGCCTTCGACGCCGTCGACGTGCTGGAAGAGGTGCTGCCGGCCTTCGCCGGGCTGATCGCCAGCATGAGCGCCGATGCCAGGACGATGCGCGCGCAGGCCGGTTCCGGCTTTGCGCTGGCGACCGAGGTGGCTGACTATCTCGCCCGCAACGGCGTGCCTTTCGCCGAGGCGCATGAGATCACGGGGGCGCTGGTGCGCTATTGCGAGGAATTGGGCCGGGAGCTGGAGTCGCTCGACGCTGTCGATCTCAGGGCGGTCGATCCGCGCCTCGATGCCGGCGTGCTCGACCATCTGACGCTCGATGCCGCGGTCGCTGCGCGCAGCGGCCATGGCGGCACGGCGCCCGACCGCGTGCGCGAGCAGATCGACCGCTTCCGCGGCAAGCTCGCCGCCCTCGAAACCTGGAGCCGGGAGACGGGCCGATGAGCGCCGCCACTTCGCCGATCAGCAGCCGCGATCTCGCCCAGGTCTCGCATCTCAGGATCGTGCCGCGGCGTTTCTACGGGCGCTGGGTCGCCTCGGCGATCATCCTCGCCATCCTCGCCTGGCTGGTGATGGCCTTCGTCGAGGGCGACATCGCCTGGCCGGTGGTCCGGCAGTTCTTCACCGCGCCCGCCATCATCGCCGGCCTCGGCAACACGCTGATCATGACGGTCTGTGCGATGACGCTCGGCGTCGTGCTCGGCGTGATCTTCGCCATCATGTACATGTCGCCGAACCCGGTGCTGCGCAGCGTGGCGCTGTTCTATATCTGGTTCTTCCGCGGCACGCCGCTGCTGCTGCAGCTCCTGATCTGGTTCAATCTGGCGCTGGTCTTCCCGACCATCGGCATCCCCGGCCTGTTCTCCTGGCGCACCATCGACATCATCGGGCCGTTCATGGCGACGCTGCTCGGGCTCGGCATGAACCAGGGCGCCTATACGGCGGAGGTGGTGCGCGGCGGCATCCTCTCCGTCGACCAGGGGCAGACCGAGGCCGCCAAGGCGATCGGCATGACCCGGCTGACGACGCTGCGCCGGATCGTGCTGCCGCAGGCGATGCGCGTCATCATCCCGCCGGTCGGCAACGAGGTGATCAGCATGGTCAAGCTGACCTCGGTGGCGAGCGTGATCCAGTACGCCGAGATCCTGCGCAATGCGCAGACGATCTACTATGCCAATGCCCGGGTCATCGAGCTGCTGATCGTCGCTGCCGGCTGGTATCTGCTCGTGGTGACGCTGCTGCAGATCGGACAGTATTTCCTCGAACGTCACTTCTCGAAGGGGCGGGGAGGGCGGCGCACCAAGCGCGCGGCGGTGCAGGAGCAATCGGCATGAACGCGACGGCGAACACGGCCATGAGCGACAACGCGATCGTCACGATCGCGAACGTCAGCAAGTTCTTCGGCGAGTTGAAGGCGCTGAACGACGTCTCGCTCTCGATCGAGCCCGGCATGGTCCAGTGCATCATCGGGCCGTCGGGATCGGGCAAATCGACGCTGCTGCGCTGCATCAACCAGCTCGAGAAGATCGATCAGGGCGCGATCCGCGTCGATGGCGAGCTGATCGGCTATCGCCGCGTCGGCGACGAGCTGCACGAGCTGAACGATGTCGAGATCGCGCGCCAGCGCCTCGTCACCGGCATGGTCTTCCAGCGCTTCAACCTGTTCAACCACATGACCGCGCTGCAGAACATCATCGAGGGGCCGCTGACCGTGCTGAAGCGGCCGCGCAAGGAGATCGTCGCCGAAGCGACGGCGCTGCTGGAGCGGGTCGGGCTCGCCGAGAAGCGCGATTCCTATCCGAGCGAGCTTTCGGGCGGGCAGCAGCAGCGCATCGCCATCGCCCGCGCCCTGGCGATGAAGCCGAAGCTGATGCTGTTCGACGAGCCGACCTCGGCGCTCGACCCCGAGCTCGTCGGCGAGGTGCTGGGCGTGATGCGCGATCTCGCGGCCTCCGGCATGACCATGATCGTGGTCACGCATGAACTCGGCTTCGCCCGCGAGGTGGCAGGCGACGTCGTCTTCATGGACAAGGGCGAGATCGTCGAGCAGGGTCCGCCACAGACCGTTCTCGTCGCGCCCAAGCAGGCGCGCACGCGCGACTTCATCGCCGCCGTCCTGAAGTGACGGCTGCGGAAACAGTTCACTAGAGGGAGAGACCCATGCTTCGTTTGACCATTGCCGCGGCCCTGCTCGCCGGCACCGCGCTCGCCGCGCAGGCCCAGGCCCTGCCGGACCGCATCAAGACCGCCGGCAAGATCGTGATTGCGACCCAGCCGAACTATCCGCCGATCGCCTACAAGGACGTGGCGACCAACCAGCTCGCCGGCTTCGACATCGAGCTGGGCGAGGCCATCGCCAAGGAGCTCGGCGTCAAGGTCGAGTGGCAGGAGACCGCCTTCGCCCAGATGCTGCCCTCGCTGCAGACCGGCCGCGTCGATGCGGTGATGGCTGGGATGAGCGACCTGCCGGCGCGGCGCGAAAGCGCCGATTTCGTCGATTACATGGATTCCGGCGCGCAATTCTACACGGTCACGGCCTTCAAGGACACGATCAAGACCCCGGAAGACCTTTGCGGCAAGAGCGTCGGCGCCAGCCGCTCGACCAACTGGCCGCGCCAGATCGGCGAGTGGAGCGAGGCGAACTGCGTCGCCAAGGGCAAGCCGGCGATCAACGTGGTCGGCACCGAAGGCTCGGTCGACGCCCGCACCCAGCTCAAGACGCAGCGCCTGCAGGGCGGCGTCCAGGGCAGCGAAACGATGAGCCATTTCCAGAAGCTCGAGCCCAACACCTATATCCCGCTGGGCAAGCCCTTCACCCACTCGCTCGCCGGCATTCCCTTCGCCAAGACGGCTGAGGGCACGCAGCTGCGCGACGCCGTCAAGGCGGCGCTGGACCGCCTGCAGGCGAACGGCACCTATGACGCGCTGATCCAGAAGTACGGTCTGCCCGACAACGCGATCAAGCCGATCACGGTCAACAAGGGCGAGTAAGCCGCCTTTTGATCGGGGGCGCAGCAGCTCTGGCGATCTCGACGACAATCATCCCGGCCGGGTCCGCCCGCGCCGGGATTTTCGTATCGGCCGCCCCGCCGGCTCATCCTCGCCTGGCATCGGATGGGCTTGCCCGGGCGGCCGCGCTGCCGTAACCCGGTCAGGTCTATCCTGGATCGCTCCCCGCACGCCGCCATGTCAGCCTCGATCACCGACCGTTACGCCGCCCTGGTCGAGGCGGGCGCCATCGAGCGCGATCCGGCGCAGGTGGCGGCGGTGAAGAAGCTGGAGGCGCTGACGGAGACGCTTGCCGCCCGCCGCCTCGCCCGCAAGGGCAGCGCGCTGGGGTGGCTCTTCGGCAAGAAGCCGGATACTGCGCAGGCGCCGAAGGGGCTCTATATCTGGGGCTCGGTCGGCCGCGGCAAGACCATGCTGATGGACATGTTCTTCGAGGCCGCGCCGGTGAAGCGCAAGCGCCGGGTGCATTTCCACGAATTCCTCGCCGACGTTCACGTTCGCATCAACGCCTACCGACAGAAGATCAAGAGCGGCGAGGTCAAGGATTCCGATCCGATCGCGCCGGTTGCCGCCGATCTCGCTGATGACGCCTATCTGCTCTGCTTCGACGAGTTCACGGTCACCGACATTGCCGATGCGATGATCCTCGGGCGCCTGTTCACGGCGCTGTTCGCAGCCGGGATCGTCGTGGTCGCGACATCGAATGTCGAGCCGTCGCGGCTCTATGAGGGCGGCCTCAACCGGGCGCTCTTCCTACCGTTCATCGCGCTGCTGCAGACCAAGGTCGAGGTGCTCAAACTCGATTCGCGCACGGATTTCCGGCTGGAGAAGCTCGGCGGCGCGCCGGTCTACCATGTGCCCGCCGATGCGAAGGCCAGGGCCGCCCTCGATGCGGCCTTCAAGGCGCTCTCGGGCGTGGCGCAAGGGCACCGGACGGCGCTCCCCGTGCAAGGCCACGAGCTTGTCCTGCCGCAGGCGGCGGGTGGCGTAGCCCGGGCGGGTTTCGGCGATCTGTGCAGTCAGGCCTATGGCGCCTCCGACTACATCGCGCTGGCGCAGCGCTTCCACACGCTGGTACTCGACGATATTCCGATCCTCAATTTCGATCGGCGCAACGAGGCCAAGCGCTTCATCATCCTGATCGACACGCTCTATGAGCACCATGTGAAGCTCGTCGCTTCGGCAGCGGCCGAGCCGCATGAACTCTACCATGCGAGGCAGGGGCGCGAGGCCTTCGAGTTCGACCGCACGGTCTCGCGGCTGATCGAGATGCGCTCGGAGGATTATCTGGCCCTCCCGCATGGCAGGCCGGACTCGGCGGCGAGCGGCGACACCACCGGGCTGGTAGAGACCTGAACATGCCCCAGCGCGAACCGAGCGAGACCCGCATCCTTTCGGTCGCCAGCGAGCATCTGCGCAAGTTCGGGCTGAAGCGCTTCACCGTCGTCGCCGTGGCGGAAGAGGCGGGCATGACCCATGCCAATGTCTACCGCTACTTTCCCTCCCGCGTGGCGCTGATCGATGCCGTCGTCGATGTCTGGCTGAAGGCGACCGAGCGCAGACTCGCCGACGTCGCCGACGGCCCCGACCCGGCCGACGACAAGCTCGAACGGCTGATCCTGGCGCTGGCCAAGGCCAATCGCGACCTGTTGCAGGAGGACCCGCATCTCTTTGCGGCGCTGTCGCTTGCGGTCGCCAAGCGTCATGCCATCAGCCGGCGCAACCGCACGCGGGTGAGGGCCCTGTTCGAGCGCGTCGTCGACGAGGGGGTCGCGACGGGCGTCTTCGAGCCGCGGGACCGCGAGCGCGCCGTCGCCTTCGTCATCGACGCGACGAACCGCTTCATTCACCCCGCCTCGCTGGCGCTGGAAGCCGACGTGCCGCAGGCCTCGGTGGATACGCGGCTGTCCACCCTGATCCGGGTGATCCTGCGGGTGCTCGGCAGCGGGATCGTGTGAATAATTTTGTTACGAATTACAATATAAGTAAGTTGTAACTTATGGTCTTTGTCCCAAATGGAACCGAGTGCGCGAAGCCTTCTCCGATAAGTCTTTGAAAAATCGAGCTTGGCGCTGCGCTACCGTCCGGTCTGCCTGCAATGCCCGAGAAAAGCCGCTTTTTGGGCAAGGGTTGCGGCAAAAGCCCGGTTTGGGCCAAAGGAACGCACGCTTCGGCCGGCCCGCCGGCCAGTCGCAGAGCCAAGGCATTGTGGATGTCGAAGCCGGCAGCGGCCGGTCTCGATGGTAGCGCCAGAAACAAAAGGACTAGGCAATGGCCCGTAAGAAGATCGCCCTCATCGGCTCCGGCCAGATCGGTGGCACGCTCGCCCACCTCGCCGGCCTCAAGGAACTGGGGGACGTCGTCCTGTTCGACATCGCCGAGGGCATCCCGCAGGGCAAGGGCCTCGATATCGCCGAGTCCGCTCCAGTCGACGGCTTCGACGCCGGCTACAAGGGCACGAACTCCTATGAGGACATCAAGGGCGCCGACGTCGTGATCGTCACCGCCGGCGTGCCGCGCAAGCCCGGCATGAGCCGCGACGACCTGATCGGCATCAACCTCAAGGTGATGAAGTCGGTCGGCGAGGGCATCAAGCAGTACGCGCCGAAGGCCTTCGTGATCTGCATCACCAACCCCCTCGACGCCATGGTCTGGGCGCTCCAGAAGTTCTCGGGCATCAAGCCGAACATGATCTGCGGCATGGCCGGCGTGCTCGACTCCGCCCGCTTCCGCCACTTCCTCGCCGAGGAGTTCCAGGTTTCGGTCAAGGACGTCTCGGCCTTCGTGCTCGGCGGCCATGGCGACGACATGGTGCCGCTGGTCCGCTACTCCGGCGTCGCCGGCATCCCGCTGCCGGACCTCGTCAAGATGAAGTGGACGACGCAGGAGAAGCTGGACGCCATCGTCGAGCGCACCCGCAAGGGCGGCGGCGAGATCGTCAACCTGCTCAAGACCGGCTCGGCCTTCTATGCGCCGGCGGCTTCCGCCATCGCGATGGCGGAGAGCTACCTCAAGGATCAGAAGCGCGTCCTGCCGGCCGCGGCCTATCTCAAGGGCCAGTACGGCGTGAAGGACATGTTCGTCGGCGTGCCGGTGGTCATCGGCGCCAAGGGTGTCGAACGGGTCGTGAAGATCCGCCTCAATGGCGCCGAGAAGGAGATGCTGGCGAAGTCGGTCGCCTCGGTGCAGGGCCTGGTCGACGCCTGCAAGGGCGTCGACGCGTCGCTGGCCGGCTAAGGCGAGCGATGCGCCGGGCGCAGGCACATAGGCAGCAGACTATCGGGGGACGGCTGCGGCCGTCACCCGAGGTGCAGCACCTTCTTGACCATGTGGGTGAAGGAGCCGCGGCTCTTCTTGCGCTCGACGTCGGCCTGGCTCCGGAGCCAGGTCATCTGGACGACGCGCCGCTCGCCGACGAAGGATGTGTGCCCGTGCCAGGAGTTGTCCGCGCGACGGAACGCGAAGAGCGAGCCGGTGACCGGGCTGATCTCCTCCTTCATGTTCTCGAAGTCGGTGCCGTTGTAGAGCACCCGCAGGCGTCCGGCGGGCGAGTCCTGCCAGGCGTCGTTGAGGTAGACCAGCAGGGTCGCGATCTTCGATTCGCTGTCGGTGTGGATGCGTCCATCCTTCGCGGCGGAGACCTTGCGGATCGTGATCATCTTCGGCTTGTCGACGAGGTCGATGTCGAGCTTCTCGGAGACGATCTCGGACATCTCCCGGCCCTTCATCTCTTCGAGGAGTTTCGCGAAGGCGCCATGCCGGTCGAGATCTTCCTCGGGATGGTAGCCCGATTCACGGATGTCGGGGAAATCGCTGCGCAAGCTGTCGACAGCGCCCGGCAAGATGACGTTGCCGGCGACCAAGTAGTTGTAGGGTTCTCGCTCGGTGCGCGCGGAGCGAACGGAATCGATGTTGATGCAGGAATACGACATCGGCATAGGTTGATCCTCCAGTCAGATCTTCAGTCTGATTGTTCCGTCCTATCATCGAAATCCTCGGCCACGCAATCGGCCGCGAGAGGCGCTCGCGCCGGGGTTTCGCCGTCTTCGATCCGATGGGGTACGGTGCCCGGTTCCGGCCCTTCATTTTCCAAAGCCCAGTCAGGAGCTACCGGATGAATATCCACGAATACCAGGGCAAAGCCATCCTCAAGGAGTTCGGCGCGCCCGTTTCGGCCGGCTTCCCGGCACTGTCGGTGGCGGAGGCGGTCGAGGCCGCCAAGAAGCTGCCGGGGCCGCTTTACGTGGTGAAGTCGCAGATCCACGCCGGTGGCCGCGGCAAGGGCAAGTTCAAGGAACTGCCCGCCGAAGCCAAGGGCGGCGTGCGCCTGGCCAAGTCGGTCGAAGAGGTCGAGTCCCACGCCAAGGAAATGCTCGGCAACACGCTGGTGACCGCGCAGACCGGCGAGACCGGCAAGCAGGTCAACCGCCTCTATATCGAGGACGGCTCGGACATCGAGAAGGAGTTCTACCTCTCGGCGCTGGTCGACCGCGAGACCTCGCGCGTTGCCTTCGTCATCTCGACCGAAGGCGGCATGGACATCGAGGCTGTCGCTCATGACACGCCCGAGAAGATCGAGACCTTCTCGGTCGATCCCGCGACCGGGATCATGCCGCATCACGGCCGCTCCATGGCCCGCATCCTCGGCCTCTCCGGCGACCTCGCCAAGCAGGCCGGCACCGTTCTCAGCCAGATCTATGCGGCGTTCATCGCCAAGGACATGGACATGCTGGAGATCAACCCGCTGATCGTGACGACGCAGGGCCAGATCAAGTGCCTCGACGCCAAGATCTCGTTCGACTCCAACTCGCTCTACCGCCATCCCGAGATCGTTGCCCTGCGCGACATCACGGAAGAGGATGAGAAGGAGATCGAGGCCTCGAAGTACGACCTCGCCTATATCGCGCTCGACGGCACGATCGGCTGCATGGTCAACGGCGCCGGCCTCGCCATGGCGACGCTCGACATCATCCAGCTCTATGGGGAAAGCCCGGCGAACTTCCTGGACGTTGGCGGCGGCGCCTCGGAAGAGAAGGTGACGGCGGCGTTCAAGATCATCACCGCCGATCCGAAGGTGAAGGGCATCCTGGTCAACATCTTCGGTGGCATCATGAAGTGCGACGTCATCGCGCGCGGCGTCATCGCCGCGGTGAAGGCGGTCGGCCTTCAGGTTCCGCTGGTCGTGCGCCTCGAAGGCACGAATGTCGAGGAAGGCAAGACGATCATCCGCGACTCCGGCCTCAACGTCATTCCCGCTGATGACCTCGACGACGCCGCGCAGAAGATCGTCGCCGCGGTCAAGAAGGCCTGAGGAGCAGACATGTCCATCCTGATCGACAAGAACACCAAGGTCATCACCCAGGGCTTCACCGGCAAGAACGGGACCTTCCACTCCGAGCAGGCGATCGCCTACGGCACGCAGATGGTCGGCGGCACCTCGCCGGGTAAGGGCGGCTCGGTTCATCTCGGCCTGCCCGTCTTCGACACGGTCGCCGAGGCCCGCGACAAGACCGGCGCCACCGCCTCCGTCGTCTACGTTCCGCCCCCGGGCGCCGCGGACGCGATCTGCGAGGCGATCGACGCCGAGATCCCGCTGATCATCTGCATCACCGAGGGCATCCCGGTGCTCGACATGGTCAAGGTCAAGCGCTCGCTCTCGGGCTCGAAGTCGCGGCTGATCGGGCCGAACTGCCCGGGCGTCGTCACGGCGGGCGAGTCGAAGATCGGCATCATGCCGGCCAACATCTTCAAGCCCGGCTCGGTGGGCATCGTCTCGCGGTCGGGCACGCTGACCTATGAGGCGGTGTTCCAGACCACCCGCGAGGGCCTCGGTCAGACGACCGCGGTCGGCATCGGCGGCGACCCGGTCAAGGGCACCGAGTTCATCGACATGCTCGAGATGTTCCTGGCCGACGACAAGACCGAGTCGATCGTCATGATTGGCGAGATCGGTGGCTCGGCCGAAGAGGACGCGGCCCAGTTCATCAAGGACGAGGCGAAGCGCGGCCGCAAGAAGCCGATGGTCGGCTTCATCGCCGGCCGCACGGCTCCTCCCGGCCGCCGCATGGGTCATGCCGGCGCGATCATCTCGGGCGGCAAGGGCGGCGCCGAGGACAAGATCGCGGCGATGGAAGCGGCCGGCATCCGGGTGTCGCCCTCCCCGGCGCGCCTTGGAAAGACCTTGGTCGAGGTGTTGAAGGGCTGAGCCCCTGGACCCTCGCCGGCGCACGTCATGGTCGGGCTTGACCCGACCATCTCGTCCCGGAGGAGGCGACGGCAAAACGGCATGAGATGGTCGGCTCAAGGCCGACCATGACGGCAAATTAATGGATGTCCGGGCAAGGGTTCGGACATGTCGCAAGCGGTGAAGGAAGGCAGGAGCATCATGGCTCGCCAGGATATCAACGAGGCTCTCGCACAGACCGGGTTCCTCTACGGCGGCAACGCGGCCTATATCGAGGACCTCTACGCCCGCTACGAGGCCGACCCCAAGTCGGTCGACGAGCAGTGGCAGAGCTTCTTCGGCGCGCTGCAGGACGACAAGCAGTCGGTGCTGGAGAACGCCAAGGGCGCCTCCTGGAAGAAGCCGAACTGGCCGGTCGTCGCCAATGGCGAGCTGATCTCGGCGCTCGACGGCAACTGGGCCGTGGTCGAGAAGGTCGTCTCCGACAAGCTCGGCGCCAAGGCAAAGGCCGCCGGAACGGTGCTCTCGCCGGCCGATGTCCAGCAGGCGACCCGCGATTCCGTGCGCGCGATCATGTTGATCCGCGCCTATCGCATGCGCGGCCATCTCCATGCCAAGCTCGACCCGCTTGGCATCGAGAGCCGCAACGATCGCGAAGAGCTGTCGCCGACCGCCTTCGGCTTCGGCGAGGCCGATCTCGACCGCAAGATCTTCATCGACAACGTCCTCGGCATGGAGTTCGCCACCGTCCGTGAGATGGTCGCGGTGCTGCAGCGGACCTATTGCGGCACGGTCGGCATCGAGTTCATGCACATCTCCGACCCTGAGCAGAAGGCCTGGCTGCAGGAGCGGATCGAGGGGCCGGACAAGGAGATCGCCTTCACCAAGGAAGGCAAGAAGGCGATCGTCAACAAGCTGGTCGAGACCGAGGGTTTCGAGAAGTTTCTCGACCTCAAGTTCACCGGCACCAAGCGCTTCGGTCTCGACGGCGGCGAGGCGCTCGTTCCGGCGCTGGAGCAGATCATCAAGCGCGGCGGCGCGCTCGGCGTGCGCGACATCGTCTTCGGCATGGCCCATCGCGGCCGCCTCAACGTGCTGACCCAGGTGCTCGGCAAGCCGCACCGCGCGCTCTTCCACGAGTTCAAGGGCGGTTCCTTCGCGCCTGATGACGTCGAGGGCTCGGGCGACGTGAAGTACCATCTCGGTGCCTCCAGCGACCGCGAGTTCGACGGCAACAACGTCCATGTCTCGCTGACCGCCAACCCTTCGCATCTCGAGATCGTCGACCCCGTCGTGCTCGGCAAGGTGCGCGCCAAGCAGGATCAATTCGGCGACATCGTCGAGCGTTCGAAGGTGCTGCCGCTGCTGATCCATGGCGACGCGGCCTTCGCCGGCCAGGGCGTCGTGGCGGAGTGCCTGGGTCTGTCGGGCCTGAAGGGCCATCGCACCGGCGGCTCGCTGCACTTCATCATCAACAACCAGATCGGCTTCACCACCTATCCGCGCTATTCGCGCTCCTCGCCCTATCCGTCGGATGTGGCGAAGATGGTCGAGGCGCCGGTCTTCCATGTGAACGGCGACGACCCGGAAGCGGTGGTCTTCGCCGCCAAGGTCGCGATCGAATTCCGGCAGAAATTCCACAAGCCGGTCGTGATCGACATGTTCTGCTATCGCCGCTTCGGCCATAACGAGGGCGACGAGCCGGGCTTCACCCAGCCGCTGATGTACCGCAAGATCCGCGGTCACAAGACCACGCTGGAACTCTACGCCGCCAAGCTCGAGGCCGAGGGCGTCATCAACGCCGGCGAGCTCGACGAGATGCGCGCGGCCTGGAAGGCCAAGCTCGAGGTCGAGTTCGACGCCGGGCAAGCCTTCAAGCCGAACAAGGCCGACTGGCTCGATGGTCGCTGGGCCGGCATGAAGGCGATCCGCGCCGATGAGGACGATCCGCGCCGCGGCGCCACCGGCGTGCCGGCGGCGGTGCTCAAGGAGATCACCGAGAAGATCACGGCGGTTCCGGCCGGCTTCAACGTGCATCGCACGATCCAGCGCTTCCTCGACAACCGCAAGAAGGCGGTCGAGGCGGGCGAGGGCATCGACTGGGCGACCGCCGAGGCGCTGGCCTTCGGTTCGCTGCTGCTCGACGGCAACCCGGTCCGCCTCTCCGGGCAGGATTGCGAGCGCGGCACCTTCTCGCAGCGCCACTCCGTCCTGATCGACCAGGAAACCGAGGCGCGCCACACCTCGCTGAACCATATCCGCGAGGAGCAGGCCCGCTACGAGGTCATCAACTCGATGCTCTCGGAAGAGGCGGTGCTCGGCTTCGAATACGGCTACACCCTGTCGGAGCCGAACGCGCTGACGATGTGGGAGGCGCAGTTCGGCGACTTCGCCAATGGTGCGCAGGTGGTGTTCGACCAGTTCATCTCCTCGGGCGAGCGCAAGTGGCTGCGCATGTCCGGCCTCGTCTGCCTGCTGCCGCATGGCTATGAGGGCCAGGGGCCGGAGCATTCCTCCGCCCGCCTCGAGCGCTTCCTGCAGATGTGCGCCGAGGACAACATGCAGGTCGCGAACTGCTCGACGCCGGCGAGCTACTTCCACATCCTGCGCCGTCAGCTGAAGCGCGACTTCCGCAAGCCGCTGATCCTGATGACGCCGAAGTCGCTGCTGCGCCACAAGCGCTGCGTCTCCGACCTCGGTGAACTGGCCGAAGGCTCGACCTTCCACCGCGTGCTGCATGATGACGCCGAGCGCGGCAAGTCGACCACCAAGCTGGTCAAGGACTCGAAGATCCGCCGAGTCGTGCTCTGCACCGGCAAGGTCTATTACGATCTGCTGGAGGAGCGCGAGAAGCGGGGTGTCGACGACGTCTATCTGATGCGCGTCGAGCAGCTCTATCCGTTCCCGCTGAAGACGCTGGCGCAGGAGCTCGCACGCTTCAAAGCCGCCGACGTGGTCTGGTGTCAGGAGGAGCCGAAGAATATGGGCTCCTGGACCTTCGTCGAGCCCTATCTCGAATGGGTCCTCGGCCATGCCGGCTCCAAGTCGAAGCGGCCGCGCTATGTCGGCCGCCCGGCCTCGGCCGCGACCGCGACCGGCCTGATGTCGAAGCACACCGCGCAGCTCAACGCTTTCCTCGACGAGGCCTTCGCGGCCTGATCAACCCCCGGCGACACCGCTTCGGTGTTACCGGGTTCGATGCCGCATCGGCGCCTGAAGGCCGCTCCCGGGCTTCAGCCGGTGCCGAACCGACCGCCAGAGAACGAGACAACAGAGGCCTGACATGGCGACCGAAATCCGCGTACCCACCCTCGGCGAATCCGTTTCCGAGGCCACGATCGGCAAGTGGTTCAAGAAGCCGGGCGAGGCGGTGAAGGCCGACGAGCCTCTCGTCGAGCTGGAAACCGACAAGGTGACGCTGGAGGTCAATGCCCCGGCCGCCGGCGTGCTCGGCGAGATCGTCGCCAAGGAAGGCGAGACGGTCGGCGTCAACGCGCTGCTCGGCTCGATCGCCGATGGCGGCGCTGCCGCCGCTGCGGCGCCCGCTCCGAAGGCGGAGGCCAAGCCCGCCGCTGCACCGGCCGCCGAGGCTCCGAAGGCGGCTGCGACCAAGGCTGCGGATTCCGGCCCGGCTGTGGCCCGCCTCGCCGCCGAGAGCGGCATCAACGCCTCGTCGGTCCTGGCTTCGGGCAAGGATGGCCGCGTCACCAAGGGCGACATGCTCGCAGCGATCGCGACCGGCGTCGGCGCTGCGCCTGCGGCGGCTCCCGCCCCGGTTCAGGTCCGCGCTCCGTCGGCGCCGGACGACGCCTCGCGCGAAGAGCGCGTCAAGATGACGAAGCTGCGCCAGACCATCGCGCGCCGCCTCAAGGAAGCACAGTCCAACGCCGCGATGCTGACGACCTTCAACGAGGTCGACATGACCAACGTCATGGCGCTGCGCAACCAGTACAAGGACGTGTTCGAGAAGAAGCACGGCGTGAAGCTCGGCTTCATGGGTTTCTTCGTGAAGGCCTGCGTCCAGGCGCTGAAGGAGATCCCGGCGGTGAATGCCGAGATCGACGGCACCGACATCATCTACAAGAATTACTACCACATCGGCGTCGCGGTCGGCACCGAGAAGGGCCTGGTGGTTCCGGTGGTGCGCGATGCGGACATGCTGTCGATCGCCGGTGTCGAGAAGAAGATCGGCGAGTTCGGCAAGAAGGCCCGCGACGGCCAGCTCAAGATCGAGGAGATGCAGGGCGGCACCTTCACTATCTCGAACGGCGGCGTCTACGGCTCGCTGATGTCGACTCCGATCCTGAACGCGCCGCAATCGGCGATCCTGGGCATGCACAAGATCCAGGAGCGTCCGGTCGTCGTGGGCGGCAAGATCGAGATCCGCCCGATGATGTATCTGGCTGTGAGCTACGACCACCGCATCATCGACGGCAAGGAAGCGGTGACCTTCCTCGTCCGCGTCAAGGAAGGCCTGGAAGACCCGGCGCGCCTCGTGCTGGATCTCTGAGACCGGCCAACATGATGATCCCGGCAAAGCTCGTCTCCGGCGGTCTTGCCCTGGCCGGGATCGTCAATCTGCTACCTGTCATGGGCGCAGCCGGTGTCGACTGGCTGCGCTCTCTCTATGGTTTCGAGATCACCTCGCCCGATCTTGAGATACTGCTGCGACATCGCGCGGTTCTGTTCGGGATTCTGGGCCTGCTGCTGCTTGCGGCGGTGGTCCGTCCCGGGCTGCGCGGTGCGGTGGGACTTGCTGCCGCGGCAAGCATGGCGAGCTTCATCGTGATCGCGCTGATGGTCGGTGGCTATGGACCCGCCATCACGAAGATCGTGTATGCTGACATCATTGGCCTCGCAGCCCTCGTACCAATGGGGCTGTCACGGTTTGCGCGGCTGCATCGATCGTTGGGGTGATGCGTTGTGATGTACGATCTGATCTGATCGTTCAGCCCGGGCAGGGGACGGCACATGGCTTTCGGACCCAATCCTCCATCGATCCAGCCACATCTTTGCGTCAGGGGCGGTGCTGACGCGATCGCCTTCTACGAGAAGGCTTTTGGTGCCGAATGCACCTTCAAGGCGTTGGCCGAGGACGGCGTCAGGGTGATGCATGCCAATCTCGCCCTGTTTGGCGGCGAGATCATGCTGCATGACGAGTTCCCCGAATTCGGCGGCCATGTCACGGCGCCGACGAGCCTGAAGGGCACGGGCGTCGCCATCAGCATCAACCTGCCCGCGCCGGCTGATGTCGACGCTGCCCTCGCGAAAGCCGAGGCCGCCGGCGCCGACGTGTTCATGCCGGCGAGCGACGTGTTCTGGGGCGCCCGCTATGGCCGCCTGCGCGATCCCTTCGGCCATGTCTGGGCCTTCAACGCGCCGCTATAGCCGATACCGAGCCTTTGCTTCGCCGGCCGGATTGGCCTCAGCCGGACAAGCTGTCATCCTCCTCTTCTCCAGGCTGGAGGGAGCCATGACAGCACTTCCCATGACCACTGAAATCACCGTTCTCGGCTGGAGCGTGGTGCTCCTGCTCGTGCAAGTCGTTCTACAGGCGGGCACCTCGGCCGATCTCGGACCGGGCTATCTGGTCAGCCCGCGCGACGAGCCGCGCGAACCGAATATCGTCTCGCGGCGTCTCAAGCGGGCGCTCGACAATCTGCTCGAAACCTATCCAGCCTTCGTCGCGCTGGCGCTCGCGCTCACGATCACGGGCAAGGCCGGCGGCAGCGCCGCGACGGGTGCCTGGATCTATCTCGCCGCGCGGGTCGTGTATGTCGCGCTCTACGCTGCCGGCGTCCCGGTGCTGCGCACCCTCGTCTGGGTCGCCTCGTTCGTCGGTCTCGTCATGATGCTGTCTCGCCTGTTGGGCTGAACGGACGGCGCGCGGCGGCGATGGCGGCTGCGCCCCGCGACGCTATTTCACGACCATCGCCGAGAAGGGATGGACATAGGCCTGCAGCATCACGAAGCCGCCGACCAGGCTCGCCAGCGCGATGGAGTGCCAGAAGACGAAGCGCAGGATGACGCCCTCGTGGCCGAACCAGCCGGTCGCCGTGGAGGCGACGACGATCGATTGGGCGTCGATCATCTTGCCCATCACGCCGCCGGAGGAGTTCGCGGCGCCCATCAGGATCGGCGAGAGGCCGAGCTGCTCCGAGGTGACCCTCTGGAGATTGCCGAAGAGCACGTTCGAGGCGGTGTCGGAGCCCGTCAGCGCGACGCCCAGCCAGCCGAGCAGTGTGCCGAAGAAGGGATACAACACCCCCGTTCCGGCGAAGGCGAGGCCGAGCGTGGCGTCTATGCCGGAGAGCCGTGTCAGCGTGCCGATCGCCAGCATGGCGGCGATGGTGATCAGCGAGTAGGCGCAGAGCCGGATCGTCTTGCCATAGACCGAGATCATCCTGCCGGGGCCGAAGCCCATGGCGAAGCCGGAGAGGATCGCCGCGATCAGCATGCCCGAGCCGGTATAGGAGAGCCAGGTGAAGGAGAAGATGGCTCCTTCTGGCGTCGGTTTGGCCGCGACGGGCGCGACCTTGTTGATCATGTTGTGCAGATCGGGAACGGCGTAGTTCCAGGTCGCCCAGGGATTGACCGCGTTCTTGAACCAGCCCGTGCCCCAGATCAGCAGGATCACGCAGACGATGATCCAGGGCATCAGCGCCATCCAGACTTGCGACGAGCTCGGCCTCGCCGCGGCGGCGGGCGGCGTCAGGCTGCCGTCGTCGGAGACGTCGTGGCCGCGCAATTTGGGTGAGATCCAGACCTCCCTTGGCTTCCAGATTTTCAGGAAACCGATCAGGCAGGCCATCGAGATGAGCGAGGCGCCGATATCGACGATCCAGGGATTGATGAAGTTCGAGATCAGGAATTGCGGGACTGCGAAGGAAACGCCGGTGACGAGGACTGCCGGCCAGATCTGCAGCATGCCGCGCCAGCCGGCGAAGACGCAGATCAGCCAGAACGGCACCAGCATGGAGAAGAACGGCAGCTGCCGCCCGACCATGGCGCCGAGCAGGAAGGGATCGATGCCGGTGACCTGGCTCAGGCCCTGGATCGGCGTACCCAGCGCGCCGTAGGCGACGGGCGCCGTGTTGGCGATGAGCGAGAGGCCGGACGCGGCCAGCGGCGAGAAGCCGAGCCCTATCAGGATCGCACCGGTGACGGCGACCGGTGTGCCGAAGCCGGACGCGCCCTCGAAGAAGGCACCGAAGGCGAAAGCGATCAGCAGGAGCTGGATGCGCCGGTCGTCGGTGACGCCGCCGATCGTGGTCTGCAAAGTCTTGAAGGCGCCTGTCTCTACCGTCAGACGGTACAGGAAGATGACGTTGAGGACGATCCAGCCGATCGGGAAAAAGCCGGTGACGGCGCCGAGCACGGTGGCGCGCAAGGACATGCCGGCCGGCATGGTGAAGATAAAGATCGCGACGAGATTGGCGACGATGAGCGCGATGACGGCGGCGATATGCGCCTTGACGGCGTTGGAGGCGATGAGACCGAGCAGAACGGCGACGGGTAGCACGGCTGCGAGCGTCGACAGGGCGCTGTTGCCGAATGGATCATAGACCTGATTCCACATGACGGCGTGCTCCTCCAGTGGGCTCACCTGCATTGCGCTTCAGCGAATGGCGTTTCTTCCTTTTGTCGCGATTGTGCGCAGTAAGCGCTCATAGGTGAGCCGCGACAAGCGCCGCGACATGCTGTCGACGCATGAATGACGTAGCGCTTGATGCGGAACCGATGTATTCCGGCCGCCATCCGCCGCGGCGTTCGCTCGCGGCCTCTCAGCGGATCAGCGGAAGGACGTCATGGCCTACGATCTCGTCGTCATTGGAACCGGCCCCGGGGGCTATGTCTGTGCCATCCGTGCCGCCCAGCTCGGCCTCAAGGTCGCGGTGGTCGAGAAGCGCAAGACGCATGGCGGCACCTGCCTGAATGTCGGCTGCATCCCGTCCAAGGCGCTGCTGCACGCCTCCGAGATGTTCGAGGAAGCCGGCCACACCTTCGAGAAGCTCGGCGTCGTCGTCGGCACGCCGAAGCTCGATCTCAAGGCAATGATGGCCCACAAGCAGGAGACTGTCGACGCCAACGTCAACGGCGTCGGTTTCCTGCTCAAGAAGAACAAGATCGACGCCTTCCACGGCACGGCCTCGATCCCGGCCGCCGGCAAGGTCGTCGTCACCGCCGAGGACGGCAAGACGCAGGAGCTGGAGACCAAGAACATCGTCATCGCGACGGGGTCGGAGTCGGCGCCGCTGCCGGGCGTCGAGATCGACGAGAAGACGGTGGTCACCTCGACCGGCGCGCTTGAGATCGCTTCCGTTCCGAAGGAGCTGGTCGTGGTCGGTGCCGGCGTGATCGGCCTCGAGATCGGCTCGGTCTGGGCCCGCCTCGGCGCCAAGGTCACGGTGGTCGAGTTCCTCGACCGCATCCTGCCGGGCATGGACGGCGAGGTCGCCAAGCAGTTCCAGCGCATCCTGGAGAAGCAGGGCTTCACCTTCCAGCTCGGCTCCAAGGTCACCAAGGTCGACGTGGCCAAGAAGGGCGGCGCGACCGTCACCGTCGAGCCCGCCGCCGGCGGCGAGGCCAGGACGCTCAACGCCGATATCGTGCTGGTCTCGATCGGCCGCCGTCCGAACACCGATGGCCTCGGCCTCGACAAGGCCGGTGTCGCGACGGACCGTGGCCGCGTCGTCATCGACGACCACTTCAAGACCAATGTCGCGGGCATCTACGCGATCGGCGACGTGGTGCGCGGGCCGATGCTGGCGCACAAGGCCGAGGATGAGGGCGTCGCGGTCGCCGAGATCATCGCCGGCAAGCACGGCCATGTGAATTACGACGCCATTCCCGGCATCGTTTACACGGCGCCGGAAGTGGCGGCGATCGGCAAGACCGAGGAAGAGCTGAAGGCGGCCGGCGTCGCCTACAAGATCGGCAAGTTCCCGTTCACGGCCAATGGCCGCGCCCGCGCCATCCGCCACACCGACGGCTTCGTGAAGGTGCTGGCCGACGCTGCGACCGACCGCGTGCTCGGCTGCCACATCATCGGCCCGCATGCCGGCGACCTGATCGCCGAGGTCACGGTACTGATGGAGTTCGGCGGTTCGGCCGAGGATCTCGCCCGCACCTGCCATGCGCATCCGACGCTGGCCGAGGCGGTGAAGGAAGCAGCGCTCGCCGTCGACAAGCGCCCGATCCATATGTGATCGGCAATCCGCGCCGTGCCTTCGGCGCGGTTTCGAGGCTGGCATGGGATTTCGAAGGAGCTGCAGGTTTGCAGCTCCTTTTTCGTTCGGGCGCGATCCTTAGCCCCCGGCGTTTTTAACCCCGCCGGGCGTGGAAGGCCGTCAGCGTGTTCTTGAGCAGGCAGGCGATGGTCATCGGGCCGACGCCGCCGGGGACCGGGGTGATGGCGCCCGCGACCTTCACCGCCTCGGCGAAATCGACGTCGCCGGTGAGCTTGCCGTCCGGCAGACGGTTGATGCCGACATCGATGACGGTCGCACCGGGCTTGATCCAGTCGCCTTTGACCATGCGCGGGCGGCCGACGGCGGCGATCACCACATCGGCGCGCTTCACCACGGCGGGCAGATCGCGCGTGCGCGAATGCGCGATGGTGACCGTGCAGTCGGCCTGAAGCAGGAGCTGGGCGACCGGGCGGCCGACCAGCTCCGAGCGGCCGATCACCACCGCGTCGAGCCCGGACAGGGAGGGCAACGCCTGCTTCAGCAGCAGCATGCAGCCGAGCGGCGTGCAGGGCACGAGGCCGTTCTTGCCGCCGGCGAGCAGGCCTGCATTGATCGGGTGGAGACCGTCGACATCCTTGGCAGGATCGATGGCGTCGATGATGCGGCCGGTGTCGATATGCTTCGGCAGGGGGAGCTGGACGAGGATGCCATCGACGCCGTCGTCGGCGTTCAGCTCGGCCAGTTTGGCGAGCAGCTCCGCTTCGGTCGTCTCAGCCGGCAGCCGGTGGGCGACCGAGTTCATGCCGACTTCGACGGCCAGCTTTTCCTTCGAGGCGACATAGACCTTGCTCGCCGGGTCTTCGCCGACGAGGACGACATGCAGCCCCGGCACGAGTCCGCTGGTGGCTTTGATCGCCGCGACCTCCCGGCCGATCTCGGCCCTGAGCGCGGCGGCGGCGGCTTTGCCGTCGATGATGCGGGCTTCGCCGGTCATTTTCCGACCTCATGCTTGGTGATGACGTCGCCGTCATGCGCGATCCGGCCGGCCCGGACAAGCCCGAATGCGACGGCCGCATGGCCGCAGACGCCATCGGCGGGGGAGGAGTGGCCGGCGCAACTTGCAGGCTTCCGGACGGCCCGGTATCTCCGAACCGAGAGTGGTTCGGCAGGAAGGGCAGGGACAACGTGACGACCGGTTTCGCCCGCTTGCCCGACGCGCCGGCCTTCCGCCTGAACGATCTACGTGTCCCTGCCTGCCTGATTGAAGATTGCAACATCCCGGCAGACCGCCATGGGCTGGCGCGGGTGGATCTCGCCATCGCCGATGGCCGTATCGAGGCGATCGAGCCGGTTGGCGCGGCGCCTTCCGGTATGGCCCCGCATTGCAATCTCGACGGCGGCATCGTGCTGCCGCGATTGGTCGACTGCCATACACATATCGACAAGGGCCATATCTGGCCGCGCAGCCCCAACCCGGACGGCACCTTTCCGGGCGCGCTCGCGACCGTTGGGGCCGATCGCGAGGCGAACTGGTCCGCCGTGGACGTGCGGACGCGAATGGATTTCTCGCTGCGCACCGCCTTCGCCCATGGCACGGCCGCGCTGCGGACGCATATCGATTCCGTCGGCAGGCAGATCGGCATTTCCTGGCCTGTCTATGCCGAGATACGGGCGGAATGGGCCGGGCGCATCGCCCTGCAGGCCTCGCCGCTGTTCGGGGCCGATGCCGCGCTCAATCCGGCGCATATGGCGGCTGTGGTCGCGGCGGTGAAGGCGCATGGCGACCGCTTGCTCGGCTGCGTTACCTACATGATTCCGGAGCTCGACCGGGCTCTCGACACCCTGTTCCAGGCAGCGATCGAGAACGGCTTCGACCTCGATTTCCATGTCGACGAGACCAACGACCCGGCGGCGCGCTCGCTGGAGCACATCGCCGATGCGGCGCTACGCCATCGCTTCAGCGGCCGCATCCTCTGCGGGCATTGCTGTTCGCTCAGCCTGCAGGCGCCGGAGGACGAGGCGCGCATCATCGCCAAGCTGCGCGAGGCCGGCATCGCCGTGGTTTCGCTGCCGATGTGCAACATGTACCTGCAGGACCGGCGACCAGGCCGCACGCCGCGCTGGCGCGGCGTAACCGCCGTGCATGAGCTGAAGGCCGCGGGCGTGCCGGTGATGATCGCCTCGGACAACACGCGCGATCCGTTCTACGCCTATGGCGATCTCGACCTCGTCGATGTCCTGCGCGAGGGCACGCGCATCCTCCAGCTCGACCATTCCGGCCCGGATTGGGCCAATGCCGTGGCCCGCACGCCGGCCGAGGCGATGGGCCTGCGGAATGCCGGCATCGTCGCCGTGGGCGCGCCGGCCGACCTCATCCTGACGCGGGCGCGTGACTGGACCGAACTCTTCTCCCGGCCGCAGGCCGACCGCAGCGTGCTGGTCGCGGGCAAGTCGATCGACCGGACCTTGCCGGACTACCGCGAACTCGACCATCTGATGGCGAGCGCCACGTGACGATCTTTCCCGCCATGACCTTTCCCGTCATGGTCGGCCCTTGTGCCGGCCATCCACGTCTTCCTCCGTCGCGGGCGGTGTTCAAGACGTGGATGCTCGCCACACGGGCGAGCATGACGCCACAGGAACGCCTCGCATGACCGAACGCTACGACATCGCCACGCTGAAGACGCGCCTTGGGGGCATCCGCACCGAGGAGAACCCGGCGTTGGTGAGGCAGAAGAGCCGTGACTTCTTCTGGTACTCGCCGGTGCTGAAGCGCCAGCTCGATCATGTCGTGGCCGATATCGTCGTCTCGCCGACCAGCGAGGCGGAGGTCGTGCAGGTTCTCGCCGCCTGTCACCAACTCGGCATTCCCGTCACGCCCCGCGGCACCGGGACGGGCAATTACGGCCAGGCGATGCCGCTTTCCGGCGGCGTGCTGCTCGATCTCTCGGGCTTCAACAAGGTCAAGGAGATCGCCGCCGGCCGCTATGTCGCCGAGCCCGGCGCGATCATGGCCCGCATCGACGACGAGACGCGCGCGCATTCGCGGCAGGAACTGCGCCTGCATCCCTCGACCTACCAGACGGCCTCGATCGGCGGCTTCATCGCCGGCGGTTCGGGCGGCGTCGGCTCGATCAAATGGGGCGGCCTGCGCGACTGGGGCAACATCATCCGGCTCAAGGTCGCGACGATGGAGGCTAGCCCGCGCATCCTCGAATTCTCCGGAGAGGATCTGCACAAGGTCGCCCATGCCTATGGCACCAACGGCATCATCACCGAGGTCGAGATGCCGCTCGGGCCTGCCTACAACTGGGTCGACGTCATCGTCGGCTTCGAGAGCCTGCGCACGGCCACCGAGTTCGCCAATGCTGTCGGCGAGCAGGACGGGCTGGCGCTCAAGAACCTTTGTGTGGTGGCCGCGCCGGCCCCTCACGATTATTTCCTGCGCCACCGCAAGTTCCTGCCGCGCGACAGCCATCTCGTCATCGTCATGGCCGCCGATTTCGCCGTGGACGCGCTCTGCGCCTATGCGCGCCGCTTCAAGGGCGCGGAGCTGCTGCTGCGCACCGACAAGCTCGCGGCGGAGGATGCCAAGGGCCTGCCGCCGGCCTATGAGCTCGGCTGGAACCATACGACGCTCCGGGCGCTGCGCGTCGACCCGGCGATCACCTATCTGCAGGTGCTCTATCCCTTCCCGAACCAGGTCGAGCTGGTCGACAAGATCCATGCCCGCTTCGGCGACGAGGTGACCTGCCATCTCGAGTTCGTGCGCTTCGACGGCAAGATCACCTGCTTCGGCCTGCCGCTGGTGCGCTTCACCAGCGAGGAGCGCTTGGAGGAGATCATGGCTGTTCATGAGGAGATGGGCGCGCCGATCTTCAACCCGCATCGCTACACGCTGGAAGAGGGTGGCATGAAGCAGACCGACGAGACGCAGCTCGCCTTCAAGCGCGAGGCCGATCCGCAGGGCCTGCTCAACCCCGGCAAGATGATCGCCTGGGAGGATCCGAGCTACGATTACCGCTCGGGCAAGACCTTCCTGTTCCGCAGCCTCACCGAGGCCGGTGTCGGCTAAGAGATCTTTTGAAGCCTCAGCCCTCATCCTGAGGAGCAGCCGCAGGTTGCATCTCGAAGGATGATCCAGATGGTCCGGAGCCTCCTTAAGCATCCTTCGAGACGCCGCTTCGCGGCTCCTCAGGATGAGGGCTTGAGAAATGTTCGAACAGAGGCCTCAGCCATGCGCGTGCTCGTCCTCTATGCCCATCCGGTTCCGGAGAGCTTCGGTGCCGCGGCCCATCGGACGGTGGTCGCGACGCTCAGGCAGGCAGGGCACGAGGTCGATGACTGCGACCTCTATGCGGATGGCTTCGATCCCGTGCTGAGCTGCGGCGAGCGCCGCGGCTATCATGACACAGCCAGCAACACATTGCCGGTTGCCGGCTATGTCGAGCGCGTCCGGGCGGCAGAAGCGCTGGTGCTGTGCTTCCCCGTCTGGAACTTCGGTTATCCGGCTATCCTGAAAGGCTTCCTCGACCGCGTCTTCCTGCCCGGCGTCTCGTTCAGGATGGAGGACGGCAAGGCCCAGCCCGCGCTCCACAATATCCGCCGGCTCGCGGCCGTGACGAGCTATGGCGGCTCGCGCTGGCGCGCATTTCTGATGGGCGATCCGCCCCGCAAGGCAGTTTGCCGGGCGCTCCGCGCAGTTTGCCATCCGCTGGCGCGCACGACCTACCTCGCCCATTACGAGATGAACCTCTCGACGGTGGATAGCCGCGAGGCATTCCTGCAAAAAGTCGCCACAAAGCTGGCGGTCTTTTAGCTCTGACATCGGATTGTCATCTGTCTGTCATCTTGGCGCGCGACTACGCAGCCGGCGAAGCGTCTGCTTATCCGTCCAAGGATCGGCCCGAAGGATCGACCTATGACCAAGGCAATCGAGAAAAGCGTCGGCCGTGCCCTGCTCGTCACCGCCCGGCTGCATCGGTCGCGGATGGGTGAGAGACTGAACGGACTCGGTCTGTTTCCAGGGCAGGAGCAGGCGCTGAAGGCGCTGCAGCCGGCGCCGATGACGATGGGCGAGCTCGCCTCGCTCCTGCGCGTGAAGCCGCCCACAGTATCGAAGACGATCGGGCGCTTGTCGCTGCAGGGACTGGTGACGCGCGAAGGCGGCAATCGTGACGGCCGGCTTGTTCAGGTCGCGCTGACGGAAGCCGGGCAGAAGACCGCTGTCGAACTCGACGCCGTCTGGAACGAGGTCGAGGAGGAACTTCTCGACAAGCTCGACGGCAAGGAGCGCAAACAGCTGCGCAAGCTGCTGCGCAAGGCTGCAAAGGGCCTGTCCAAGGCCGGCGCCGATCACGACGACCCGGATAGCGATATCGACGAGGCCGATAGCGACGCCTGATTTCTGCATGGAGCGCATGCGCTCCTGCACTGGCGAAGGCTACTAAATCGGTTCAATCTTGCTTTGTCATTCCTCCAGAGCATGGCGAAACCGGACGTGCCCCTGCCAACCGAGGCCCCTTCCGAAGCCGGGCGAGCCCGGCTCGCGGCCATCGGCCTGATGGGCGTGGCCGTCCTGCTGTTTTCGATGCTCGATGCGAGCGCGAAATGGCTGGGCCAGTCGATGAACCCGCTGCAGGTGGTGTTCGCGCGCTACGCCGGCAGCATGATCCTGGTCCTCGCCCTGATCAATCCGTGGACTCACCCCGGCGTGCTCAGGACCAAGCGCCCCGGGCTGCAATGGGGTCGTTCGCTGCTGCTGCTCGGCTCGACCGCGCTGAACTTCGTCGCGCTGCGCTATCTCCAGCTCGCGGAGACGATTTCGATCATGTTTGCGGCGCCGCTGCTGGTGGCGCTGGTCTCGGGACCGCTGCTCGGCGAATGGCCGGGGCCGCGCCGGCTGGCGGCGATCGCAGTGGGCTTTCTCGGCGTGCTGGTGGTGACGCGGCCGGGCATCGGCGGCATGCATCCGGCCGCGCTGCTCAGCGTGCTCGGCTGCTTCTGCTTCGCCTTCTACGCGCTGTCGACCCGCGTGCTCTCGGCCCATGATTCATCGGAAACGACGATGATCTATTCAGGCGCGGCCGGAACGCTCGCCACGATCCCGCTGCTGCCCTGGATCTGGGAGACGCCGCAGGGGCTGCTGCCCTGGCTGCTGATGGTCCTGGTCGGCGTGCTCGGCGGCTTCGGCCACTGGCTGCTGATCCTGGCGCATCGGCTCGCCCCGGCCACTGTGCTGGCGCCGTTCATCTACTCGCAGATCGTCTGGATGGTGCTGCTCGGCTGGCTCGTCTTCGGCCAGTGGCCGGATCGCTGGACCTTTGCCGGCGGTGGTATCGTCATCGCCTCGGGTCTCTACCTGCTCTATCGCGAGCGCGTGCGGCATGTGCCGCAGGAAGCGGCTTCGGCACGGCTGGATTGAGCCTGCGATAGGCGCGTCATGTTCGGGTCGAGCCCAAGCATGACGCTCGCGAGGGTCAGACCGTGACCTGCGTGCCGACCTCGACGACGCGGCCGGTCGGGATCTGGAAGAAGTCCGTGGCGTCGGTCGCACTCTTGGTCAGGCCGATGAAGAGGTTGTCCTGCCAGATCGGCATGCCGGATTGCGGCGAGGGCTTGATCGAGCGGCGCGACAGGAAGAACGAGGTCGACATGATGTCGAACTTGAAGCCCTGCTTGCGCAGCATGGCGAGGCCCTTGGGCACGTTCGGGCTTTCCATGTAGCCATAGACCATGTCGACCCGCCAGAAGTCGTCGGTGATGCGGGCGAGGCGCACGCGCTCTTCCTCGGGTACGCGCGGGGTGTCGGCCGAGCGCACGGTCAGGACGACGTTGCGCTCGTGCAGGACCTTGTTGTGCTTGAGGTTATGCAGAAGCGAAGCCGGCGCCGTCTCCGGGTCGCTGGTCAGGAAGACGGCCATGCCCTTCACCCGGGCCGGCGGGCTCTTCGACAGCATGGTGACCAGCTCGAGCAGCGGCACATCGGTCTTGCGGGTCTTGTCGAAGAGGATCTTGGTGCCGCGCATCCAGGTCCACATCACCAGCGTCAGCGCCATGGCCAGCAGCACCGGCACATAGCCGCCGTGGAACAGCTTCAGCATGTTGGCCGAGAAGAAGGAGACGTCGACCAGGAAGAAGGGAAGGATGAGCGCGCCGGTCGCCAGCGGGCTCCAGCCCCAGTGACGGCGGATGACGATGGCCGCGAGCATGGACGAGACCACCATCGTGCCGAAGACCGAGATGCCATAGGCGTGCGACAGGCTGGAGGAGGTGCGGAACGACCAGACCAGGATCAGCACGACGACGAGCAGCAGCAGGTTGACGCGCGGCACGTAGATCTGGCCGGAGGTCTGCTCGGAGGTGTGGCGGATCTCCATGCGCGGTAGGAGGCCGAGCTGGATCGCCTGCCGCGTCAGCGAGAAGGCGCCGGTGATGACCGACTGGCTGGCGATGATGGTCGCCACCGTCGCCATGATGACGAAGGGCAGCAGCAGGCCCTGCGGCGCGAGGCGGTAGAACGGGTTGTCGATGGCGCTGGGGTCGGAAAGGATCAGCGCGCCCTGGCCGAGATAGTTGAGCCACAGCGCCGGAAAGACGACATAGAGCCAGGCGCCGCGGATCGGGCCGCGACCGAAATGGCCCATATCGGCATAGAGCGCTTCGGCGCCCGTCACGGCCAGACAGACCGAACCGAGCACGGCGAGCGAGACGCCGGCGTGGTCGCGGAAGAAGAGCAGGGCGTAATAGGGGTTGATCGAGCGGAAAACGCTGAGATCGTCGGCGATATGGTAGATGCCGAGCCCGGCCAGCGTCAGGAACCAGACCAGCATGATCGGGCCGAAGAAGGTCGCGACGCGATGGGTGCCGTGACTCTGCATCACGAAAAGGCCGATCAGGATCACCGAAGCGATCCAGAGGATGTAGTCGTCGAGTGCCGGGGTGATCAGCTTGACGCCCTCGATCGCCGAGAGCACCGAAATCGCCGGGGTGATGACGGTGTCGCCGTAGAACAGGCCGGCGCCGATCATGCCGAGCAGCAGCGCGACATGGCTGCGCGCCCGGCCGAGGCTGCGCTGGGCGAGCGCGACGAGGGTGAGGATGCCGCCTTCGCCGTTGTTGTCGGCCCGCATCAGCAGCACGACATATTTCAGCGTCACGACGACGACGAGCGACCACAGGATCAGCGAGAGGACGCCGATGACGACGGTCGGCGGAACCGTGACGTTCTCCTGACCACCGGTCGCGGCGAGGATCGTTTCGCGAAGCGCATAGAGCGGACTCGTGCCGATATCGCCATAGACGACGCCAAGCGCACCCAAGGCCAGAGCAGCGAAGCCGGTCTTGCCATGGCCGTGGCCATTGGCTTGGCCCTGGCCATCGTCGAGTCCGAAACGGGAATCCTCCGGCCGGATGGTCGCAGGATTCGGCTTCTCATGCCCCATCAGGGATCTCCGCACGCGCTGCGGTGCAGCGAAAGGCCGGGGCCTCTAGCATAATGCGAACGGTGCGCAAAGGTCGGGATCAGCCGGCGACGCCAAGCCCGGCGCCGAAGCGCCGCTCGACATAGCCTGCGACCATGGCCTTGAACTCCTCCGCAATGCCGGCGCCCCGCAGGGTCGCGACCTTCTTGCCGTCGACGAAGACCGGGGCGGTGGGCGCCTCGCCGGTGCCGGGGAGCGAGATGCCGATATCGGCATGCTTCGATTCGCCGGGGCCGTTGACGATGCAACCCATCACCGCGACGTTGAGGTTCTCGACGCCGGGGTAGCGCGTCTTCCATTCCGGCATGGAACTCGAAATCCAGTTCTGGATGTCGCGGGCGAGTTCCTGGAATACGGTCGATGTCGTGCGGCCGCAGCCGGGGCAGGCGGCGACGAGCGGCACGAAGGCGCGAAAGCCCATGGTCTGGAGCAGTTCCTGCGCCGTCTTGACCTCGAGCGTGCGGTCGCCGCCCGGTTCCGGCGTCAGCGAATAGCGGATCGTGTCGCCGATGCCCTCCTGCAAGAGGATGCCGAGTGCGGCGGAGGAGGAGACGATGCCCTTCGAGCCCATGCCGGCTTCGGTCAGGCCGAGATGGATGGCGTAGTTGGCCCGGCTCGCCAGCATGCGGTAGACCGTGATCAGGTCCTGTACGCCGGAGACCTTGGCGGAAAGGATGATGAATTCGCGGGCTAGGCCGAGCTCTTCGGCACGCTCGGCCGAGAGCAAGGCGGACTGGACCATCGCTTCGCGCATGATGGCGCGGGCATCGAGCGGGCGAGGCGCGCGCGCGTTCTCGTCCATCAGCGCCGTCAGCAGCTCCTGGTCGAGCGAGCCCCAATTGGCGCCGATGCGCACGGGCTTGCGGTGCCGGATCGCCATCTCGATGATCTGGGCGAACTGCTTGTCCTTCTTGTCCTTGAAGCCGACATTGCCCGGGTTGATCCGGTACTTCGCCAGTGCTTCGGCGCAGGCCGGATGATCGGCAAGCAGCTTGTGCCCGATATAGTGGAAATCGCCGACCAGCGGCACATCGACGCCGATGCGGTCGAGCCGCTCCCGGATCTTCGGCACGGCGGCTGCGGCCTCGTCGCGGTCGACGGTAATGCGCACCAGCTCCGAACCCTGCCGTGCGAGCGCGGCGACCTGGGCCACTGTGCCGGCGATATCGGCGGTGTCGGTGTTGGTCATCGACTGCACGACGATCGGCGCGCCGCCACCGACCGTGACATGGCCGACCTGCACCGGCACGGTGAGCTGCCGGGCGAGCGGCCCGGCGCGTTCCGGCG
Organism: Allobosea sp. 10L422; assembly: GCF_056395345.1. NCBI lineage: Bacteria > Pseudomonadati > Pseudomonadota > Alphaproteobacteria > Hyphomicrobiales > Alloboseaceae > Allobosea > Allobosea sp. 10L422. The sequence continues at coordinate 124,109 of NZ_JBFTJI010000009.1, forward strand.
TCAGATGGGGGAAGGCGCGCTCATTCATGCGGGCTGCTCTATCACGAAGCGGCTTTCCGGCAATGCTCGCAACGGCCGACGATCTCGACCATCTGATGAGAGGGTGAGAATTGCCGGGTTTCGGCGATCGCCGCCACTGCTTTCTTCATCGCGGGCGAGGAATCCTCATCGACGCCGCCACAGACCTCGCAGATCAGGAAGGCGACGACCTCATTCGCACCATGGCCGTGCAGGCAGGCGACATAGGCGTTCTTCGATGAGAGGCGGTGGACGAAGCCCTGCTCGACCAGGAAATCGAGCGCCCGGTAGATCGAGATCGGTGCGAGGCGTCGTCCGCCTGCCGGCGAGATACGGTCCGCGAGATCATAGGCGCCGACCGGGCGATGATCGGCATGGAGCGCTTCCAGCGCCTGCCGGCGGATCGGCGTCAGGCGCAGGCCGCGCTCACGGCAAATCCGCTCGGCACGTGCCAACGCCTCGGCGGCGTGGCGACGGTGGTCCTCGGCATGGCGGCAGTCTTCGCCATGTGTATGGTGCACATGGTCGTCATGCATATGCGTGTTTGGCTGCATTTTCGTCATGTTGCGTTGCAAAGAGTCATCGGGCAACCTGCGGGTGCCTGTCGTTGCGGCATTGCCACGTTCAGCCCGAACCTAAGCATTTTCTCCTCGATTGTCAGGGGCCTTGACGCTCATGTTCCTCAAAGACCGTACTGCGGCCATCACCGGCTCGACCTCCGGCATTGGCCTGGCCTATGCGCGCGCACTTGCTGCCGAAGGCGCGAACCTCGTCATCAACGGCATCATGCCGCCAGCCGATGCAGAGAAGCTGCGCACCGATCTGGAAAAGGAGTTCGGCGTCAAGGTGTTGTTCTCGCCGGCCGACATGACCAAGCCCGCCGAGATCGCCGCCTTCATCGCCGAGGGCGAGAAGAACTTCGGCGCCATCGACATCCTGATCAACAATGCCGGTATCCAGTTCGTTTCGCCCATCGACGAGTTYCCGMYCGAGAARTGGGACCAGATCATCGCGATCAACCTGTCCTCGGCCTTCCACACSAYCCGCGCCGCCYTGCCSAAGATGAAGGRSAAGGGYTGGGGCCGCATCATCAACACGGCTTCCGCCCATGCGCTCGTCGCTTCGCCGTTCAAGTCGGCCTATGTCGCAGCCAAGCACGGCATCGCCGGCCTGACCAAGACCGTGGCTCTGGAGGTCGCGACCAAGGGCATCACCGTGAACGCCATCGCGCCCGGTTATGTGTGGACGCCGCTGGTGGAGAAGCAGATCCCCGACACGATGAAGGTCCGCGGGCTCACCCGTGAGCAGGTCATCAACGACGTGATGCTGGCGGGTCAGCCGACCAAGGAATTCGTCACGGTCGAGCAGGTCGCGGCGCTCGCCGTCTTCCTGTGCACCGACGGGGCGAAGTCGATCACCGGCGCGACACTGCCGATCGACGGCGGCTGGACCGCCGAATGAGCGGGCGCCCCTCGCGCAAGGCCGAGCCGACCAAGGGACTGGCCGGGCCGAAGGCGGAAAAGACGGTCTCGCTGGCCCTGCAGGGCGGAGGCGCGCATGGCGCCTTCACCTGGGGCGTGCTCGACGTCATCCTGGAGGATGGGCGGCTCGGCATCGAGGCGCTCACCGGGACCAGCGCCGGCGCGATGAATGCCGTCGTGCTGGCCGAGGGCTGGATCGACGGCGGCGCCGATGGAGCGCGCGCCAAGCTGGAGGCGTTCTGGCGGGCGATCAGCGTCGACGGCAAGTATCGCGGTTCCGAGCGCCCGCTGCTCGACACGATGCTCGGCGCCTGGGGGAGTAACGGCACGCCGCCCGGTCTGCTGTTCTTCGAGATGTTCGCGAAGGTGGCGAGCCCCTATGACGTCAACCCGCTCAACATCAACCCGCTGCGCGGCGTGATCGCCGACCTGATCGATTTCGAGAAGGTGCGCGCGCACGATGCGGTGAAGCTCTTCATCGCCGCCACCAATGTCCGCACCGGCAAGATTGCGGTGTTCGAAGGCGACCGGCTGACCCCGGACCATGTGATGGCCTCTGCCTGCCTGCCGATGGTTTTCCAGGCGGTGGAGATCGACGGCGAAGCCTATTGGGACGGTGGCTATATGGGCAATCCGGCGCTGTACCCGCTGTTCTACAAGGCTCATTGCGACGACATCCTGCTGGTGCAGATCAACCCGGTCCAGCGCAAGGAGCTGCCGACCAAGGCGCGCGAGATCCAGGACCGGATCAACGAGATCACCTTCAATGCCTCGCTGCTGCGCGAGCTGCGGGCGATCGACTTCGTCAACCGCCTCATCGACGACGGCAAGGTACCGGTTGACGAGTACAAGCGCGTGCTGATGCACCGCATCGACGGCGGCCCGCCGCTGGCGGAGCTGACCTCCTCGTCGCGGATGAATGCCGAATGGTCCTTCCTGCTCCGGTTGCGCGATATGGGCCGCGCAGCGGCCAAGCGCTGGCTGAAGCGCAACTACGCGGCGATCGGCAGAACCGGCACGATCGATCTCAAGGAGGCGATCACCTAGAGCCTATTGGTTTTGCGCGAATTCCCTTCGTTCGGTTGATGCCAGCCGAACGGGAAGCGCGCCGAGGGGACGGCGGCCCGGCGTTCGGCCTTCGGGATTCTTCGCGTTCCGGCGTCTCACTTGTTCCGGGGACCGCGCTTGCGCGAGGGCGAGACGAAATGTCATTCACCGGTCCGGGATCCGTTTTCAGAAGGACAGGGATTTTCCATGAGCAGCAAGCTGATCGTCACCGCCGGCCCTTATAGCTTCGACGCAAAGCTCGAGCTCGAGGCCGCGCCGAAGACTTGCGCCGCCTTCCTGCGGCACCTGCCCTTCGTCAGCAAGATCGTGCATGTGCGCTGGAGCGGCGAGGGCGTCTGGATGCCGCTCGGCGATCTCGATTTCGGCGTCGGCTACGAGAACAATACTGCCTATCCGGCGCCCGGCCAGATCATCCTCTATCCGGGCGGCGTCAGCGAGACCGAGATCCTGCTCGCCTATGGCGGCGTGCAGTTCGCCAGCAAGGCCGGCGTCCTCTCCGGAAACCACTTCCTCACCCTGACCTCGGGGCTTGAGAACCTCTACGCGCTCGGCCGCAAGACCCTCTGGGAAGGCGCGCAGGACATCCGCTTCGAGATGGCCGGCTGAACCGAAACCAGCACCTGGGCTGGGACAACAAGGGCGGGACGCATGGCGTCCCGCCCTTGTTCTTTCATGCGGCGGCCGGCGGATCCTCAGAGGGGCTCTCCGCCGCCGGCTTGCGCGGCCTCAACATGCGAGGCTGGGCCGCCTCGGTTGGCGATGGTGCCTCGCCGGCCTGCGTCTCGGGCGCCGCGGCCCTGATTTCCGCTTCGGCCTCGGGCTCTGCCGTGACGACCGGGTTCTGGCAGAGGCCCAGCATCGCCCGCGCGATCTCGGCCTCGCCCATGATCGTCAGCGTCGCGCCGCATTTGGTGAGATGGGCTACCTCCGCATCGGAATGGGCGCGGGCGACGATCGGCAGCGTCGGATTCTCGGCCCGCGCCTGCTCGCAGACCTGGCCGGCCTCGAAGCTGCCGGGTATCGCGACGAAGAGACGGATGGCGCGGTCCACCCCGGCGGCGGAGAGCACCTCCGGGTCGGCCGCATTGCCGACGAGCAGCTCGGCGCCGTCACGCTTGGCCGTTGCGACCGCTTCCGGATTGTCTTCGATCACCAGCAGCTTCGAGCCCTGTGCGAGCAGGCCCGCGCCGAGCAGGCTGCCGACGCGCCCGTAACCGACCACGACGATGTGACTCGACAGGCTGGTCGGGGTGACGTCGCGCTCCGGTTCTGCGGTCGGTTCGGGCTCGGCCGGGGCTTCAGCCGCCATAGGTGCGGCCGCAGGGGATTCCGGCTTCGGCTTCGCGGCGGAGGCGTCGGCCGGCTTGAGGCGCTCGGCCAGCGCGAACATCAACGGGTTGAGCAGGATCGACAGGATCGCGCCGGCGAGGATCAGGTCACGCCCCTGCGCCGGCAGGATGCCGAGACTTGCGCCGAGGCCGGCGAGGATGAAGGAGAATTCGCCGATCTGGGCGAGCGAGGCGGAGATCGTCAGCGCCACCGCGTTCGAGCGGCCGAAGGCGCGCACGATCAGCCAGGCCGCGACCGATTTGCCGATCAGGATGATGGCGAGCGTGCCGAGCAACGCCCATGGCGCCCGCAGCAGGATGCCGGGGTCGAACAGCATGCCGACCGAGACGAAGAACAGCACCGCGAAAGCGTCGCGTAGCGGCAGCGTCTCTTCGGCGGCGCGCTGGGAGAGCGGCGATTCGGAGAGGATCATGCCGGCGAAGAAGGCACCGAGCGCGAAGGAGACGCCGAACAGCGTCGCGGAGAGGAAGGCGACGCCGAGCGCGACCGCCAGCACCGCGAGCCGGAACAGCTCGCGCGAGCCGGTATGGGCGACCCAGTGCAGCACCCAGGGAATGACCCGGCGCCCGACGATCAGCATGAAGGCGATGAAGGCGGCGACCTTGGCGACGGTGACGCCGAGCACGCCCCAGAGGCCGAGATCGAACTGCGTCGAGAGCGGAGACGGCGTGCCGGGCTGCCCGCCGCTGATCGCGTTGGCGACGGCCGGAAGCACGACCAGAGCCAGCACCATTGCCAGATCCTCGACGATCAGCCAGCCGACGGCGATCTTGCCCTTTTCCGTCTGGACCAGCCGGCGCTCCTGCAGGGCCCGCAGCAGCACCACGGTGCTGGCGACAGAGAGCGCGAGGCCGAAGACGATGCCGGCGATCCAGTTCCAACCGAGCAGCAAGGCAAGGCCGAGGCCAAGCAGCGTCGCGACGGCGATCTGGACGATGGCGCCGGGAACAGCGATCATTTTGACCGACAGCAATTCCTTCAGCGAGAAATGCAGGCCGACGCCGAACATCAGCAGGATGACGCCGATTTCGGCCAGTTCATTGGCGAGGTTTTGATCGCCAACGAAGCCCGGGGTGAAGGGGCCGGCGGCGACGCCAGCCAGCAGATATCCCACCAACGGGGATATGCGCAGTTTCTGGGCAATGGCCCCGAAGACGAAAGCAAGGCCGAGGCCCGCGACAACGATGGCGATCAGCGGGCCGTGATGCATGGGTCTCCCGAATCCGAAACGTCAAGAAATCGAAAATGTTGGAACGCTTTGGAGCATGGGGACTGCGGCCGCCGATTTCAACCGAAAGACGTACGTCTTTCGGGCTGGCGATGCCGAATTTTCCTTCGCTTAGCCGGGGCGCGCCGACGGCGGAAACGCGAGCCCGGCCGCGGGGCTGACGGCAACGCCCGCGCCGATGACCGATATGTCCTACGCCTTGGGTTTCTCGAGCAGGATCTGGCCTTGCTTCTCGACCCCGATCTTCAGCTTCTCGGCAAAGACGGCAAGCATCCAGGGCAGCGTCACCTCGACGCGGATAAGACGCTCCTCGACCTCGACGCGGCCATGAACGGTGTGACCGAGCGCGCCCACGCCGAAATGCAGGCCGTCGTCCTCCCAGCGCTCCTCGACGAGCTGCATCCTGACCATTCCGAGCCTGTCGCGGATGCGGTCTATCCCGTTGCGCAGGCGATTGAGCGCGGCCTCGCGGCCAAGATCATGCGAGATGGTTATGGAGACGGGTTTGCCCATGGCGCCTCATCGAACAGCAGGAACGAAAGCCAGTTGCAGCCGGACATGGCGACGGCGCCGGAGATTTTCCAGCGCCGCCGAAAGCCCGCCGAAGGGCGGGCGTGATCATCGAAGATCGTCTTGTAACATGAGCGCGTTGTAACATGAGCGCGCGTGGGCCCAGCGGTCCGCCGGGAGCTCAGCTGCGTTGGCTCAGGCGCTGCTGGCCGGTTTGCGTGACGCGCCAGGCGGCCCCATCCGACTCGACGAGCCCGCGATCGCGCAAGGCGAGCAGCATCGTATCGTCGAAGATGAAATGCTGGGTCTTTTCTTCAATGCTTTCCAGCGCGATCCATTCCGGATCCGAAAGAACCCAGGGATGTGCGATCTGGAGGTGCTGAACGTGCATATAGCGTCTCCTTCTCGTTGATGGCCCCTGTTCGCTGGGAGATCGCATCCAAACATGACCGGGTTATGGCCGAACAGCGAAGAATCGTGACCCATGCCCGGTCGCGCCGGCCGCCTTTTTAGCGAGCGGTGGGAACCCAGCCGCATCATCCGTCGTTCCCTGATCATATCCCCTTTCAGGAACGGAGAAACCGTCATGGCGATGGCCAACAAATTTCCGCCGGATGTGCCGGACAATGCCGAGGAAGCTCAGGAACAGGTCGAGTCCACAGTGAGGGCGCTCCGCGGCAAGGCGGCGGATATGGCCGATAAGGCGAGTGAGACCGTAAAGGACCACTATGAGCGGGCAAAGGACGCCTGGGACGAGGCCGATCCGATCGAAACCGTCCGCGAAGGCGGGCAGGCGGTGGCGCGGACGGTGGAACGGCATCCGCTCGCGACGCTCGGTCTCGGGGCCGTGAGCATCGGGCTGATCGCCTGGGCGACGCTGCGCGCCCGACCTGAAACGCGCTGGGAGCGCTATCAACCCGACTATGGCCGAGTGCGTGGCTGGCTCAACGACTACGGCTCGGATGCCGCGGATGCCGGAAGCCGCGCCTTGAAGGCAGGCAGCAACTGGCTGAGCGCCCGCCGCGACGCCGCGGACGACTATGCGGATCGCGCCAACGACTACGCATCACGAGCGCGTGAATATGCCGACATGGGCGGGCGCATGCTGGTCAAGCGGGCCGAGCGTGAGCCGATGGCGGCCCTGGTCGGGCTCGGGCTCGCTGTCTATGTGATCGGTTCGCTCCTGGCCTCGGCCTCGACCAGACAGGAGCCGGCGCCTGCTCCGGCCCGCAGGCGTTCAGCCAAGCGCTGAGGGGAATCAAGGGTTTCGGAAAAACATAAGAAAAAGCCCTGCGGCGCGAGGCGTCGCAGGGCTCTAGAATTGTTGGCGCGGCGCCTCCGAGAGGCACCACTCAAATATTACCACCAGTAGCGGCGCGGGCCGTAATAGCCATAGCCACGATAGTAGCCACGGTCGGCGCTGGCGGCGATCGCGCCACCGACGACGCCTGCGGCCACGCCCGCCGCTACCGCGCTGCTGGCCTCGTTCGAAGCGCGACGGTTCTCGACATAGTTCGCCGAGCGGCACTGCTGGTAAGCGCGGGTGCCGGGACGGAAGCCCTGGGCCTCACAGGTGACTTCAGCGTCAGCCATGGACTCCTGCGCGGTCTGGCAACCGGCGAGAAGCGCGGCCATCGCGCCGACGATCAGAATGCTACGCATATTTTATCCCTTTTCAGCCTCCCATTGGCCTGCGGGGACTTAAAAGCAGCCATCGTTGCAGGTCAAGAATGTCTCAGGTCTTGCGTTAAAGTTCGCACAGCCGAAATCATTCAATAGCCGCAGAATTCCACTCGGATTCACTAAGGGCCGATCTGGTGAAGGCACGCGGAGCGTCCTGCACAGATCGGGCTTGCATTTGCGCGACAGCAGCGGAACATGGCGACCGAACCGATCAGGACAGCCTGGACCATGTCGATACCGCGCCTCATCCTTCTTCTGCCGGCTTTGTTTCTTGGAGCCTGCGCCTATCACACTTCGCGCAGCAGCGCGGTCGTGGTCACGGATGCGGAGAAGGTCGTGGAGGGCTGCACCAAGCTCGGCGTGATCGACGGCAAGTCCGAGCTGCATGCGGTGCTGCTCACCGATACCGCGCGCGATACGATCGTGACGCGCCTCAAGATCAGGGCGGCGGAGATGGGCGGGAGCCATGTCGTCTCCAGCGCCGCCGACATCAAGTGGAAGGGCCCGGACACATCGGGCACGGTCTACAAGTGCGAGCGGTGAGCCGCTAGCCGGCTCATTCCGGATTGAGCCCCGCTCGCACGGAGCCAACAATCAGCTCTTCAGCAGCCACTCATGCTCGGCCGCGTTGTGGAATTTCCAGGTCCGTTTCGGGCCGGCCATAACGTTGAGATAATAGAGATCGTAGCCGTGGCAGGTGGCGCAGGGGTGATAGCCCTTCGGGACCAGCACGACATCGCCGTCCTCGATCGCCATGGCCTCGTCCAGGCTGCGGTCATCCGTATAGACGCGCTGGAAGCCGAAGCCCTGCGGCGGGTTGAGGCGGTGGTAATAGGTCTCTTCGAGGTAGGATTCCTGCGGCAGCTCGTCGCGATCGTGCTTGTGCGGCGGGTAGCTCGAGGTGTTGCCGGCGGGGGTGATGACCTCGACGACGAGCAGCGAATCCGCCGGCTCGCCTTCCGGCAGGATGTTGGTGACGTGGCGGGTGTTGGAACCCTTGCCACGGATCTCCTGGCCGAGATCGTCTGGTGCGATGACGCGCACCGGCAGGCCGCCACGCAGGCCAGGCGCCGTGCAGATCGCCAGCTCAAGATCGGTGGTGGCGGTGACCGACCAGTCCGAGCCCTGCGGGACGTAGACCGACCAGGGCTTGCCCTCGAAGGGGCTCATGCGCTGGCCGAGTTCGCCCAGCGTCTGGCCACCGGCCGTGGCCTTGCCCTTGCCGGTCACGAAGACGAGGCAGGCCTCGCGATCGCCCGTCGGGGCGGAGACGGTCTCGCCCGGCTTCAGGCGATGCAGATCGAAGCCGACATAGGTCCAGCCGGCATTTTCCGGCGTGACATGGGTGACGCGGCCGTGGGCGCCGTGCGGGCGAACCTTGAGACGGGACATGGGGGCTCTCCAGCGCATTCTTGGTGGGCTCGTCATGCTCGGGTTCGACCCGAGCATCTCCGGCAAGAGATTCTCGGGTCTGCGCTTCGCTTCGCCCGAGAATGACGCTGTATTCAGACCAGACCCGCTTCCTTGATGAAGCGCGTCAGATTGGCATGGCCGAGCTTGGCGTAGCGGGCGGGCTCCGCCTTCTTCGGATCCTGCTCGGCCTCGACCACGATCCAGCCGGAGTAATCCCAGAGCTCTCTCAGCACGCGGACATAGTCGATCAGACCGTCCCCCGGCACGGTGTAGACGCCGGCGAGCACGGATTCGAGGAAGGACCAGTCCTCGCGGTTGGAGCGCCACATCACCTCCTCGCGGATATCCTTGCAGTGGACGTGGTGGATGCGCGCCTTCCAGTGGCGGGCGATGCGAGCGGGATCGCCGCCGCCCCAGGTGGCGTGGCCGGTATCGAGCAGGAGGCCGACAGCCGCGCCGGTGACGCCCATGAACCGGTCGATCTCGGCCTCGGTCTGCACCACCGTGCCCATGTGATGATGATAGACAAGCTGCAGGCCGTACTCCGCCTTCACCGCCTCGGCGAAGTTGGTATAGCGCGCGCCGAAATCGTCCCAGCGCGCCTTGGGCAGGACGGGGCGGGCCGAGAGCGGCTTGGCGATGTCGGAGTGGATCGCATTCGAGGTCTCGGCGGCGATCAGCACCGAGCAGCCCATGTCGCGCAGCAGCGTCGCGTGAGCCTTAACCGCTGCCATCTCGGCAGCGACGTCGCGGACGAGCAACTCGGTCGAGTACCAGCCGGAGACCAGCGCGTGGCCGTGCGCGTCGAGGATCGGCTTCAGCCTGGCGGCTTCGCGCGGGAACTTGTTGCCGAGTTCCATGCCGGTGAAGCCGGCTTCGCGAGCCTCCTTCAGGCAGGTTTCGAGCGGGATGTCGCCGCCGATCTCGAGCATGTCGTCGTTCGACCAGCCGATGGGGTTCGCGCCGATGCGGATCATGTGTCGGGTCTTTCTCGCCTATGGGAACGGCTTCAGTTGCCGATGTGCTGACGCTTGCGCTGCGTATCGTAGTTTGCCCGCGCCGTGCGGACTTCCATGCGGTCGCTGACCTCGGGCACGGCGACGTCCCACCAGGCGCCGCCGGAACCGGTCGAGATCAGCGGGTCGGTGTCGATGACCACGACGGTGGTGCGGGTGTTGGCCTTCGCCTGCGCCAGCGCGGTTTCGAGTTCGGCGACGGAGGCGACCTTGGTCGCGATCGCCCCCATGCTGGCGGCGTGGGCGACGAAGTCGATCTCCGGCAGCGTCTCATGCCTGCTATCCTTGAGCAGGTTGTTGAAGCTCTGGCCGCCGGTCGCATTCTGGAGGCGGTTGATGCAGCCGTACCCGCGATTGTCGAGCAACACGATCGTGAGCTTGAGGCCCAGCATGACCGAGGTCGCGATCTCGGAATTGAGCATGAGATAGGAGCCGTCGCCGACCATGACGACGACTTCCTTGTCCGGCCTCGCCATCTTGGCGCCGAGCCCGCCGGCGATCTCGTAGCCCATGCAGGAGAAGCCGTATTCGGCGTGGTAGGAGCCGGGCGAGCCGGCCTGCCAGAGCTTGTGCAATTCGCCGGGCAGCCCGCCGGCAGCGTGGAGCAGGACGACGTCCGAGCCCAGCGCGCGCTGGACCGCGCCGATGACCTGCGCGTCGGAGGGCAGGGCGGAATTGGACGCGGCAGTCGCCTTGTCCGCTTCCTTCAGCCATTCGGCCTTGCCGGCCTTGGCATCGGCCGTCCAGCTTTCCTGTGCCTTCCAGCCGCCGATGGCTTCAGTCAGTTCGGCCAGGCCCTCGCGGGCATCGGCGACAAGAGGCAGGGCGCGATGCTTGCCGGCGTCGAAGGGCTGAACGTTGAGGCCGATGACCGTCTTCTGCGCGGCGCCGAACAGCGCCCAGGAGCCGGTCGTGAAATCCTGCAGCCGCGTTCCGACGGCCAGGACGAGATCGGCCTCGGCGGCGAGCCGGTTGGCGGCTTCCGTGCCGGTGACGCCGACGGCGGCCAAGTTGAGCGCGTTGTCGTCGGGCAGGGCGGATTTGCCGCCCTGCGTCTCGCAGACCGGGATGCCGGTCGCGGCCGAGAAGCGGGCGAGTTCGTCGCAGGCATCCGAGTAGAGCACGCCGCCGCCGGCGACGATCAGGGGCTTCTTCGCGGCCTTCAGCGCTTCGGCCGCGGCCTTCAGCTCGTTGCGGTCGGAGCGAGGCCGACGCGGTGTCCAGAGGCGCTCGGTGAAGAAGCTCTCGGGGTAGTCGTAGGCTTCCGCCTGCACGTCCTGGCAGAGGGCGAGGGTCACAGGTCCGCATTCGGCCGGGTCGGTCAGCACCTGCATGGCGCGGGCGAGCGCCGGAATGATCTGCTCGGGCCGGGTAATGCGGTCGAAATAGCGCGAGACGGGCCGGAAGCAGTCATTGGCGGAGACCGTGCCGTCGCCGAAATCCTCGACCTGCTGGAGGACCGGATCGGGAATGCGGTTGGAGAAGACATCGCCCGGCAGCAGCAGCACCGGCAGGCGGTTGACATGGGCGAGCGCGGCGGCAGTGACGAGATTGGTTGCGCCGGGGCCGATCGAGGTGGTCGCAGCCATGAAGCGGCGGCGCATGTTCGCTTTGGCGTATGCGATGGCCGCATGTGCCATCGCCTGCTCGTTATGGGCGCGGAAGGTCGGCAGGCGCTCGCGCTCGTGCCAGAGCGCTTCGCCGAGACCCGCGACGTTGCCATGGCCGAAGATCGCCCAGACGCCGCCGAAGATCGGCAGGCGCTCTCCGTCGATTTCGGTCATCTGCGCCGCGAGGTAGCGCGTCAGCGCCTGCGCCATGGTGAGGCGGACGGTGGCAGTCATGGTCGTCGATCTCCGAGCGGGAGTCTTCTTAGCATCGGCTTGGTCCGAAAACTTTTCGGGCGGATGCACTAGGCCGCCTTGCGGCCGCGCGTGGCAAGCCAGAGGCCGGTCAGCGCCTCGAAACGCTTGGCCATATCGGCGATGGCCGCTTCGTCGTCGAGCTTGCCGGCGAGCCAGCCTTCCGCCGCGGCCATGAAGATGGTGCGGCCCACCGCGAAGCCCTTGACGATGGGCGTGCCGGCCGTGGCGGCGAAGCCGGCCTCCAGCTCTTCGGCCGGGGCGTCGAGCCCGAGCAGGAGCACGCCCCGACACCAGGGGTCGTGCTTCGCGATGGTGCGCTCGATGGCGGCCCAGGCGGCCGGAGAGGATTGCGGCTCGAGCTTCCACCAGTCGGGCTTGATGCCGAGCGCGTAGATCTCCTCCAGCGCGCGGGCGATGGTATCGGGCCCGAGCGCGCCGTTCTTGCTCGCGATGATCTCGATCAGCAATTCGCGGCCGACCTTGCGCGCCGCTTCGAACAGGCCGCGCAGCTTCTCCTGCTGGGTCTGCTTCAGCTCCGCGGGATCGTCCGGGTGATAGAAGCAGAGAGCCTTGATGCAGTGATCGACCGGCCATTCCGGCAGGAGCGAGCCAATGTCCTGGCTCGTCTCGAAGCGCAGGGGCCGCGAACCCGGCAACTCGACGGGACGGCCGAGCCAGGCGAAGGGATGGCGGGCAAACTCGAACATCGCCTCGCGCCCATGCTTCTCGTCGAGCAGCATGCCGTAGCCGGGCCGGCCATCGGCGACGCGAGCGGCGGCTTTGACCGCGAGCACCTTGAAGTCGCGGATGCGGGCCGGATCGGCGCCGAACTTCGCCGCAAGCTCTTCCAGCTGGACGCGGTGGTCGCAGGCGAGCGCCATCAGCGAAGGAATGTCGCTCCGGCGTGTCGTTGCCCAGTGGATGTGGTTGATGGCCTCATCCTTGCGCAGGGCCCGGTGCGGGCTGCCGTTCTTGAGGAAATATTGCAGTTCCTCGAAGGTCGGGCTCTCCGGCGAGCAGAGCAGGCGCGAGACGGCGAAGGCGCCGCAGGCATTGGCCCAGGTCGCGGCTGTCTGAAGGCTTTCGCCGCCGAGCCAGCCGCGCAGGAAGCCAGACATGAAGGCGTCGCCGGCGCCCAAGACGTTGTAGACCTCGATCGGGAAGCCCTTGCCGACGATGCCGTCCTCCAGATCGTCCGGGATCGCTCCCTCATAGACGATGCAGCCCATCGGGCCGCGCTTGAGCACGATGGTGGCGGGGGTGAGGGAGCGGATTGTCCTCAGCGCCTGCAAGAGCTCGCTCTCGCCCGAGGCGATCAGGACCTCTTCCTCGGTGCCGATGATCAGGTCGCAGCCGGGCAGCACGGTCTTCATCCGCTCGGAGACGGCCTGCGAGGCGATGTAGCGGTTGTCGCCGGCGTCGTGGCCGGCAAGGCCCCAAAGATTGGGTCGGTAGTCGATATCGAGCACGACCTTGCCGCCGTTCTCGCGCATCAGCTTCATCGCCTTGCGCTGGGCGGCCTCGGGCTTGGGCCGGGCGAAATGCGTGCCGGTGACGACGACGGCGCGGGCCTTCGCGATGAAGGCGGAATCGATATCGCCTTCCTCCAGCGCCATATCGGCGCAGTTCTCGCGGTAGAACAGCAACGGGAAGGATTTGTCGCTCTCCACCGAGAGGATGGCGAGCGCGGTGAGGCGTTCGGAGTCGGTCTTGAGGCCGTCGAGATTGACGCCTTCGCGGGCGAGCTGCTCGCGCAGGAAGCGGCCGAACTGCTCGTTGCCGACGCGGGTGAGGAGCGCCGAGCGCAGCCCGAGCCGTGCCGTGCCGATCGCGATGTTCGCCGGGCAGCCGCCCACCGATTTGGCAAAGCTGGTGACGTCTTCCAGCCGCGAGCCGATCTGCTGGCCGTAGAGATCGACCGAGGCGCGGCCGATGGTGATGACGTCGAGCGCCTGCGCCGATCCGCCGAGCGGTCCCGTCATATGCTCCTCCAGCCCTTGTCGCTTCTGGTGACATGCGGGCGGCCTGACGGCCCCGCCTTGGCGACATGAAATAATAATTCCATTATTCCGTCAATGCGGAATGTCTATTCCTGCTCGCGCGACCGGCGGCGGCGGCCGCGCCCGGCGCGGCGGGCGTCGCCGATGCCGACGGCGAGCGCCATGGCCAGGGCCATGGTGGAGGACAGCGTGCGGAAGCCGCCGAAGTCGGCCTCGGCCACCTCGAACCAGGTCTGGGCGAAGCTGGCGAGCGGCGAGAAGGCGCTGTCGGTGATGGCGATGAGCGGCACGCCGCGCTCGGCGAGGCCGCGCGCGTCCTCGACGGTGGCCGATGCGTAGGGCGAGAAGCTGACGACCAGCACGGCGTCCCGCGGGGTGGCGAAGGCGATCATCTCGGGGTCGAGCCCGGCCGCCGATTCGACGAGCTGATAGCGGACGCCGAGCTTGCCGAGCGCATAGGCGACGTAGCTCGCCACCGGGTAGGAGCGGCGGCGGGCGAGGATGTAGATGGTTTCGGCGCCGGCCAGCAGCTCGATGGCGCGGTCGAGCGTGCCCTCGTCGATGCTGCGGCTCATCACGTCGAGCGATTTGCGCGAGGCGGTGAGGAAGCCGTCGAGAATGCGATGGGCGCCGGCCGGGCCTTCGCCGGCCCGCAAGGTGTTGAGGCGTTCCTCATAGCTCGAATTGCGCTCGCGCAGCCGCTCGCGGAAGACCACCTGCAGACTGGTGAAGCCGTCGAAGCCGAGATGCTGGGCGAAGCGGATCAAGGTCGAGGGTTGGACGCCAGCGGAGACCGCGATGCTCGCCGCGGTGCCGAAGGCGATCTCGTCGGGATTGTCGAGCGCATAGGCCGCAATCTGGGCGATGCGCTTCGGAAGGCTCTCGCGCTGGGCGAGAATCAACGTGCGCAGGCCGTCGAAATCACGCGGCAGTTCCGCAACGGCGGTTTCGCTCATTCTCGATGTCCGTTGCCGTCCCTGTTGCAACAGTTCTGGCAGCGAAGCGTAAATGGAGCAAGCGTTCCAGTAGGGGAATGAACAATCGATATCAGCCCGGCAGGCCGGCGGTACAGCTCTGGCCGCCATCGACAGGCAGGCAGACGCCGGTGATGAACTTCGCTTCGTCAGAGGCGAGGAAGACGGCGGCGTGGGCGATGTCCCAGGCGGTGCCCATCCTGCCCATCGGCACCTGCGCGTTACGGGCGGCGACCATCTCCTCGACGGAAGCATATTGCGAGGAGATCTGCTTGTAGATCAGCGGCGTGTCGATCAGGCCCGGCATGATGCAGTTCGCGCGGATGTTCTGCTTCGCATACTGCATCGCGAGCGCGACCGTCGCCTGGTTCACCGCCGCCTTCGTCGCGTAGTAGGCGAAATAGGGATAGCCGGTCCAGCGAATGGCCGCGAGCGAGGAGATGTTGACGATGGCGCCGCCGCCGCCCTTCAGCATTTCGGGAATCGCGGCCTTGGCGCAGCGATAGACCGAGCCGAGATTGAGCTGGAGCGAGGCCTGGAACTGCTCCTCGGAAAGCTCGACCGGCCCGCCCATATGGGTGACGCCGACATTGTTGTGCAGGATGTCGATGCGGCCAAAATGCCGCGCGGTTTCCGCGACGCAGGCTTCGACCGAGCCGAGATTCGTCACATCGGCGGCGAGCGCCAGCGCTCTGCCGCCCTCGCCGGTGATGATGGCGGCGGTCTCCTCGGCGGCGGCCAGGTTCAGGTCGATGCAGGCGACCCCGGCGCCCTCGCGGGCATAGGCGACGGCTGCCGCCTTGCCGTTGCCCCAGCCGGGGCCGGAGGAGCCGGCGCCGAAGACGATGGCGATCTTGTCCTTCAGCCGGTCGGCCATGGGAGTTCTTTCCGTTGTGCAGGGTACGGCGCGCCGATGGAGCGCCGTCATGCTCGGGCTCGAGCCGAGCATCTCGAATACCAGAGCTGGCTGGTCATGAGATTCTCGGGTCGAAGCTTTGCTTCGCCCGAGAATGACGGTTGCGGACGGATCAGCTCAGCGAGCTGCCGACGGCCTTCTCCAGGATGCCCCAGGCCTCGTCGCCGTACTTCTTCTTCCACTCGGCGTAGAATCCGGCCTTGCGCAGCGCCTCGCGGAAGGCGTCGGCCTTGGTCTCGTTGGCGACCATGCCCTTCGAGACGAGCTCGCCCTGCAAGCCGGCATTGAGCTTGGCGACGTCTTCGCGCTCCAGCAACGCAGCGGCGTTGATGTTCTTGGCGACGATGGCGCGCAGGTCTTCCGGAAGCTTCTCCCAGGCGCGGCGATTGGCCAGGAACCAGAAGCCGTCCCACATATGGTTGGTCAGCGAGAGGTACTTCTGCACCTCGAAGAGCTTGGCGGTCGCGATGATCGCGAGCGGGTTCTCCTGGCCATCGACGATCTTGGTCTGCAGGGCAGTATAGACCTCGGCGAAGTTGATGCTGGCGGGAGCCGACTGGAAGGCGGTGAACATCGAGGTCCAGAGCGGGGAGACCGGCACGCGGATCTTGAAGCCCTTGAGGTCTTCTGGCGTGTTGACCGGGCCCTTGGACGAGGTGATCTGGCGGAAGCCGTTGTCCCAGATCTTGTCCATGACGACGAGGTTGGCCTTGCCGATCTGGCCGCGGACATAGGCGCCGAGCTCSCCGTCCATCGCCTTCCAGACCGCGTCGTAATTCGGGAAGGCGAAGCCGATGCCGGAAAGCGAGGCATTGGCGACCAGCGTCGAGAGGATCAGCGGCGAGAGCGTGAAGAACTCGACGCCGCCCGAGCGGACCTGGCTCAGCATGTCGGTATCGGAGCCGAGCTGGTTGTTCGGGAAGATCTGGATGTCGACGCGGCCGTTCGTCTCCTGCTTGATCTTCGCCACGGCCTCGTTGGCGCGCGTGTTCATCGGGTGCGCGACGGGCAGGTTGTTGGCGTATTTATAGGTGAATTCGGCGCTCTGCGCATTGGCGCGGCCGATATGGAAGGTGCCGATGGCGGACGCTGCGGCTGTCGCCTGGAGCAGGGTGCGGCGTGAGATGGTCATGGGCGTTTTCTCCTTGAGAGCGTCTGTTGTCTTGAGGTTTCTTATGGTTGGCAGTGAGCTTCACAGCACCCAGGTCGAGAGGCCGGGCACGAGGGCGATGACGACGAGGCCGACGAGCAGGGCGATGAGATAGGGCCAGATCGCGCCCATCGCCTCGTCGGGCGAGACGTTGCCGATCTTGCAGGCGATGTAGAAGCCGATGCCGATCGGCGGCGCCATCAGGCCGATATTCATCGCGGTGACCACCACCATCGCGTAATGCACRTCGTTGATGCCGAGRYTCTTGGCGATCGGGAACATCARSGGCGCCAKCAGCACGATCGCSGGCAGGCCCTCCAGCACGCAGCCGAGGATCATGAAGACGACGATCGACACCGCCATGAAGCTGAGCCAGCCGCCGGGCAGATGCGCCATGAAGCTGGCGAGGTCGCGGGCGAAGCCGGTCTGGGTCAGGGCCCAGGCCATGGCGAGCGCGGTGCCGAGGATCATCAGGATCGCGCCGGAGAGAGCCGCTGTCTCGACGAGCATCGAATAGAATTTGCGCGGGCTGATGCCGCCATAGAGCACGATGCCGATGACGAGTGCGTAGAGCACCGCGATGGTCGAGACCTCGGTCGCGGTGGCGACGCCGCCGCCGACCGCGGCGCGGATGATGAAGGGCAGGACCAGGGCCGGCGCGGCGACGAGCGCGACCTTGCCGATGACCGCGAGCGGGGCGCGGCGAACGCCCTTCATGTCCTCCGCCGCCGCTTTCCAGCGGGCGAGGCCGGCAAGCGCGACGAGCAGCACGCCGGCGATAACGAAGCCGGCGTTGAACAGGCCGGCAATCGAGACGCCGGCGACCGAGCCGAGCACGATCAGCACGATCGAGGGCGGCACGGTGTCGGCCATGGCTGCACCGGTCGAGAGCAGCGCGATCAGGTCCTTGGGCTTGTAGCCGCGCCGCTTCATCTCCGGGAACAGCGCGGGCGCGACCGTCGCCATGTCCGAGACCTTGGAGCCCGAGATCCCTGAGACAAGATAGAGCGAGCCGAGCAGGACATAGGACATGCCGGCGCGGACATGACCGAGCAGGGAGGCGAGGAAATCGACGATCGCCTTGCCCATGCCGGTGGCGTCCAGGATGCAGCCGAGCAGCACGAAGATCGGCACGGAGAGCAGGATGAGGCTCGACATGCCCTCGTCCATGCGCCCGATCATCACGAGCATCGGGACATTGGTCGAGAAGGCGAGGAAGGCGAGCGTGCCCAGCCCGAAGCAGAAGGCGATCGGCACGCCCGCAACTAGGCAGGCGGCGACGACGCCGATCAGGAAGATCAGGATATTGTAGTAGCCGAGCCCCTTCAGGGTCGGCCCGAGCAGCCAGAAGGCGAGGCCGAAGCCGCCGACGACCAGAGCTGATGCGGCGATGTCGACGAGGCGCGCAGTCTTGAAGAGGTAGCGCAGCGTGAGCAGCCCCATCAGCACGATGCCGACGGCGATGGCCGAAACGCGCCAGCTGACGGGGATATTGAGCGCAGCCGAGGTGACGTAGCTTTCTTCCACCGCATATTCGATGGCTGGATCGACCATCGCGGCGAGGAAGGCGGCGACGGCGGTCAGCGCCAGCGTCTCGGCGAATTCGCGCAGGCGTGCCGGCATCATGCCGACGAACAGCGTCAGGCGCAGATGCTCGTTGCGGTCGACGGCGATGGCGGCGCCGAGCATGGCGAGCCAGATGAAGGCGATCGAGGCGACCTCGTCGACCCAGACGAAGGGCAGCGCGAAGACATAGCGCGAGACGACGCCGAGCAGCAGCACGCCGATGATGAAGGCGACGAGCGCGGCGGCGACGAACTCGACCGGCCGCATGATCGCGGAGCCGGGGCGCGCATCCTCGTTCTCGCTCAGATTCTCGGGGATCGTCAGCGTATCGGCGATATCGCTCATGCGGCGCCCTCAGATGCCGCTGGCCGGGCGCAACTCGCCCGTGATGTGGGATGCCCTGACGGCCATCGTTCCGTTCCTCCCTTCGCGCCGATCTTGTGATGTCGCCGGCGTCGATTGCGGTCCACACTGTGAATAGACGAGCAGCTGGACGGCGAGCAGATTACACGAGGGTTGCGGCGTTGCAATCCGCAAAGCGCCCATCTACGGTTGGAGCATAAGAATGAGGTCCATATCGTGGACTGTGTGGAGGAGTGCTTGCCGCAGAGTTCCGCGCAGGAAGCCGGCCTGTCCGGCTCGCAGAGCGTCGACCGCGCGCTCGGGCTGCTCTCGCTGATCGGGCGGGAGCCGGCCGAGGGGCTGCCGCTTGGCGAGATCGTCTCCGGCAGCGGGCTCAACAAGCCGACGACACGCCGGCTGCTGCTCGCGCTGATGCGGGCCGGGCTCGTCGAGCAGGAACCGCAGACGCGGCGCTATTGCCTGGGCGAGGAGGCCTTCGTGCTGGGCGTGCTGGCAGCGCGCCGCCACGGCCTGCTCGAACTGGCGATGGACAGCCTGCGCCGACTTTCGGGCGAGACGCAGGATACGAGCTTCCTGACTGTCCGGCGCGAAAGCTACGCGATCTGCCTGCACCGCGAGGAGGGGACCTACCCGGTGCGGACTCATGCGCTCCAGACCGGGGACCAGCATCCGCTCGGCGTCGGCGCCGGCTCCCTCGCATTGTTCGCAGCACTGCCGGACGACGATGTGGACCGCGTCATCGCCGCCAACGAGCCGGCGTTGCTGGCGCGCTATCCCGGCTTTGCGCCGGATGCGATGAGGGTCGATATCGCCGAGACCCGCGAGCGCGGGTTCTCGCTCAACCCAGGCCGCCTCGTCGCCAGCTCCTGGGGCATCGGGCGTGCCTTCCGCTATCCGGATGGGCGCGTGGCGGGGGCCTTCTCGATCGCCGCAATCGACAGCCGGATGGTGCCGGCCCGGCAGGCCGAGCTTTCGCGGCTGCTGGCGCGCGAAGGCGCCCGCATAGAGGCGCTGCTCGCGCAGATGTTCGTTTCCAAACAGGGCGGCAAGCCCATTGTCGCGGCTGTGCCGCGCCCCATCGAGACAGGGAGAGCCGCAAGATGAGCTCCGCAACCGCAGCCCCCGTCGGAGGCGTCGTGCCGATGACGCGGCGGGTGATGAACCTCGCCCATATCGTGACGCAGAATGCGCGGCGTCTGCCCGCGCATCCCGCCTTCATCTGGGGCGACAGGACGCTGGACTGGGCCGAGATCGATGCGCAGGTTTCGGCGCTGGCGGCGGGGCTAAAGGCGCGCGGCATCGGCAAGGGCGACCGCGTGCTCGTCCATTCCAAGAACTGCGACGCGATGTTCGTCTCGATGTTCGCGACCTTCCGGCTCGGCGCCGTCTGGGTGCCCACGAATTTCCGCCTTCTGCCGGACGAGGTTGCCTACCTCGCCACGGCCTCCGGCGCGAAAGGCTTTCTCTGCCATGGCGACTTCCCGGAGCACGCGGCGGCCGTCGCGGCTGCGAAGCCCTCGCCCGAGTTCACATGGCGGATCGGGGAGGGGGCCTTCGGCGAGGACGAGGTCGGCGCGGTCATCGCGCGCCATCGCGGCGAGAAGGTCGAGAACGCCGCGGTCGAGCATGACGATCCCTGCTGGTTCTTCTTCACCTCCGGCACGACCGGCCGTTCCAAGGCCGCGGTGCTGACCCATGGCCAGATGGGCTTCGTCATCACCAACCATCTCTGCGACCTCGTGCCGGGCTCGACCGAGAAGGATGCCTCGCTGGTGGTGGCGCCGCTCTCGCATGGGGCGGGCGTGCACCAGCTGGTGATGTCGGCGCGCGGCGCGACCTCGATCCTGCTGTCGACCGAGCGCTTCGACATCGACGAGGCCTACCGGCTGATCGCCAAGCACCGCGTCAGCAACATCTTCACCGTGCCGACGATCCTGAAGATGCTGGTCGAGCATCCCGCCGCCGACAGCCACGATCATTCGAGCCTGCGCTACATCATCTATGCGGGTGCGCCGATGTATCGCGAGGATCAGAAAGCGGCGCTGAAAAAGCTCGGCAAGGTGATCGTGCAGTATTTCGGGCTGGGCGAGGTCACCGGCAACATCACCGTGCTGCCGCCGACCCTGCATGAGCCGGAGGACGGACCGCATGCGCGCATCGGCACCTGCGGCTTCGAGCGCACCGGCATGCAGGTCCGGATCCAGGACGAGAACGGGAAAGAGGTCGGGTCAGGCGTGCAGGGCGAGATCTGCGTGATCGGGCCTGCCGTCTTCGCCGGCTATTACGACAACCCGGAAGCCAATGCGAAATCCTTCCGCGATGGCTGGTTCCGCACCGGCGATCTCGGCCATATGGACGAGCAGGGCTTCGTCTATATCACCGGCCGGGCCTCGGACATGTACATCTCCGGCGGCTCGAACATCTATCCACGCGAGATCGAGGAGAAGATCCTGACCCATCCGGCGATCGCCGAGGTCGCGGTGCTCGGCGTGCCCGATCCGGTCTGGGGCGAGATCGGCATCGCGGTCTGCGTTGCCAGGCGGGGACAAAGCGCGACGGAAGCCGAGATCGCGGATTTCCTCGGGCCGAAGATCGCCCGCTACAAGATGCCGAAGCGCTTCCTGTTCTGGGAGGCACTGCCGAAATCGGGCTATGGCAAGGTGCCCAAGCGCCTCGTCAAGGACGAGCTGGAGAAGCGCGGCGAGCTCGACTTCCTGAAGGGGAAGGCGTCGTGAGGCGTATCCAGCAGCCCGGCACCGGCACGCCCGAGCGCATCCAGTGGGTGGAATGCAACGGGCGTGCTTTTTCGCTGACGCTGCCCGCCGATGTGCCGTTGCTGGAGGCGGTGAGGAGCGGCTTCGCGGCAGAGGGTTTCGTCTCGGGCGTGGTGAAGCTCGACGGGCTCAGGCTCTTGCCCTTCGCCTATGTCATGCCGGCGCTGTCGAAGACGCCTGAGCATGCCGCTTTCTACAGCGACACTTTCCGCCCGGCGGGCGGAGCACGGCTCGAAGTCGGCGCGATGACCTTCGGCCGGCGCGACGGGGCGCCGTTCTTCCATGCTCATGCCTTGTGGGTGGAGGGCGACGGCAAGCGCAGCGGCGGCCATATCCTGCCGGACGAGACGATTGTGGCCGAGACGATCACGGTGCAAGCGGTTGGTCTCGATGGTGCGGTTTTCACGGCCGAGCCGGACAACGAGACCCATTTCAAGCTGTTCGGCCCGGTGTCGGTGCCAGCGGACGCGACGGAAGCAGGGCGCTTCTTCGCGCTGCGCGTGAAGCCGAACGTCGATTTCTGCGAAGCGCTCGAAGCGTTCTGCGCCGAGCGAGGCATCCGCAAGGCGGTGATTCATGGCGGCGTCGGCTCGACCATCGGGGCGCGGTTCACGGATGGCGGGGCGGTCGAGAATTTTGCGACCGAGGTTGCGATCACGGAAGGGCGGATGGCGCGTGGCGCGAATGGATTCGAAGCGGCGATCGATGTCGCGCTGGTCGATTATAGCGGCGCGCTGGCGAGCGGCCGGCTGCAACGCGGCGACAACCCGGTGCTGATGACTTTCGAGCTGGTGCTGGAGGCGGTTTGAACCGCCGCGTCATTCTCGGGCGGAGCGCAGCGCAGACCCGAGAATCTCTTGCCGGATGAGCGCGGGAGCCTTTGTTTGGACGAGATGCTCGGGTCAAGCCCGAGCATGACGGCGGTGGTTAGCCTCTCCGCTGCTTCTCGATTTCCCGATTGCGCAAATCCTTGCGCATGATCTTGCCGGTCGCGGTCAGCGGCAGCTCCGTCACGAACTCGACCTCGCGCGGGTACTGATAGGCAGCCAGCCGGTCGCGCACGAAGGCCTGGATCTCGGCTGCGAGCGCGGGCGAGGGCGTCACATCCGGCTTCGGCAGCACGAACGCCTTGACGATCTCGGCGCGGACGGGATCGGGCACGCCGACGACCGCGACCATCAGCACGGCGGGATGGCGGATGATGCAGTCCTCGATGTCGCCCGGCCCGATGCGGTAGGAGCCCGACGAGATGATGTCATCGTCGCGGCCCTGGAACCAGAAATAACCGTCATCGTCGCGCGCTCCGGTGTCGCCGGTGACGAGCCAGTCGCCGATGAACTTCGCCGCCGTGGCCTCGGGCTGGTTCCAGTATTCCAGCATCATCACGGGATCGGGCCTGTTGACGGCGATCAGCCCCGGCTCGCCATCAGGCAATTCCCGGCCTTCGGGAGAGATCACTGCGACGTGGTGGCCGGGCACGGCGCGGCCCATCGAGCCCGGCTTCACCGGGTAGAGGCCTGCGCAGTTGGCGACGAGCAGGTTCGCTTCGGTCTGGCCGTAGAACTCGTTGACCGGGAAGCCGAAGGTCTCGCGGCTCCAGTCGAGCATGTCGGCGCCGAGCGTTTCTCCGCCCGTGCCGATCGAGCGCATGGCATAGCCGAAGCGCTGGGGATTGCTGACCTGCCGCATCAGCTTGAGCGCGGTCGGCGGCAGGAAGGCGTTGCGCACCTTGTGCCGCGCCATCAGCGCGAAGGCGGCCTCGGGGTCGAATTTGCGGGCGCGGGAGGCGAGCACTGGCACGCCGCAATAGAGGCTGGGCAAGAGGACATCGAGCAGGCCGCCGATCCAGGCCCAGTCGGCCGGAGTCCAGAACAGGTCACGCGCCTGCGGGAAGAATTCCTGCGGCATCTGCACGCCCGGCAGATGGCCGAGCAGAACGCGGTGGGCGTGCAGCGCGCCCTTCGGCTTTCCCGTCGTGCCGGAGGTGTAGATGATCACGGCCGGATCGTCGGCGCGGGTGTTCGCCGCGACATAGCTGTCGGAGGCCTTGGCCATCTCCGCCTCGAAATCGAGATGGCCGGCGCCGCCGACGACGAAGATCTTGCGCAGGTTCGGCAGCGCGTCGCGGATCGCCTCGAACTTGCCGATGTTCTCGATGTCGGTGACGAGGACGCTCGCGCCGCTATGGCCGAGGCGGTGCTCCAGCGCCTCGGGCCCGAACTGGATGAAGAGCGGCAGCGCGATGGCACCGCGCTTGTAGGTGCCGAGATGGGCGATCGCGGTCTGCGGCGATTGCGGCAGCAGGATTCCGACGCGCTCGCCCGGCCCGATGTCGTGATGCGCGAGCATATTGGCGAAGCGGTTCGAGGCGCGGGCGAGATCGTCGAAGGAGAGCGTCGCGACCCGGCCAGCCTCTTCCTCGAAGATCAGCGCCGGACGGCCTGAGCCGTCGGCATGGGCGTCCGAGCAGGCGGTGCCGATGTTGAAGCGCTCCGGGATGCGCCAGACGAAGCGGCGCAGCGTGTCGTCATAGCTCGTGCCGCGTTCCAGCAAGGGGCGCGCTCCGGTAGTTTCATGCTTCTGCGTCGATCCTGCCCAGTCTGCAGGCGAGCTGGCAAGCCGGGTCAGCGCAGCTTACCGTCTGCGCAAAACCGCTTGGGGGAGAATTGCGATGAGCAGACCGATCTGGATCGAAGCTGCGATCAACGGGCCCTGGGGCAGGGAGCGCCAACCGGGCATCCCCATCGCCATTCCCGATATCGTCGCCGACGGCATCGCTGCGGCCGAGGCGGGAGCGGCGATCGTCCACCTCCACGTCTACGACGTCGCCACCGGCCGGCAGCGCGACGACTGGCAGCTCTATGCACGGGCGATCGAGGGGATCCGCGCCAAGGTCGATACCATCGTCTATCCGACCATTCCCATCCTCGGTTCCGGCTATGCCGGCGACATGCACGGCTCCGGGCGCTACACCCATCTCGAGGAGCTGGAGAAGCGTGGCCTCGTCGAATGGGGCGTGCTCGATCCCGGCTCCTGCAACTGGACGACCTTCGCCGGCATTCCGCAGGGCGAGGCCGGCTTCATCTACCAGAATCCCGGCGAGCATATCCGCGAGGGGATGGAGGTGGCGCAGCGCCACAAGGTCCACCCGAGCTATGCGATCTACGAGCCGGGCTTAACGCGACTGGGCGCGGCGCTCGCCAAGGCCTATCCGGGCATGCCTTGCCCGATTTACCGCCTGATGTTCTCGGACGCTTTCGCCTGGGGCTTCCCTCCGCGCGAATGGGCGCTGGACGCGCATCTCAAGCTGTTGGCGGAGGATGCTCCCGACGCCCCGGTGATGATTGCCGGGCTCGGCGTCGATTTGTCGGAGCTGATCGCGCCCGCCGTTGCGCGCTGCGTCCATGTCCGCGGCGGGCTGGAGGATGCGCCCTTCGGCGAGACGCGCGGCAATGGGGCTGTAATCGCCGATCTCGTCCGCAAGGTCGAGGCGGCGGGAGGCCGCCCGGCTGGTGTTGCCGAGGTGCGCGCCGATCTCGCCGCGCGTGACGCGGTGGCCGGCACCTGATGGCCTCGATCGCTAAGCGGCGGTTTCGGTTTCGAGCCGGGCGCGCAGCTGATCGATGTCCGGGACGAACCACAGCGCTGGGCCGTCATTGGCCTCGCGCACGAAATCGCGCAGGGCGCCGCTGCCCTCGAGGGCCGCGCTGATGTCGCCGACGATCGCGCAGCGCAGGCGATAATTCGCGAATTTCTGGAAGATCTCGCCGCCGACGCGCGTGCGCAGGTTCAGCACATCCGGGCCGAGCCGCTCGATCGGGATCGCGAGCAGGTCGGCGCTGACGGACCAGGCCTCGCCGATGAAGTCGTTGGAGTCGCCTGGGCTGGCCAGGAGCGGGCCAGTGCTGGCGAAGAGGAGGACGCGGGTGCCGCCGATTTCGATCAGTCTAGACATGGTTTCCTGCCTAATGGCGCCTGTTGCGGCTGACAAGCCGAGCTCTCCTCCGCCTTACCGCCAAGCTGCCGCATTGGAATGACGGCGACGGCGTCTTAAATGCTGGGGATGACCGATCCGCGAAAGCGAGCCGATGTCCGAACGCGATAGCGAAGCCAATCGACTTTCCGCCCGTGCCGCGCGCTATGCCCGCGTCGGCGCCAATGTCGGCGGGGTGGCGGCGCGGATCGCCGGCGCCCGGCTCTTCGGCGTGGAGGGCCGCGATGCCTCGAATGCGGAGGCGTTGGCCAAGGCGCTCGGCGGGCTGAAGGGCCCGATCATGAAGGTGGCGCAGCTGATCGCCACCATCCCCGACGTCGTGCCACCGGAATATGCCGCCGAACTGCAGAAGCTGCAGTCGCAGGCGCCGCCGATGGGGGCGGCGTTCGTCAAGCGCCGGATGATGGCCGAGCTCGGCCCGCAATGGCGCGAGCGCTTCGGCGAGTTCGACCTGAAGCCGGCAGCGGCGGCGTCGCTTGGCCAGGTGCATCGCGCGACGACGCTGGGCGGCGCGCCGCTGGCCTGCAAGCTGCAATATCCCGACATGGAATCGGCCGTCGAGGCCGATATCGCGCAGCTTGAGGTGCTGTTCGCGCTGCACCGGCGCATGGGCGCCGTGATCGATACCAGCGAGATCGCCAAGGAAATCGGTGCCCGCGTCCGCGAGGAGCTCGACTATCGCCGCGAGGCCCGGCACATCGCGCTCTATCGGGCGATCCTCGCGGATACGCCGGAGGTGCGCGTTCCGGCGGTCGAGGCGGGGCTCTCGACCCGGCGCCTGCTGACCATGCACTGGCTCGACGGCAGCCCGATCCTCTCGCACAAGCAGGACGGGCAGGCGGCGCGCGACCGCATCTCGACGGCGATGTTCAAGGCCTGGTGGCGGCCCTTCAGCCATCACGGCGTGATCCATGGCGATCCGCATCTCGGRAACTACACGGTGTTYTCGGAGGMYGGCGMGCCKSAKGGCATCAACCTGCTCGATTATGGCTGYATCCGSATCTTYCCGMCSTCCTTCGTCGGMGGMGTGGTCGATCTCTATCAGGGGCTGCGCGACGGCGAGGAGGCGCGGGTCGTCCATGCCTATGAGACCTGGGGCTTCCAGGGGCTGACCAAGGATCTCGTCGACACGCTCAACATCTGGGCGCGCTTCATCTACGGGCCGCTGCTGGAAGACCGGACGCGGCGCATTGCGGAGGATGTCAGCCCGGCCGAATATGGCCGCAAGCAGGCCTTCCAGGTGCATCAGGCGCTGAAGCGGCGCGGGCCGGTGACGGTGCCGCGCGAGTTCGTCTTTATGGACCGCGCAGCGATCGGGCTCGGCGGCGTCTTCCTGCATCTCGATGCCGAGCTCAATTTCCACCGGCTGTTCGAGGCGGAGATCGAGGGATTCTCCGTGGAGCGCGTCACGGAACGACAGGGGGCGGCACTTACGGCTGCGGGGCTTTCAGCGCCAAGCGCTTAGAGCGTGCTGGGCTGACGCGGAAACACGGCGTCGTCCCGGCTCTCCACTCGCTGCCGCCGGGATGACCCGCGCGGTTGCTTGCCTAGTCGGTACCTCCTAGCCCGGCTGTGTGCTCCGGGGGCGTTGGCTCAATCGCCGCCGCCACCGCCGTCCCCGCCGCCGCCGCCGTCGAACCAACCTGATCCTCCGTCGCCGCCAGCCGGGCCGGTGTCGCGACGCCAGGCCGCGATCTCTTCGTCGTCGCGCTTGGTCTGCTCGCGTGCCTCGGCAAACCAGCGCTTCGCCTTCTCGCGCAGGGCGGGGTCGAGCGCGGAGGGATCGTCCCGGTCGGCGACCTTCTGCGGATCCTTCACAACAAGAGTCTCCATCTCATTGCGGGGATTTTAGCCGACGCCGAAGGAATCGTCTCCGGCCCGGGCGAAACGATGTTAACGGCGACCATGCGCTGTGGCTGCCGGGGCATGTGATTAGCGGTTTAAATCGATTAAAATGAGTTGATCCGGTTGATATAGCCTGTTCTTGTGCAAGCGGCCCGCGCATTTCGCGTGCGCGGTGCGGTGCCGCGTTGCCCGTGCGTCGCGGGTGCGCTACAGGCATAAAGAGACTGTGTCTTTTTCAGGATCGAGACCATGGCCGACCACGCCCAGCATGCCGACATCCCCGCGATGGATTACGAGGAGCATGAGAGCACCTATACCGGCTTCGTGCACTTCGCCGAGGTCGGCACCGTCGCCTGCCTCGCGATCGTCGCGGCGCTCGCGGTCGGCGGCACCAAGCATGCCTGGGGCACCGCACTGATCGGTACGATTCTTGCGGTCATCGGCACCGGCATCGGCATTGCAGCTCCCTCGATCTCCTGGCGCGCACCGGTCGTCGCGCTGGTCCTGATGCTGCTCGCGCTCCTGCTGCTCTGACCGTCTTCCCATAACGCCGGAAAGGCCTGCCCCACCATGCGCATTGCTGTCCCAGCCGAAACGCAAGGGGCGGAAACCCGCGTCGCCGCGACGCCGGAGACCGTCCGCAAGTTCAGAGGCCTCCGCGCCGAGGTGGTGATCGAGGCGGGGGCGGGCAAAACCTCAGGCATTCCCGATGCGGAGTATGAGGCAGCGGGAGCGACCATCGCCAAGACGGCCACGGAGGCGCTGAACGGCGCCGACATCGTGCTGAAGGTGCGGCGCCCATCCGAGGCCGAGATCGCCGGGCTGCCGGCGGGCGCGCTCGTCATCGCGACGATGGACCCCTACGGCAATGAGGCGCAGGTCGAGGCGCTGGCCAAGGCCAAGGTCGCTGCCTTCGCCATGGAGTTCATGCCGCGGATCACCCGCGCCCAGGTGATGGACGTGCTGTCGTCGCAGGCGAACCTTGCCGGCTATCGCGCCGTGATCGACGGCGCGGCAGAATATGGCCGGGCGCTGCCGATGATGATGACGGCGGCGGGCACCGTGCCGGCCGCGAAGATCTTCATTATGGGCGTCGGCGTCGCGGGCCTGCAGGCGATCGCGACCGCGCGCCGCCTCGGCGCCATCGTGACCGCCACCGACGTGCGCCCCGCGACCAAGGAACAGGTCGAATCGCTCGGCGCCAAGTTTCTCGCCGTCGAGGACGAGGAGTTCAAGCAGGCGCAGACTGCCGGCGGCTACGCCAAGGAGATGTCCAAGGAGTATCAGGCGAAGCAGGCTGAGCTGACCGCCAGCCACATCGCCAAGCAGGACATCGTCATCACCACTGCGCTGATCCCGGGCCGCCCGGCGCCCAAGCTGATCTCGGCGGCGATGGTCGAGAGCATGAAGCCCGGGTCCGTGATCGTCGACCTCGCGGTCGAGCGCGGCGGCAATTGCGAGCTGGCCAAGCCCGGCGAGGTCGTGACGACGGAGAACGGCGTCAAGATCGTCGGCCACCTCAACGTTCCCGGACGCCTGCCGGCCACGTCGTCCTCGCTCTACGCCAAGAACCTCTTCGCTTTTGTCGAGACGCTGATCGACAAGGCCGAGAAGAAGCTCGCGGTGAACTGGGACGACGAGCTGGTGAAAGCAACCGCCCTGACGAAGGACGGCGCCGTCATCCATCCGAATTTCGCGCCGAAGGCCTGAGCGAAGGAATTCCGACCATGGCAACTCCCTCTCCCGAGCAGGCTCTTGAACAGGCGCGCAACGCGGCCGCTCTCGCCAAACAGGCGGCCGAGCTTGCAGAGCGCTATGCCGACCAGGCCGCCGCCGCCGCCAGCATCGCGACGGGCGGCGTCGATCCGACGGTGTTCCGCCTCGCCATCTTCGTGCTCGCCGTCTTCGTCGGCTACTACGTCGTCTGGTCGGTGACGCCGGCGCTGCACACGCCGCTGATGTCGGTCACCAACGCGATCTCCTCGGTCATCGTCGTTGGCGCCCTGCTGGCGGTCGGCGTCTCGGCGGCGGATGCGCTGGGAGACGGGCCGATCTGGGCCAAGCTCTTCGGCTTCATCGCGCTGATCCTGGCCTCGGTGAACATCTTCGGCGGCTTCCTCGTCACCGAGCGCATGCTCGCGATGTACAAGAAGAAGGGCTGACGCATGACTGCGAACCTCTCGGCCCTGCTCTACGTCGTCTCCGGCGTCCTCTTCATCATGGCCCTGCGCGGCCTGTCGCACCCGACGACCTCGCGCCAGGGCAACCGCTACGGCATGATCGGCATGGCCATCGCCATCGTCACGACCGTGCTGTTCTTCCCGCCTGCCGGCTTCTCCGGCTGGCTGCTGGTTGTCGTCGGCATCGCCATCGGCGGCGGCGTCGGCGCCTATATGGCGAAGCGCGTGCAGATGACGCAGATGCCGCAGCTCGTCGCCTTCTTCCACTCGCTGGTCGGCCTCGCCGCGGTGCTGGTGGCGGCGGCGGCGCTCTATGCGCCGGACGCCTTCGGCATCGGCCGCGCCGGCGCGATCCATGGCTCGAGCCTGTTCGAGATGGCGCTCGGCGTCGCGATCGGCGCGATCACTTTCACTGGCTCGATCATCGCCTTCCTCAAGCTCGACGGGCGCATGAGCGGCAAGCCGATCATGCTGCCGCAGCGCCATGGCATCAATATCGGCCTCGGCATCGCGCTGGTGGTGCTGCTCGCGGTCTTCATCAAGAGCGAGAGCCACGCGGTCTTCTGGCTGATCGTTGTGGTTTCGCTGGCGCTCGGCATCCTGCTGATCATCCCGATCGGCGGCGCCGACATGCCGGTCGTCGTCTCGATGCTGAACTCCTATTCCGGCTGGGCAGCTGCCGGCATCGGCTTCACGCTCGGCAACATGGCGCTGATCATCACCGGCGCGCTGGTCGGCTCGTCCGGCGCGATCCTGTCCTACATCATGTGCAAGGCGATGAACCGGAGCTTCATCTCGGTCATCCTCGGCGGCTTCGGCGGCGACGATGCCGCGGCCGGCGCTGGCGGCGCAGTCGAGGCGCGTCCGGTGAAGCAGGGCTCGGCCGACGACGCTGCCTACATCATGAAGAACGCCGGCAAGGTCATCATCGTGCCGGGCTACGGCATGGCGGTGGCGCAGGCTCAGCATACGCTGCGCGAGATGGCCGATCTGCTCAAGAAAGAAGGCGTCGAGGTCAAATACGCCATCCATCCGGTCGCCGGCCGCATGCCCGGCCACATGAACGTGCTGCTGGCCGAGGCGAACGTGCCTTATGACGAGGTCTTCGAGCTCGAGGACATCAACTCGGAATTCGGCCAGGCCGACGTCGCCTTCGTCATCGGCGCCAATGACGTAACCAATCCCGCCGCCAAGACCGACAAGGCCTCACCGATCTACGGCATGCCGATCCTCGACGTCGAGAAGGCCAAGACCGTGCTCTTCATCAAGCGTGGCATGGCGGCTGGCTATGCCGGCGTCGAGAACGAGCTGTTCTTCCGGCCCAACACGATGATGCTGTTCGGTGACGCCAAGAAGGTCACCGATGAGATCGTGAAGGCGCTGGCGCACTGAGATCAGGCGCCGCCGTCATCGGATTGCTGCAAAGGGCCGGCTTCATCGCCGGCCCTTTCGCTTTTCGCGGCCTGCCTCGTGATGCTCCTGCGGCTTGTGAAGTTCATCCTCGGCCTCGGCCTCGCCGGTTATCTCGGATTGCTTGGCTTGCTCTATGTCCAGCAGCGCGAGCTGATGTATCCGCGGGACCCCGTGCCGATGGACATCACCTCGGCCGGACTGGTCGCGGCTGAGGCGGCGACCATCGCGACGGCCGATGGCGAGCGGCTGATCGCCTGGATCGTGCCGCCGCGTGCCGGCAAGCCGGTCCTGCTCTACTTCCACGGCAATGCCGGCAATCTCGCACGGGCCGGCCGGGTGGCACGCTTCCGGGCGCTGACGGAGGATGGCACCGGACTCGTTGCGGTGAGCTATCGCGGCTATGGCGGCTCGACCGGCAGCCCCAGCGAAGACGGGTTGCTGCAGGATGCAAGGGCAGCCTATGGCGCTGCCGCAGACCGTTTCGGCACGGCGCGGCTCGTCGGCTACGGCGAGTCGCTGGGGAGCGGCGTGGTGCTGAAATTGGCGGCGGAGGTGCCGCTCAGTGCCATCGTGCTGGAGGCACCCTATCTCTCGACCGCCGCCGTCGCGCAGGAGCGCTATCCCTACGCCCCGGTCGGATCGTTCATGAAGGACCAATTCCGCTCGGACGAGGTCATAGGGCGGATCAAAGTGCCGCTGCTCATCATGCATGGCGAGCGGGACAAGATCATTCCCTTCACCCAGGGAAGGGCACTTTACGAACTCGCCAACCCGCCAAAGCGCTTCCTGCGCTTTCCCGATGGCGGGCACCAGGATCTGGCGCAATACGGCTCGCTTGCCGAGGTGCGACGCTTCTTCGCCGACGTCGCGGAAGGCAGGCTGGGTGGAGCTGAAACACGGATAGTGGGCGAGCCGGCCGCGAAGGCCGGCTCCGCGCCGTGATCAGCTGCGGAAGAAGCCGCCGCCGCCGAGACGGGACTGACCTGCGCGAGCCTGGGCGTTGTTGCCGTCGAGGCTGAGCGCACGCTGATAGGCCTCGGAGGCCTCGGTCTTCTTGCCGAGCTTTTCGAAGGCGAAACCGCGACCGGCCCAGGCATCGGCATTGCGATTGTCGACATTGAGCGCGGCGGTGAAATCCTCCAGCGCGGCGTCGTATTTGCCGAGCGCGTTCAGGCTCTGGCCGCGGGCGATATAGGGCGGCGCGGTGTAGGGGTTCCGGTCGATCACCGCATCGAAATCGGTGACCGCGTGCTGGTGCTGGCCTTCCTTCTGGTAGACGAGCCCGCGGGCGTGGAAGGCTTCGGCCGCTTCCGGATTGAGGCGGATCGCGGTGTTGAGGTCGGCGATGGCCTGCTGGCTGTTGCCCTGCTGGCGCAGCAGGTTGGCGCGGGCGACATAGGCCGGCCCATAATTCGGATTGGCGGTGGTGGCGCGGTTGAAATCAGCCAGCGCCGCGTCGTTGCGGCCGCTTTGGCGCAGCGCGAGGCCGCGATTGGTATAGGCGGAGGCGAGGTTCGGATCGAGCTGGACTGCCTTGGTGAAGTCCCCGATCGCGTCCGAGAAGCGGCCGACGCGGGCATAGGCCGCACCGCGAAGATTGTAGGCGCCGGGATCGTTCGGATTGCGGCTGATGACCTCTGTCAGCGAGC
Source organism: Allobosea sp. 10L422 (assembly GCF_056395345.1). Taxonomy (NCBI): domain Bacteria; kingdom Pseudomonadati; phylum Pseudomonadota; class Alphaproteobacteria; order Hyphomicrobiales; family Alloboseaceae; genus Allobosea; species Allobosea sp. 10L422. The sequence continues at coordinate 156,565 of NZ_JBFTJI010000009.1, forward strand.
CGATATTGACGTTGGCATCGGCGGTATCGCGGGTGTCGAGCTCCGCGATGGCGGGCTGCGAGGAGAGGCTGGAAACGGTGTCGCATCCTGCGAGCGCAAGCGCCATGCCGGCTGCTGCCAGCCAATATCTGCCTCGGGTCATGCTCTGCCTCTTTGGTTCCGTGCTTCGCCTGCCGCGCGGCCTCCGCGCGGAAGGCTCATCCGGCACGAGGCCGGACACGGCGTCTCTGCGCTCCCCAACCGACAGCGCCTCGCGGAAGAGAACGCCTGAAACCCGCCAAAACTTGGTTAACGTGGCTGAAAAGCAAGAGCGCCCGGAGGGGGCTCCAGGCGCGTTTCACTATCGGCCCTGGGTCCTGGACGGCGCAATGGCCGCCCGGGAACCGATCAGGGGCGCTTCGGCTTCACCGGCGCGGGCAGGAGGCCTTCGCGCTGCAGCTTCTTGCGGACGAGCTTGCGGGCGCGGCGGACGGCCTCGGCCTTCTCACGCGCCTTCTTCTCGGAGGGCTTCTCGTAGTGACCGCGGAGCTTCATCTCACGGAAGATACCTTCGCGCTGCATCTTCTTCTTGAGAGCGCGGAGAGCCTGATCGACATTGTTGTCGCGAACGAGAACCTGCACGTGAAACGTCCGTCCTTAGCGGGTTGATCCAAAAATGAGGGCCGGCGACGGCACGAGGCGCATCGCTCGAAGTTTTGTGCCGATAGCAGAATTCATTTCGCCTGTCCACGCTCCAAACCCCTGAAAATCGGGGTTCGCGGCGGTTTAAGACCGGCGCTGCGCCGAATGCCTAGACACCGTCGCCGGTGATGCGCGTGACATGGCCCATCTTGCGGCCGGGGCGGGCGTCGCGCTTGCCGTAAAGATGCAGATGAGCGCCGGGCTCGGCGAGGATTTCGCGCCAGCGCAGCGCGGCATCCCCGATCAGATTCTCCATCTCGACATGGCCGCGGCGGGTGGCGGAGCCCAGCGGAAAGCCGCAGACGGCGCGGACATGCTGGTGAAACTGCGATGTCTCAGCGCCTTCGCTGGTCCAGTGCCCGGAGTTGTGGACGCGCGGGGCGATCTCGTTGACGACGACGCGCTCGCTGTCGCCCTCCTGCAGCACGAACATCTCGACGGCGAAGACGCCGACATAGCTCAGGGCCTCGCCGATGCGGCGTGCGGCATCGATGGCGGCGTCGGAAACTCCGGCGGAGAGATTCGCGGGGACGCGGGTGAAGGCGAGGATGTGGTCCCGGTGCTCGTTCTCGCAAACATCGAAGGCGGCGAAGGCGCCGTCGAGGCCGCGGGCCGCGACAACCGAGACCTCGCGGACGAAGGGCACGAAGCCTTCCAGGATCGCGGGAAAGCGGCCGATCGCTTCGTGGGCCTCGGCGAGATCGCTGCCGGGCGCGATCTTGACCTGGCCCTTGCCGTCATAGCCGAAACGCCGGGTCTTGAGCACACAGGGGCGCCCGAGTTCGGCGGCGGCAGCTTCCAGATCGGCCAGCGAATCGACGGCACGGAAGGGCGCGACGGGCAGGCCGAGATCCGCGACGAAGCTCTTCTCGGTAAGGCGGTCCTGCGTCACTGCGAGCGCGCGGGCGCCGGGATGCAGCGGGGTGCGGCCGGCGAGGAAGGCGGCGGTCGCGGCGGGAACGTTCTCGAACTCGTAAGTCACGACGTCGACCGCGGCGGCAAAGGCGGCGAGCGCGGCCTCGTCCTCATATTCGGCGACGGTGTGGCGGGCGGCGACGTCGAAAGCCGGGCTGTCCGTCTCCGGTGCGAAGATGTGGCAGCGGATGCCGAGATCGGCCGCGGCAAGCGCCATCATGCGGGCGAGCTGGCCGCCGCCGAGGATGCCGAGCATGGCACCCGGCGCAAGGCCGGTGGGAACGGGCGGGCTCATGCGTCCTCGCTGCTGGGGCGCTCGGCGATGGCGGCGCTCTGGCGGGCGCGATAGGCATCCAGCCGCTCGGCCAGCTTCGCGTCCGAAAGCGCGAGCACGGCAGCGGCGAGCAGGGCGGCATTGACGGCGCCGGCCCGGCCGATGGCGAGCGTGCCGACCGGGATGCCCGCCGGCATCTGCACGATGGAGAGCAGGCTGTCCTGCCCCGAGAGCGCCTTGGATTCGACGGGGACGCCGAAGACCGGCAGCGGCGTCAGCGACGCCGTCATGCCCGGCAGATGGGCGGCCCCGCCGGCACCGGCGATCACCACCTTGAAACCCTCGGCCTTGGCGCCCTTGGCGAAGGCGAACAGACGTTCCGGCGTGCGGTGAGCCGAGACGATGCGGGCGTCATAGGGAATGGCGAGCGCGTCGAGCGCTTCCGCTGCATGGCGCATCGTCGCCCAGTCGGACTGGCTGCCCATGATGATGGCGACGGGAGGGTTGGTCTCGGCCATGGAATGCGCTCAAGGCTCCGCCTACGGAAGCGCGCGATCTAGACCGTCCGGCGCCCGGTAAGCAAGGGCGAATCGGGTCTGCGCTGCCGGAAAAGGCATCGCGTCAGGCGATGATATCGGGCGTCAGCGCGTCCTCGATCTGAGCGATGCGGTCCTTCAGGTAAAGCTTGCGCTTCTTCAGCCGCTGCACCTGGATCTGATTGACCGAGCCGACCCGCTCCAGCGCGTCGATGGCGCTGTCGAGATCGCGGTGCTCCTCGCGCAGCCGCGCCAGCTCCGCGGTGAAGGTCTCGACCTCTTCCGGGCTGAGCTCGAATCCCATGGTCATCTCATCATCGCCGCACTTGGGCGCGACTATGCCTTCGTCGCCGCGCGCCCCGCAAGAGCGCGCGCTGCGGCACGAAGGCCGGACGGTCGTCCTATTCACGGCTTTCCGAGAAGGAGCAGGCAAAGATCACAGAATCTCATGAATGCCGTGTGACATCCCAGGGAAGACGTGAAGCCGGCTCTATGTAAGATTGAGACGTCAACCGCTCATCAGGAGGATCCAGATGTCGTTGCAAACCCGTCTTGCGGAACTTGAGCGCAAGCACCGTCAGCTCGAAGATGCGATCGCGCAGGCCGTGTTGAGCCCGTCCTCAAGCGACCTCAGCGTTGCCGAGCTGAAGCGGAAGAAGTTGCAACTGAAGGATGAGATCGAGCGCGTAAGGCAGACGATGCCGGTGCGCACCTTGCATTGAGGCCAGAGCGGGCGAGCCAGCCCGCCAAGGATTCGACGATTCCAGAGTTCGACGATGCGGATGAGCCGGCCCCCGAAAGGGGCCGGTTTTTTTGTCGATGCCGTCCTCGCACAGGGTCGTCAACAGGATGACGCAATCGCGCCGGAACATCTTGCTCAGTCAGCCGTTGAGGCCGGGCGTTCGTGCAAAGGGGAGGTAGCCTTGGGCATCGTCTGGACCATCATCATCGGCTTCATTGCCGGCGTCGTCGCCAAGTTCATCATGCCGGGATCGAACGAGCCTTCCGGGTTCGTGCTGACCACGATCCTCGGCATCGTCGGCGCCATCGTGGCGACCTATCTCGGCCAAGCGCTCGGCTGGTACGCGCCGGGCCAAGGCGCGGGGCTGATCGGCGCCGTCGTCGGCGCGATCGTCGTGCTCGTCATCTGGGGCGCCCTATCCGGCCGCAATCGTGCGGTCTGATCCACGCGTGCCTATTCCAGGACAGAGGAGTGATTGCCGTGAGTGACGACAACAGCAGCAGCGGCTTCCCGTCCATGACCGCCTTGCTCGGTCTTCTGGCCGTGGCGGGCTTCCAGAACCGCGACAAGATCGCCGAGTGGCTCGGCGGCCGCGGCCAGCCCGAGCCGGGACAGATTCCCTCGCCCGTGCCGCAACAAGGGCAGGCGCAGGCACAGCCGCAGGAGGGCGGCGGACTTCTCGGCGGCCTCGGCGGCTTGCTCGGGGCGGGCGGTGTCGGCGCGGTGCTCAACAACGGCCTGGGCGAACTGGTCGACCGCTTCAACCAGTCGGGGCAGGGCCAGAAGGCCGATTCCTGGGTGAGCCAGGGGCCGAACGAGCAGGTTGCGCCGAACGAGCTGGAACAGGCTCTCGGCCCGCAGGTCATCGATGCGATCGCCCGCCAGACCGGGCTGTCGCGCGACGATCTGCTGGCACGTCTGTCAAAGATCCTTCCAGAAGCAGTCGATCGCTACACCCCGGATGGTCGCCTGGGCCGCAGCTGACGCCGATCTACCGCGCGGGCCGGTCAGAGCGCCCGCGCCATTTCGCGAAGCCGGAATTTCTGGATCTTGCCGGTCGAGGTCTTCGGGACCTCGGCGAAAACGATCGTCCGCGGGCATTTGAACGAGGCGAGGTGCTCTTTGCACCAGGCGATGATCTCGGCCTCGGTCGCGGTCTGGCCCGGCTTCAGCTCGATGAAAGCGCAGGGCGTCTCGCCCCATTTCTCGTCCGGCTTGGCCACCACGGCCGCGGCCTGCACGGCTGGGTGCTTGTAGAGCGCGTCCTCGACCTCGATCGAGGAGATGTTCTCGCCGCCCGAGATGATGATGTCCTTGGAGCGGTCCTTGAGCTGGATGTAGCCGTCGGGATAACGCACGCCGAGGTCGCCGGTGTGGAACCAGCCCCCGGTGAAGGCGGCCCCGGTCGATTTCGAGTTCTTGAGATAGCCCTTCATCACGACATTGCCGCGCATCATCACCTCGCCGAGCGTCTGGCCGTCGCGCGGGACGGGCTGCATCGTCTCGGGATCGAGCACGTCGAGCCCTTCCAGCGCGGGGTAGCGAACGCCCTGGCGCGCCTTCTTGGCAGCCTGATCGGCGGGGGAGAGCGCGTCCCAATCGTCGTTCCATTCATTAACGACGGAAGGGCCGTAGCACTCGGTCAGCCCATAGAGATGCGTTACCTCGAATCCGGCCTGCTTCATCCCGGCGAGCACAGCCTCGGGCGGCGGCGCTGCGGCGGTGAAGAAGGACACCGTTTGCGGGAAGTCGCGGCGCTCTTCGGGCGTGGCGTTGAGCAGTGCCGACATGACGATCGGCGCGCCGCAGAGATGGGTGACGCCATGGTCGGCAAGCGCATCGTACATCGCCTTGGCGCGGACCTGCCGCAGGCAGACATGGGTGCCGGCGACGATCGAGATCGTCCAGGGGAAGCACCAGCCGTTGCAGTGGAACATCGGCAACGTCCAGAGATAGACCGGATGCCGGCCCATATTACCGGTGATGACGTTGGAGGTGGCGAGCAGGTTGGCGCCGCGGTGGTGATAGACCACGCCTTTCGGGTCGCCGGTGGTGCCGGAGGTGTAGTTGAGCGCGATGGCGTCCCATTCGTCTGACGGCATCTGCCAGGCGAAATCCGGGTCGCCGCCGGCAACAAAGTCCTCGTATTCGACGCTGCCCAGCCGTTCGCCGGGGCCGTCATAGACCGGGTCGTCATAGTCGATGACCAGCGGCTTCGCCTCGCAGAGCGCGAGCGCCTCCTTGATCGTTTTCGAGAACTCGCGGTCGCAGATCAGCACCTTGGCCTCGCCATGGTCGAGCGAGAAGGCGATGATCGCGGCGTCGAGCCTTGTGTTCAGCGTGTTGAGCACGGCGCCGGCCATCGGCACGCCGTAATGGCATTCGAGCATGGCCGGCGTGTTCGGCAGCATGGCCGCGACGGTATCGTTCTTGCCGATGCCATGCTTCGCCAGCGCGGAGGCAAGCCGGCGCGAGCGGGCATAGAACTCGGCATAGGAACGGCGCAGCGGGCCGTGGATGATCGCGGTGCGGCCCGGGAAGACCGCAGCGGCGCGCTCAAGAAAAGGAAGCGGCGTCAGCGGCTGGAAATTCGCCGGGTTGCGGTCGAGATCGGTGTCATAGGCCGAACGGGTCATCGGAAAGCCTTCCACGCAAGCGCGCCAGACTTAGCGGCTGGAGCGCCTTTGCGTAATCCATCCCTTTTTCCGATGCGGCGCAATCGCGCGGATCGGGGCGGCACGTTGCAAGCCCTCGTCCTTCGAGACGCAGGCTGCGCTTGCTCCTCAGGATGAGGGCCGACGTGGTATCAGCCGAGAAGGTGCAGGTCGCGCACGCCGTCGAAGACCAGCTTCGCGCCAACGAGCAGCAGCAGCCAGTAGACGATGCCGTAGAAGCGCTCGGCCGGAACCCGCCGGACCAGCCAGACCCCGGCAAAGGTCGCCGCGATGGCGAAAGGCAGCAGCGCGACGGAGGCCATGAGGTTCTGGCTGCTGAGCTGGCCGAGCGCGAGATAGGGGATGATCTTCACCCAGTTCATCGCGGCGAAGAAGATCGCGCCGGTACCGACGAAGACGGCGGGCGGGAGCTTCTGCGGCATGACGTAGATCTGGAAGGGCGGGCCGCCGGCATGGGCGACCATGCTGGTGAAGCCGCAGAGGAAGCCCCAGATGCCGCCCGCGCTCCAATTCGCCTTGGTGGCAGCGGCGGGCTTCGTGCCGTCGCTCAGCATGCGGCGCAACGCGAATCCGACCGAGATCAGCCCGACGGCGAGAACGACGGCCGCGTCCGAGACCTTCGCCGCCAGCAGATAGCCGAGGAGGATGCCCAGCAGCGCGCCGGGCGCCAGGGTTGCAAGATTGCGGCGGTCGAAGTCCCGCCGGTAGGACCAGACCGAGACCACGTCCTGCGCGATCAGCAGCGGCAGCATGATCGCGGCTGCCGTCACCGGCGAGACGACCAGCGCCATCAGCGGCAAGGAAAGCAGGCCGAGCCCCGAAAAGCCGCCCTTCGCCAGCCCCGTCAAGACGACGGCCGGCACCATGGCGGCGAAGAAGATGAGATCGAAGGACATGGGGTGACGCTGCGCCGCAGAGCCGAGAGGTGCAGAATGGGATGGGCGAAAGTCTTAAGTTTGCGCGCTTGCGCTGTCGGAGGGGAGTGCGCAGGATTCCCTGCAAAACCTGCCCCGCCATCGCCGGCTCGCTGTGGGGCTTTAGGATGAAACCCGGCGCAGAGGAACGCTTCCGATGAATGGCTCCCATGCGGCACCCGCCCGCCCCACTGAGGGCTATCGCGAGACCTATGCAAGTTGGCAGGCCGATCCGGATGCCTATTGGCTCGAGATCGCTGAGGGTATCGACTGGATCAAGCCGCCGCAGAAGGCATTCGACGCCTCGGCCGGCATCTATGGCCGCTGGTTCCCGGACGCGACCTGCAACACCTGCTTCAACGCGCTGGACCGGCATGTGCGCGACGGGCGCGGCGATCAGGTCGCGCTGATCTACGACAGCCCGGTGACCGGGACGAAGGCCAAATACACCTATGCCCAGATGCTGGAGGAGGTCGCGACGCTCGCGGCCGTGCTGCAGGATCTCGGCGTCGCCAAGGGCGATCGCGTCCTCATCTATATGCCGATGGTGCCGGAGGCGGCCTTCGCCATGCTGGCCTGCGCCCGCATCGGCGCCGTGCATTCGGTGGTGTTCGGCGGTTTCGCCGCCAAGGAACTCGCGACGCGCATCGACGACGCCGAGCCCAAAGTGATCCTGACAGCGACCTGCGGCATCGAGCCGACGCGCGTGGTCGAATACAAGCCGCTGCTCGACGGCGCGATCGAGATGGCCCGGCACAAGCCGCAGACCTGCGTCGTGCTGCAGCGGCCGCAGGCCGACGCCTCGATGCATGCGACGCGCGACAAGAACTGGCGCACGCTGGTGGCGGCGGCGAAGGCCGCCGGGCGCAAGGCCGATTGCGTCGAGGTTGCCGCGACCGACCCGCTCTATGTCCTCTACACCTCCGGCACGACCGGCCGGCCGAAGGGCGTCGTGCGCGACAATGGCGGGCACATGGTGGTGCTCAAGGCGACAATGGATCAGTTCTTCGACGTGAAGGCCGACGAGGTGATGTTCACCGCCTCCGATGTCGGCTGGGTCGTGGGCCACTGCTATATCGTCTATGGACCGCTGATCCAGGGCGCGACCAGTGTGCTCTACGAGGGCAAGCCGGTCGGCACGCCCGATCCCGGCGCCTTTTGGCGCGTGATCGCCGAGCATGGCGTCAAGGTGCTGTTCACCGCGCCGACCGCCTTCCGCGCCATCCGCAAGGAGGACCCCCAGGGCAAGTACCTCGCCGGCCATGACCTGTCGCGGTTCAGGGCGCTCTTCCTCGCCGGCGAGAGGGCCGACCCCGAGACGCTGAAATGGGCCGAGGAACTGCTGAAGGTGCCGGTGATCGACCATTGGTGGCAGACCGAGAGCGGCTCGCCCATCGTCGGCGATCCGATGGGTCTCGGCCTGCTGCCAGTGAAGCACGGCTCGCCGACGGTTCCGCTGCCGGGCTGGGAGGTGCAATGCCTCGATGAGGCCGGCCACCCGGTGAAACCGGGCACGATGGGCGCGATCGTGCTGAAGCTGCCGCTGCCGCCCGGCGCGCTGCCGACGCTGTGGAATGACGACGAGCGCTTCAAGCAGGCATATCTGACGGCCTATCCGGGTTACTACAACACCTCGGATGCCGGTTTCATCGACGAGGACGGTTATGTCTTCATCATGGGGCGCACCGACGACATCATCAACGTCGCCGGCCACCGGCTCTCAACCGGGGGAATGGAGGAGGTGCTGGCGGCGCATCCGGCCGTGGCGGAATGCGCGGTGGTCGGCATTCGCGACGCGCTCAAGGGCGAGCAGCCCTGCGGCTTCGTCGTGCTGAAGGCGGGCGTGAGCCAGTCGCCGGCCGAGGTCGAGAAGGAGCTGGTCGCGCTGGTGCGCGAGCGCATCGGGCCGGTGGCGGCCTTCAAGCTCGCGGTGACGGTGAACCGGCTGCCGAAGACGCGTTCCGGCAAGATCCTGCGGGCGACGATGAAGAAGATCGCCGACGGCGAGGATTATGCCGTGCCGGCGACGATCGAGGACGCTGGGGTGCTCGACGAGATCGGCGTGGTCCTGAAGGGCAGGGGGATCGGGTAGCTACCGCCGTCATTCTCGGGCGGCGCGGAGCGCTGACCCGAGAATCGTGTCGAAGAGATGCCCGGGCCAAGCCCGAGCATGACGCCGTGAGGCAGGGCCTCAGCCCTCGTCGTCCTCATCAGCCGGGCGCTTGAGCTGCTTCAGCTTGGCGAAGACGGAATCGACGTCGATCGCCGCCTCTTCCTCGCGCTTCGGCCGGCTCATATCGGCGAAGGGCTGGCTTTCGCTGCGCGCGGGCGCCGGAGCCGTGGTCTCTTCGGCGGACAGCAGGGTCGAGCCGGCTTCGGCCAGCGCGGCCGGACGGTCCTTGGCGGCGCGGGCAACCTCGAAGTCCAGGTCGATCTGCGAGCACAGGCCAAGGCTGACCGGGTCGATCGGGGTGAGCTGCTGGGCGTTCCAGTGCGTGCGGTCGCGGATCTGCGCGATGGTCGACTTGGTCGTGCCGATCAGGCGGATGACCTGCGCGTCCTTGAGCTCGGGATGGTTGCGCAGCAGCCAGAGGATGGCGTTCGGGCGATCCTGGCGCTTCGAGACCGGGGTGTAGCGCGGGCCCTTGGTGCGCTTGATCTCCGGCACCTTCACCTTGCGCTCGGCGAGACGCAGATGATGGTTCGGGTTCTTGGCGGCGCGCTCCAGCTCCTCGCGGGTGAGCTGGCCGGAGGTGATGGGATCGAGGCCCTTGATGCCGGCCGCAACCTCGCCATCGGCGATGCCACGCACCTCGAGCGGATGCAGCTTGCAGAACTCGGCGATCTGCTCGAACGTCAGAGAGGTGTTCTCGACCAGCCAGACCGCAGTGGCTTTGGGCATCAGCGGGGTTTGTGACACGGGGCGTCTCCTGGAAGGCCTTCGCGCCCGATCGGGCTCGTCAAGGCAGGGTCGCGGACAAAAGCTCTCATGCGCCGACCGGCCTCCTCGGCCGGCCATCCAAATCATCGACGATGAGCAGGATGGCGCGCCTTATAGGCGAGGGCGTGGCCAGTGTCCATGGATTTGCAGGTCATCGCGGCGGCCGCCCACACGCCGAGAGGAGGGCATCCGGGACCGGCCGGGACGGTGTCGCCTTGTCCCAGGCCTGCGCCACGATCGTCCAGGAACCGGCCTCCTTGACCAGCAGCATCATCTCAACGGTGCGGCCGGTTTCGGTGGTGTTCTCCACGGCCTCGCAGGCTGCGACTGCCACAGCGACATGGCCGAAGACGCGGATCTCGATGCCGAGCGGGCTTTCCTCGAAGGAGCGCAGGCTCGTCAGCGAGAGATCCTGCATCCGCGCGACGAACTCGGCGGGTGATTGCGGCCGGGCCGGGCGAGCGGAGGGATAGAGCACGGCGGCGTCATGGAAGTCGGCACCGAAGGCGGCCCAATCGGCGGGCGCGCCCGGCCGCCAGCTGAGGCTGGCGAACTGCCGTGCGATCAGCTCGGCAATCGCCTTTTTGTCATCGTCCGGCGTCGGCGCGTCGCTCTGCATGGCTACACCGTCAGTACGATCTTCCCGATATGGGCGCTGGACTCCATCAGACGATGGGCGTCCGCGGCCCGGGCCAGCGGGAATGTAGCATGGATCTGCGGCTTGCAGCGCCCGGCCTCGAGCAACGGCCAGACCTTCTCGTGCAGTTCGGCAGCGATGGCCGCCTTCTCGGCGACGGTGCGGGGGCGCAGCGTCGAGCCGGTATGGGTCAGGCGCTTCAGCATCAGGCGGCTGAAATTCGCTGTCGCCTTCGGGCCGTTGAGGAAGGCGATCTGGACGATGCGGCCCTGATCGGCCGCAGCCTCGTAGTTGCGGTCGATGTAATCGCCGCCGACCATGTCGAGGATGAGATCGACGCCGCGCCCACCCGTCGCGGCTTTGGACGCGGCGACGAAATCCTCGGTGCGGTAGTTGATGGCGTGATCGGCGCCGAGATCGCGACAGGCCCGGCACTTCTCGTCGGAGCCGGCGGTCGCCAGCACGGTCGCGCCGAAGGCCTTGGCGAGCTGGATCGCGGTGGTGCCGATGCCGGATGAGCCGCCATGGACGAGGAAGCTCTCGCCCGCCTGCAGCCGCCCGCGCTGGAAGACATTGGTCCAGACCGTGAAATAGGTCTCCGGGACGGCGCCGGCCTCGATAAGCGAAAAGCCCTCCGGCACAGGCAGGGCATTGTTCTCATGGACGACGGCGTATTCGGCGTAGCCGCCGCCGGGAACAAGGGCGCAGACCTGCTGGCCGACATTGAAACGCTCCGCGCCTTCGCCGCGCGCCATGACCGTGCCGGAGAATTCGAGGCCCGGAATGTCGGAGGCGCCGGGAGGAGGAGTGTAACCGCCGAGGCGTTGCAGCACATCGGGACGGTTCACGCCTGCGGCGGCGATGGCGACCAGGATCTGGCCGGGGCCGGGTTTCGGAACGGGGCGGGTCTCCGGGCGCAGGACTTCCGGGCCTCCGGGGGCGGGAATGCCGATCGCCGTCATCGTCTCGGGAATGGGGGTCATGGCCTCGTCGTCCTTCGTCATGGTGCGGCGCAGCGTGACTGTCGCCGCAAGTTGGCTAGCCTGCCGCGCGCAGTTTGAGCAGATGCGAGGCCGCCATGTCGATATTCCCGGAGGATGATCGCCCCAAACCGAAGAGCGTGCATGAGATCGGCCAGGACCTGTCGATGCTCTCGCTCGCCGAGATCGACGAGCGCATTGCCGCACTGAAGGCCGAGATCGAACGCCTGGCCGAGACGCGGGCGCGCAAGGATGCGACCCGCTCCGCGGCGGACGCGTTCTTTCGGAAACTCGCCTGAAAAAAGCGTCAAAAAGAAACGCCCGTTAAGAGGGCGTTAATGATTCCAAAGTATGAATCGCATCATCCAGTTTGTCTGGATGTCGAGTGGCTCCTGCCCACTCTGTTTGACGCCTCCCTGTTGACCTTCGAGCCGCCTTTGGCGGCTCTTTTTTTGTTCTCGCGCACCTCTGCGCCTTCTTGTGGAGAGGGGCGCTGCTTGTGCCCGGAAGGGGCCTTCGGCCTCGTTTCCGCCATAGCGGTGTAGCCTCGTTAAGGTTAACGACATCTTAGCGGCGTTCGGAAACGCGATCGGCGTTATCCTTGCCACGTCAGCGGCATGATCCGTGGCGCGTTCCAAAGGCGCACGGGCTTGTGCCGATGGGAGACACCGCATGAACGATGCCCAGCTGCTCGATCCGCCGACGGAGGAGGGCGCGCTTTCCTTTGCGCGCCGTTTCGTCCGTTCGGACGCTTTCATGCTGTTGTTTCGCGAAGGCATGGGGCTGGTCGAGCAGACCGCCGCCTATCTCGACGGGGAAGGCCGCAAGGAGGCGGCGGCGCTGCCACGCGAGATCGCTCTGACCTATGCCACCGAGAGCATGCGCCTGACGACGCGGCTGATGCAGATCGCCTCCTGGCTTCTGGTCCAGCGCGCCGTGGCCGAAGGCGAGCTCACCGCCGAGCAGGCCAGGACCGAGCACAACAAAGTCAAGATCAGCGATCCGATGATCGCGCCGGCCGAGCATGTCGTCGCACAGCTGCCGGAGCGCCTGCGTCACTTGATGGCGCATTCGCTGCGGCTGCAGACCCGCGTGCGTCATCTCGAAAACCAGATGTCCGGGATGGAAACCCGCCGCGAAGCCGGCAATCCCGTCCAGGACCAACTGGCGAGCCTCCAGGCGCGGCTCGGGCTCGCGCGGTAAGAAGGCTTTTCCGCAAGAAACGCGTCATTCGCGGAGCATCGATCCGCGAATCTCCGGCGGGAGCGCCGTCGCGTCCTGAGATGCCCGGGCCCGGTCCGGGCCCGACAGCCGGATCCCGAACGAAAAAGCCCGGCCGATGAGGCCGGGCTTTCTTGATTCAGATCAGTGACGAAAAGGCGAAACGCCTGAAAATCACTTCTTGCCGATGGTGCCCAGGCCGGCGAAGCGCGTGTTGAAGCGCGAGACGCGGCCGCCGCGGTCCAGCATATGCTGGGTGCCGCCGGTCCAGGCCGGATGGGTCTTGGGGTCGATGTCAAGGTTGAGGGTGTCCCCTTCCTTGCCGTAGGTCGAACGGGTGGCATATTCGGTGCCATCGGTCATGACGACCTTAATGGTGTGATAGTCGGGGTGGATGCCGGTCTTGGCCATGACGAAATCCTCGAAGCTTACAAAAACGGGCGCATCGACAAGCAGGCGGGCCTGCCCGGCCCGTCGAAAGAATTCGGATGAGCCTGTCGTGAAGTCGCGTGCACATATCGCAGCCACGGCTTCAGCGCAAGCTTAACCGGCAAGACGCAGGCCCCTGCGGCGATGCGTCGTTTGCCAAGCTCGCCTTCATGGGCTTCACGAAGCGAGATTGATATTGGTTGAAAGAGCGTGCGTGCGCACGCGCGAGACGAAGGAGGTTCGGCGCGTGGCCGAGGCTGACAAGAACGACAAGAAGGCGCGTCCCGACTTCCGCTCGCTCGCGACCTTCTGGCCCTATGCGCGTGCGCAGAAGGGGCGGATCGCCTTCGCGCTCGTCGCGTTGGTGATCGCGTCGCTGGCGACGCTGGTGCTGCCGATGGCGGTGCGGCGCGTCATCGATGTCGGCTTCGCCGGCGGCGAGCGGCAGCTCGCCAACAGCTATTTCATCCTGCTGATCGGCGTGGTCGCCGTGCTCGCGCTGGCGAGTTCGGCGCGCTTCTATCTCGTCATGACCATCGGCGAGCGCATCGTCTCCTCGCTGCGCGCCGATGTCTTCCGCCACCTGACGCGGCTGGAGCCGGCCTTCTTCGATTCGAGCAAGGCGGGCGACCTCGTCTCGCGACTCACCGCGGACACCACGCAGATCAAGTCCACCTTCGCCTCGACCGCCTCGATCGCGCTCCGCAACGTCATCATGACGCTGGGCGCACTCGGGCTGATGGTGGCGACGAGCCCGCGGCTATCAGCCATCGTCATCGGCGTGATCCCGCTGATCGTGATCCCGCTGGTGCTGTCGGGCCGCACGGTCCGGCGCCGGGCGCGGGCAGCGCAGGACAGGCTGGCCGACGCCTCCGCCTTTGCCGCCGAGGCTGTCGGTGCGATCCGGACGATGCAGTCCTTCGGTGCCGCCCGCCAGACCTCGGCCCGCTTCGAAGCTGCCTCCGACGGGGCCTATGCCGCCTCGCGGGAGGCGACGGCCTCACGCGCGCTGCTCTCCGGCGTCGCGATCTTCCTGGTCAGCGCCAGCGTAGTCTGCGTGCTCTGGACGGGGGCGACCGAGGTCTTCGACGGGCGGATGACGGGCGGCCGGCTCTCGCAGTTCATTCTCTATGCGGTGCTGGCGGCAAGCTCGCTCGGCCAACTGTCCGAGGTCTATGGCGACATCAGCGCTGCAGCCGGCGCCTCGGGCCGGCTCGGCGAGATCCTGGCCCTGAAGCCCGCGATAGCCGCGCCGCCACATCCCAAGCCGATGCCGGAGCCCTCGCTCGGCGAACTCGCCTTCGAGAACGTCTCGTTCAGCTATCCCAGCCGGCTCGGCCCGGCGCTGTCGAATCTGAGCTTCTCCGTGCGGCCGGGCGAGCGCGTGGCGCTGGTCGGGCCGTCCGGCGCCGGCAAGAGCACGGTGCTGCAGCTCGCGCTGCGCTTCTACGATCCGCAGGACGGGCGCGTCGTCGTCGACGGCGTCGCCGGCCCCGAGGCCGATCCGGAGATCTGGCGCGAGCGTTTTGCGCTGGTTCCGCAGGAGCCGACCGTCTTCGGCGTCTCGGTTCGGGACAACATCGCCTATGGCCGTCCCGACGCCTCGCGGGAGGAGGTCGAGGCGGCGGCGCGGCTTGCGGCGGCCGAAGAGTTCATTCGGGCGCTGCCGCAGGGCTACGACACGGTCGTCGGCGAGCGCGGCGTCACGCTGTCGGGTGGGCAACGCCAGCGTCTCGCCATCGCGCGGGCGATCCTCAAGGATGCGCCGATCCTGCTGCTCGACGAGGCGACGAGCGCGCTCGATTCGGAAAGCGAAAGGGCGGTTCAGGATGCGCTCGACCGGCTGATGCTGGGGCGCACGACCCTGGTCGTGGCGCATCGTCTGGCGACTATCCTCTCGGCCGATCGAATCCTCGTCATGGAAGACGGTCGCATCGTCGAGGAAGGCACGCATGCCGAGCTCAAGGCACGCGGCGGGCTCTATGCCCGACTGGCGGCGCTGCAGTTCGGGCTCGAGGTGGCCTAGGATAGAGGAAGACAACAGCCGTCATTCCGGCCGCGCGAAGCGCGCCGCTAAAGCGGCTTGTCCGGAATGACGGGCCGTCTATGAAGCCGAGCTAGGGCCCCACCAGCGCGCGCTGCTGTGCCTCGCTGGGTTGGCCGAAGAAACGGATATGGCCGGGCTGGATGAGGACGCCGAGCGCCTCGCTGCCATCGGGCGAGAACAGCGCATAGAACCGGTTGTCGCCGCAATCGTGGCGCTTGCAGGTGTCGACGCGCTCGAAGGTTTGGTCGCCGACCGTGACGATCGTGCTGGGGCCGCCAGGACCGCTCAGCTTGTCAGCCCTGAGCCAGGATTCGCGCGGGCCGAGCTTGCCGACCATGTGCGTCCAGGTCTCGCGATAGGTCGGCTGCTTCAGCATGTCGTGGAGATAGCGCCCGCCGCCGTCGGGCGACTGGGCGGAAGCCGGGGCCGCCAGCATCAGCGCGAGTGCCCCGGCGATTGCGAGAGAGCGGCGCCTGACGGACATGCTCAGCGCTCCGTGATCTTGAACTCGATACGGCGGTTGCGGCGGTGTGCTTCGTCGGTGTTGGCGACGTCGAGCGGCTGATACTCGCCGAAGCCGGTGGCGGCGACACGGTCCGTCGGCAGGCCGCGCGAGATCAGGTATTCGACCACGGCGATGGCGCGGCCCGAGGAGAGATGCCAGTTCGAGGGGAACTGGGCGGTCTTGATCGGGCGGTTGTCGGTGTGACCGTCGACGCGCAGGATCCAGGGCAGGTCGGGCGGCATCTCGTTGCCGAGATCGAGCAGGATGGTGGCGAGCTTGTCGAGCTCGACCTTGCCCTCGGGCTTCAGCACGGCCTGGCCGGCATCGAAGAAGACTTCCGATTGAAAGACGAAGCGGTCGCCGACGACGCGGATGTCAGGCCTTGTGCCGAGCACCTGCCGCAGACGTCCGAAGAAGTCCGAGCGATAGCGCGCAAGCTCCTGGACGCGCTGAGCGAGGGCGACGTTGAGCCGCGAGCCGAGCTCCGAAATGCGCGTCTGCGATTCCTTGTCCTTGGCTTCCGAAGCGGCCAGCGCCTCTTCCAGTGCGGCGAGCTGGCGGCGCATGGCGAGGATCTGCTGGTTGACGAGATCGACCGTCGACTGGGCGCGGGCGGAGAGCTGCTTTTCGGCGTCCAGCGCCTTCTGCGCCTCTGCGAGCTGGACCGGGGCGGCATTGTTCTGGGTGGCGAGCTGGCCCTGCAGGCGACCGCGCTCGTCCTGCTCGCGCGTCAGGGTCGATTGCATGAGCTGCAGGTTCTCCTGCGCCTGCCGGTTCGAGGAACGCTCCAGCGCCAGCAGATCGGTGAGTTCGGAGATCTGCCTGTTGAGCCGCTCCAGCGCGGTGTCCTTGCCGGTGAGCTCCTGCGAGAGAAAGAACTGGCCGAGGACGAAGACGGTGAGCAGGAAGACGATGCCGATCAGCATCGTCGAGAGCGCGTCGACGAAGCCGGGCCAGAAATTCAATTCCTCGCGGCGATGGGCGCGGGAGAGGGCCATGGATCAGGTTCCTGAGGTGCCGGCGGCGATCATGGCTCGGTGATCTGGTCAGCCGTAAGGCGTTCGATCAGTCGCTTCAGATCCTTCTCGCGCGTGGCCTGCGCCTCCACCCAGTCGCGGATCATCTGCTGCTCGGAGCGCATATGCTGGACGAGGCCCTGGATGCCCTCGGCGAGGTTGGCGAGCGCCTGGGTCGCCGCGCGATTGTTCGAGGCGCCGTCTGCCATCGCGGCGCTCAGCCTTTCGAAGCGGTCGGCCAAAGGGTCGCCCGCGGCGAGCAGGGGCACGATGGTTTCCGGTGTTGCGGTACGGGTGCCGAGCCAGCTTTCGAGCTCGTTGCGGAAGCGGCGCTGCGCCTGCCCCACCTGAAGATCGAGGAAACCGAGAATCAGCGAGCCGGCGATGCCGAAGAGCGATGACGAGAAAGACAGGCCCATGCCGGCGAGCGGGGCGGAGAGCCCGGCCTTCAGCTCGTCGAAGAGCACTCCGGCTTCGGCGCCCGTGCGCAGCGACTTGATGACGGTTCCGACCGAGCCCACCGTGTCGAGCAGGCCCCAGAAGGTGCCGAGCAGGCCGAGGAAGACGAGCAGCCCGGCGAGGTAACGCAGCACCTCGCGCCCGTCGTCGAGCCTGACCGCGACCGATTCGAGGGCCGAGACGGCCTGGGTGGGGGCGAGCGTTCCGCGATCGAGCGCGGCGAGGAGGGAGCCGAACGGCGCGATGACGTCGCTACGCCGGACCTGCGCCGAGGCGGGAGCGGCGGCAAGCCGCGTGGCGGCGCGGGCCTCGCTCTGGAGACGCCAGAGCTCGCGCAACGCGATGAGCACGCCGACGAACAGCGCGCCGACAATGAGGCCGTTCAGCCCCGGATTGGTCATGAAGGCCTGTTTCAGGCCGTTCTGAAGAATGAAGCCGAGGAAGCCGATCAGGGCGAGAAACAGGACCGCACGGACGATGTAGCGAAGCGGGCGCGAGAAACGGGTCTCCGTACGCAGGGGTGCGGCCGTCACCGGCTCGGCCGCGAAATCCTCGTTCGCCATTCGTCGTCTTCCGTTCGCCTCGGAGTGCGGGGAGGACTGTCGCCTTCCCCGCCGCCGGGATCAAGCACGAAAGAGCTACAGTTCTGTCTCAAAGCCGGTTTGACGAAGTCCCGGCGCCCGGGACGAGCGCCGGCGTGCCCGGGAAGCCGCTCAGGCGGTCGCCGTCTTAAGCGCCGCGGCAAGCGCGCGCTCGCCGGCCTCGTTGCCGCAGATGATATCCTTCGCACTGGTCACCGGCTTGCCGTCGAGCGTGCCGAAGGTGCCGCCGGCTTCGCGGATGAGCACGGCGCCCGCGGCGAAATCCCAGGTGTTGAGGCCGCGCTCCCAATAGGCATCCATGCGGCCGGCCGCGACATAGGCGATGTCGAGCGCGGCCGAGCCCATGCGGCGGACATTGGCGAAGCGCGGCATCACGGCGGCGAGCTCGCGCAGGAACTGGCCGTGGCCGCCCTTGCCGATATGCGGGATGCCGGTGCCGATCAGCATGTCGGCCGGCTCGTTGCGGCCGGAGACGCGCAGGCGGCGGTTGTTGACGAAGGCGCCCTTGCCCTTCTCGGCCATGAACATCTCGTCCTTGGCGGCGTCATAGATCACACCGGCGATGAACTGGTTGTCGCGCTCCAGCGCGACCGAGATGTTCCAGTGCGGGATGCCGCGCAGGAAGTTGTGGGTGCCGTCGAGCGGATCGATATGCCAGCGGTTGCTCTCGTCGGTGCCGTGGACGACGCCGCTCTCCTCCATAACGAAGCCATAGCCGGGGCGGGCCTTCTCCAGCGACTCGCGCAGGATCTCCTCGGCCTTGTGGTCGGCCTTGGAGACGAAGTCGCCCGGGCCCTTGGCGAGCACCTGCAGGTTCTCGACCTCGCCGAAGTCGCGCTTCAGCGAACGGGACGCCTTCATCACGGCGTCGGTCATCACGGTCATCAGGGGGGAGCGGATCATCGGAAACCTCTTGCGCGCCGCGAAGGCGCGGTGAGCCAGCAGCGCTGGTGATGCGCCCGGCAGGAATAGCGTACCGTCACTTGCGCGGCTCTTACTGCGCCGTCAAGACGGCGCTGCT
Organism: Allobosea sp. 10L422; assembly: GCF_056395345.1. Taxonomy (NCBI): domain Bacteria; kingdom Pseudomonadati; phylum Pseudomonadota; class Alphaproteobacteria; order Hyphomicrobiales; family Alloboseaceae; genus Allobosea; species Allobosea sp. 10L422. The sequence continues at coordinate 175,160 of NZ_JBFTJI010000009.1, forward strand.
GATGCGGCTGGCCGCAATGCGCGCGGCGCGGGCCTGCTGTTCGGGCTTCAGCCGATCGAACAGGCCATCCAGCGCGGCGTCGTCGAGCCCTTGGGCGCGGGCTGCGAGGTGCCAGGCGGCGGCCTCGATCGTATCCGGCGGAATGCCGAGGCCGAACTGGTACAGCTTGGCCAGACGGTTCTGGGCGATCGGGTTGCCGAGCACCGCGGCGCGCTGGAACAGTTTCGCCGCGTGCGCTTCGTCCTTGTTCACGCCGATGCCGTTGAACAGCATGATCGCATATTCGACCATGCCGGGAACATTGCCGGCCGCAGCCGCCTGCTTCATCCAGCGTGCCGCCGTCTCCTCGCTGGCCGGCATCCCGCGGCCCTGCTTCGCCAGCACGCCCAGGGCATGCATGGCGTCCGCGACATTGGATTTGGCGGCGATCTCCAGGCAGGCGACGGCGCGCTGGTCATCCGCCTCGCGGCCGGTGGCGAGCAGGGTCAGCCCAAGATTGTAGTTCGCGGCCGGATGGCCGGCCGCGGCAGCCTTCTCCAGCAGGGCGCCGGCGCGGGCAGGATCGCGCTTGCCGCTCTTCTCGTCGAGAAGCTGGGTCGCCAGGGCGAAGGCGGCGTTGATGTCGCCGCGCGCCTCGGCCCGCTCGTACCATTCCGTCGCGACCTTCTGGTCGGGCGCAACGCCGAGGCCCTGGCGATAGAGTTCGCCGATCAGCGTCATCGCGGCGGCGTCGTTGTTGTCGGCCTCGACGCGCTTCAGAGCCTCGGACAGCGCCCGACGATAATGGCCGACCTGATAGGCTCCGTAGGCGTTGTCCGCGTAGGCGGCAGCGCCGGCCGGCACCGCCGCCAGCAGGGTGCCGGCGAGGCAGGCAAGGCGCAGGAGCTGCTTCATCGCGCCGTCTTTCGCGCCGAGCACGCGGCGATCGCGGCATTGGCGGACTCGACCAGGGCGCGGATATCCTGCCCTTCCTCGAAGGCCCAGGCGCCGAGGGCGACGAATTCTGCGCCGGTCTCGACCAGCGCAGGGATCGATTCGGCATCGGGCGCGTAGGCGACGCAGGGCGTCTCGAAAATCTCGGCCCACCAGCCGGCGCGCTCGATCACGGCCGTGAGCGGAGGAACGCTGCCATCGGCGCGCGGCTCGCCGAACATGACATAGTCGACGCCGGTCTCGCCGACATCCATCGCATCGTGCCGGGCCCGCAGGCCGCCAGCGCCGATGATGCGCTCGTTCTTCAGGCTGGAGCGGGCCTCGGCGATCGCTTCGGGACCGCCGGTGACGTGCACGCCGTCGGCGCCGCCGCGGGTCGCGACGAGCGCGCTGTCCTCGACGACGAGGGCGACATTATTGGCCTGGACCGGCGCGGCGAGGCGCTTGACGCGCTCGATGCGGCTGCGGTCGTCGCCGGGCGTGAGGCGCAACACGATGGCGGCGATGTCGCCGCCGGCCATCGCCTGCATCAGGCGAAAGGCGATCGCCTCCGCGTCCTCGACGGGCGGGGTGACGAGCATCAGGCGGGTGGGAGAGGAGTGCGTGGTCATGATCGGCTGCGCAAACGGCCCGCAGCGAAGTCCAATGTCAAGACCGCAAGCCCGGCAATGAGACTCCAGAAGGCCGAGCCGATGCCGAACAGCGAAAGACTCGACGCCGCGATGCAGAAGGCGATCACGGCGGCGAAGCGCTCCTTGTCGGAAGACATCGCCTGGGCAAGCGCGCCGGTGAACGAGCCGACGAGCCCCAGGCCGGCGACCGCCACGATCAGCGCTTTCGGCAGAGCAAGCAGCAGCGCGATCAACAGGCCGGTGCAGCCGGCGACGGCGAGATAGGCGAAGCCGTAGAGCACGCCCGCCTTCCAGCGCTGCTTTGGATCGGGATGGGTGTCGCCGCCCGTGCAGATCGAGGCCGATATCGCCGCCATGTTGGTCATATGCGCGCCGAAGGGTGCGGTCACCAGCGATGCAAGGCCGGTGACGAACAGGGCCGGGGCCGTCGGCGGCTTGTAGCCCGCGGCGCGCAGCACGGCGAAGCCCGGCAGGTTCTGGGCGGCCATGGTGACGAGATAGAGCGGGACGCCGATACCAAGCATGGCGGCAATATCGAAGCGCGGCGTGACGAATTCGAGGCCGGTGAGTGCGATCTCTCCCGCCGGCCAGTGAGCGAGCCCGCCCGCGAAGCTGATGACGATCCCGGCGACCAGCGCGGCGATCACGCCGAGGAATGGGCTGACCAGCCGCGCGACGAGGAAGATCGCGAGCAGCGGCAGCACGAGCGCGGGCGAAAGTCGCATCTCGTCGAAGACCGCGACGACGAAGCGGAAGATGACGCCCGCCAGCATCGCCGAGGCGATCGGCATCGGGATGCGCTCGATCAGCCGGCCAAGGGGACGGAAGGCGGCGGTCAGCATCATCAGCACGGCGGCGATGAGGAAAGCGCCGACCGCCGAGGCCATATCGAAGCCGCTGGCGGCCGCGATCAGGGCGGCGCCGGGAGTCGACCAGGCGCAGATCATCGGCATGCGATAGCGCCAGGACAGCCAGAGGCTGGCGATGGCCGTGCCGATGGCGAGCGCGGCGACCATGGAGACGGTCTGGCCGGCAGTGGCGCCGAGCGCCTGCGCCGCCGAGAGGATGACGGCCACGGAGGCCGCGAAACCGACGAAGACCGCGACCAGGGCTGAAAAGACGATCGACATGGGATTGCGGAGGTTCGGGCGGCGGGGCCTTGCCGTTGAATCAGAAATCGGCGCGCACGGAAAGAGCATCGCATACATGCCGGCCGCAACCGGAGCGATGCGCCCGGCCCAGACAAAGACGCCCGGCACGAGGCCGGGCGCTGGAAATCTGGCTATCGTCGACGCGATCAGGCCGCCTTCTTGGCGCCGAAGGTCGGGTCGAGCTCGCCCTTGGCGTAGCGCTTGGCCATTTCGGCGAGCGTGATGATGCGCTTGATCTTCGAGGCCTGGCCGGCGGTGTTGAACTCCTGCAGGCGTAGCGTGCAGAGCTTGGTCATCGCTTCCATGGCAGGCTTCAGATATTTGCGAGGGTCGAACTCGCCGGGGTTCTCGGACAGGATCTTGCGGATCTGGCCGGTCATCGCCATGCGGTTGTCGGTGTCGATGTTGATCTTGCGGACGCCGTGCTTGATGCCGCGCTGGATCTCCTCGACCGGCACGCCCCAGGTCTGGGGCATCTTGCCGCCATACTGGTTGATGATGTCCTGGAGGTCCTGCGGGACGCTCGACGAGCCGTGCATGACGAGGTGCATGTTCGGCAGCTTCTTGTGGATCTCCTCGATGACGTTCATCGCCAGGATCGCGCCGTCGGGCTTGCGGGTGAACTTGTAGGCGCCGTGCGAGGTGCCCATGGCAATGGCGAGCGCATCGACCTTGGTCTCGGCGACGAACTTCACGGCTTCGTCGGGGTTGGTCAGGAGCTGGTCGTGGCTGAGCTTGCCCTCGAAGCCGTGGCCGTCTTCCTTCTCGCCTTCGCCGCTTTCGAGCGAACCCAAGACACCGAGCTCGCCTTCGACGGAGATGCCGCCGAGATGGGCCATGTCGGTGACCGTCTTGGTGACGCCGACATTGTAGTCCCAGTCGCCGGGGGTCTTGCCGTCGGCCTTGAGCGAGCCGTCCATCATCACGGAGGTGAAGCCGGCCTGGATCGCGGTCATGCAGGTCGCCGGCTCGTTGCCGTGGTCGAGATGCACGCAGACCGGGATGTGCGGATAGATCTCGGTGACCGCGTCCATCATGTGCTTGAGCATGATGTCGTTGGCGTAGGAACGCGCGCCCCGCGAGGCCTGGATGATGACGGGCGCGTCGGTGGCATCAGCCGCCGCCATGATCGCCAGCGCCTGCTCCATGTTGTTGATGTTGAAGGCGGGCACGCCGTAGTCGTTCTCGGCGGCGTGGTCGAGCAACTGGCGAAGCGTGATACGGGCCACGATTGGCACTCCCCTTTGGCTAATCGATATGAGCTTGGATGTAGTGCGTAAGCACCACCGGCGCAAAACTAAAGCACTGACATGCTGAAAATGCGAAGGGCCGCTCCGTCGCCGGGCGGCCCCTGAAAAATAGTCGGAATCAGGCCTTCCGCAGCGCCTCGACGCCCGGCAGAGCCTTGCCTTCCATCCATTCGAGGAAGGCGCCGCCCGCCGTCGAGACGTAGGACAGGCTGTCCGCGACGCCGGCATGGTTCATGGCCGAGACGGTGTCGCCGCCGCCAGCGACCGCAACGAGTTTGCCTGCCTTGACGTGCTTGGCCGTGGCCTTGGCGACAGCGACGGTCGCGGTGTCGAATGGCGGCAACTCGAAGGCGCCGAAGGGGCCGTTCCAGACCAGCGTATTCACCTTCTCAAGTCGCAGCACGACCTCGGCGATGCTGAGCGGGCCGGCATCGAGGATCATCTCGTCCGGCTCGACTTCATCGACCGGCACGACCCGGTAGCTGGGATGCGCCTTGAATTCGCGCGCCACCAGCGCGTCGACGGGGAGCAGGATCTCGCAGCCGGCGGCCTTGGCCTTGGCCTCGATCTCGCGGGCGGTGTCGAGCAAGTCATGCTCGCAGAGCGACTTGCCGACGTCGACGCCGCGGGCGGCGAGGAAGGTGTTGGCCATGCCGCCGCCGATGGCGAGCACGTCGACCTTCCTGACGAGGTTGCCGAGCAGCTCGAGCTTGGTCGAGACCTTGGCGCCACCGACGATCGCCATCACCGGGCGGGCGGGATTGTCGAGGCCGGCGGAAAGCGCCTCCAGCTCGGCCTGCATGGTGCGCCCGGCATAGGCCGGCAGCACATGGGCGAGGCCCTCGGTCGAGGCATGGGCGCGGTGCGCGGCCGAGAAGGCGTCGTTGACGTAGATATCGCCATTGGCGGCGAGCGCCCTCACGAACTCGGCGTCGTTCTTCTCGTCACCGGCGTGGAAGCGGGTGTTCTCCAGCAGCAGCACATCGCCGTTCTTGCCCGCGGCGACGGCCTTGGCGACTGCCTCACCGATGCAGTCGTCGACAAAGGTGACGGGGCGGCCGAGCGCCTGCGTCAGCGCCGGCACGATCTGCTTCAGGCTGTTCTTGTCGTCGCGGCCCTTGGGGCGGCCGAAATGGGCGAGCAGGATGACCTTGCCGCCCTTGTCGGCGATCTCGCGGATGGTCGGCATAACGCGGTCGATGCGGGTGGTGTCGCTGACCTTGCCGTCCTCCATCGGGACGTTGAGGTCGACACGGACGAGGACGCGCTTGCCTGCAAGATCGGCGTCGTCGAGGGTGCGGAAGGCGGTCATCGCGTCAGCAGGCTCCCGAACAGGCCGGGGACGCCGAATTTTAGCACCACAATGGTGAGCGCGACAGTCAAAGCGGCCGTTACGATGGCGGTCAAAAACAGTGTGCCGGCGCGCGGCGTGGCATCGACGCGGTCGCGCAGGGCGGAAATCTCACCGCGGATCGCGGCAAAATCCATCGTGCCGGCGGCGGCGTCGACCTTGTGGGCGCTGCGTTCCAGCGAGGCCTCGGCGCGGGTCAAGACGGCTTCGTAGCGCGCGAACTTCTCCTCGATGCGCGCGGCCTTCTCCTCGATGCGGGAGAGCTGGTCGAGCTGGCGCGGATCGGGCTTCGACGCGGCCTCGGCGGAGGCCGGCACGGCGGAGCCGACGACGACGGCGGGCGCGGGCGATGCAGGCATCGCGGCTGCGGGAGCGGGGCTGAATGCGGGGGGCGGCGTCACGGCGGGTGCCTCGACAGGCACCGGGGACGTAACGGTCGGCTCGATCTTGGCCATGGGCTCTCCGTAGCGTGGCGGAAATGGCGGGGCCGCGCCACGGGCGGCACGGCCCCGCTTCAGTGATGGATCAGAGCAGGGCGCCCATGGCGACGGCCGTGTCGCTCATGCGGTTCGAGAAGCCCCACTCGTTGTCATACCAGGACAGCACGCGCACGAACTTGTCGTCCATGACCTTGGTCTGGTCGAGGGCGAAGGTCGAGGAATGCGAGTCGTGGTTGAAGTCGATCGAAACGTTCGGCTGGTCGGTGACGCCGAGGATGCCCTTCAGCGCGCCGCGCTTCGACGCCTTGATGATGGCGTCGTTGATCTTCTCGACCGAGGTCTTGCGCTTGGCGAGGAACTTGAAGTCAACGACCGAGACGTTCGGGGTGGGAACGCGGATCGAGGTGCCGTCGAGGCGGCCCTTGAGATCGGGGATGACGAGGCCGATCGCCTTGGCGGCGCCGGTCGAGGTCGGGATCATCGACATCGCGGCGGCACGGCCGCGGTAGAGATCCTTGTGCATGGTGTCGAGCGTCGGCTGGTCGCCGGTATAGGCATGGATCGTGGTCATGAAGCCCTTGTCGATGCCCACGGCGTCATGAAGCACGCGCACGACCGGCGCGAGGCAGTTCGTGGTGCAGGAGGCGTTGGAGACGACGAGGTGCTCCTTGCTGAGCTCGCCATGGTTGACGCCGTAGACGACGGTGAGGTCGGCGCCGTCGCAGGGGGCCGAGACCAGCACGCGCTTGGCGCCGGCCGCCAGATGCGCGGCCGCCTTCTCCCTGGTGGTGAAAATGCCGGTGCATTCCAGCGCGATGTCGACGCCGAGCGCCTTGTGGGGCAGGTCCTTGGGGTCGCGGATCGCGGTGACCTTGATCGGGCCGCGGCCGACATCGATCGTGTCGCCGGAGACGGTCACGGTGCCGGGGAAGCGGCCGTGGACGGAGTCGAAGCGGAAGAGATGGGCGTTGGTCTCGACCGGGCCGAGATCGTTGATCGCGACGACCTCGATGTCCTTGCGCTTCGACTCGATGATCGCGCGCAGAACGTTGCGCCCGATGCGGCCGAAGCCGTTGATCGCCACCTTAACCGTCATCTCTTCCTCTCCTTCGCCGAGCGAACCGGCGTGAGCCGTCGCTATCCACGCGGGCAATTCGGCCAAAGCATGGCCGAACGCAAGGCCTCTGTTGGGAAACTCAGCTTTTCGCCCGAAGAATCAGGCGTTGTGCTGCTTCAACGCGGCTTCGGCGACGGCTTCCGCCGTGATGCCGAAATGCTTGTAGACGTCCTTGTAGGGGCCGCTCGCCCCGAAGGAGTGCATGCCGACGAATGCGCCGTCATGGCCGATCACCGCATCCCACCCGAAGCGGACGCCGGCCTCGACCGCGACCTTGACCGGCGCCGAGCCGATGATCGCTGCCTGGGTGGCCTCGTCCTGCTGGAGCAGCAGCTCGAGCGAGGGCACCGAGACGACGCGCGCACGCACACCCTTCTCTGCAAGCAGCTTGCGGGCGGCGACGGCGAGTTCGACCTCGGAGCCCGAGGCGAAGAGCGAGACCTGGGCCTTGCCGCCCTCGGCCGCGAGCAGTTCGTAGGCACCTGTAGCCGAGCGGTTCTTCGGGGAGGCGTCGGTGCGCAATTGCGGCAGGTTCTGGCGCGACAGTGCCAGCACCGTCGGCCCGTCCGTGTGTTCCAGCGCTGCCTGCCAGGCTTCCGCCGTCTCGATGGCGTCGGCCGGGCGGAAGACGCGCATGTTCGGCATGGCGCGCAGCGAGGCGACCTGCTCGACCGGCTGGTGGGTCGGGCCGTCCTCGCCGAGGCCGATCGAGTCATGGGTCATGACATAAATGACCGGCAGCCCCATCAGGGCGGCGAGGCGCATCGACGGGCGGGCATAGTCGGCGAAGACCAGGAAGGTGCCGCCGGCGGTGCGGAAGCCGCCATGCAGGGTGATGCCGTTCATCGCGGCGGCCATGCCGTGCTCGCGGATGCCGTAACGGACATAGCGGCCCTTCGGGGTCTTCGGCGTGAAGTCCTCGGCCGCCTTGGTGCGGGTGTTGTTCGAGGGCGTCAGGTCGGCCGAGCCCATCACCAGCTCGGGCATGACCGGAATGATGGCTTCCAGCGCCAGCTCCGAGGCCTTGCGGGTCGCGACGGCCTGCGGCGCGGCGATCAGCCCCTTCTTGTGGGCGAGGATCGCCTTGTCGAGCTTGGCGGGAACCGTGTGGCCGAGACGGCGCTCGAACTCGCCGCGCTTGCGCTCGGAGAGCGCACCGAAGCGGAGGAGCCAGTCCTTATGGGCGAGATGGCCGGCCATGCCGTAGCTGCGCCAGGCCTTCAGAACATCGGCCGGAACGTCGAAGGGGCCGCCGGTGATGCCGAGGTTCTTCTTGGCTGCGGCGAGCTCATCGGCGCCCAGCGCCTCGCCGTGGGCCTTCGAGGTGCCCTGCTTATGCGGCGCGCCGAAACCGATGATGGTCTTGCAGGCGATCATCGTCGGCTTGTTCGACTTCTGGGCGCGGCGGATCGCAGCCTCGATGGCGTCGGGGTCATGGCCGTCGACGCGCTCGGAGCGCCAGCCGCAGGCCTTGAAGCGCGCGACCTGGTCGACATTGTCGGTGATGGTCAGCGGGCCGTCGATCGAGATGCCGTTATCGTCCCAGAAGACGATGAGCTTGTTGAGCTTCTGGTGGCCTGCAAGCGCGATCGCCTCCTGGCTGATGCCCTCCATCAGGTCACCGTCGGACGCCAGCACATAGGTGTGGTGGTCGACGACCTTCTTGCCGAACTCGGCGGCGAGCATGCGCTCGGCCATCGCCATGCCGACGGCGGTGGCCAGACCCTGGCCGAGCGGGCCGGTTGTGGTCTCGACGCCCTTGGTCTCGAAATTCTCGGGGTGGCCGGGCGTGACGGAGCCGAGCTGGCGGAACTTCTTGAGGTCGTCGAGCTCCATGCCGGGCGTGCCGGTGAGATAGAGCAGGGCGTAGAGCAGCATCGAGCCATGGCCGGCCGAGAGCACGAAGCGGTCGCGGTCCGGCCAGCGCGGATCGGCGGCGTCATACTTCATCACGCGGGTAAACAGCACGGCGGCGACGTCGGCGGCGCCCATCGGCAGGCCGGGATGGCCGGACTTGGCCTTCTCGACGCCGTCCATCGCCAGGCCGCGGATGGCGTTGGCGAGCTTGTCGTGCTGGGCGCGGTCGATGCTGGTCATGATGGTCTCACAGGGCTCCGTCGGGCGGGCGGGAGGGCCGGGGCCGGCCAGCGCGACAGCAGGCCGGTGAGGAGGGAAGGCAGTCTTGCAGCCGCTTTTGGCGAGCTTGGAAAGGACGGGTGGATTAGGCCCGGCGCTCCCTTCGAGTCAATTCGCGGAGGAAGGCTTTCAGGGTCGCAGGCGCCGCTTTGCCGCGGTTTTCCGCAGATGGCGCGTCAGCCGCGGCGGGCAAGCCCTTGTAGGGGCGCGATTCCGCAGCTTGAGACCGATTCCTGTTTTCCGGCATTTTGCTGTAAATTCAGGCACGAATCGTGTGAGCCGGCTTCGGTCTGAAAGGAGAACGATGGTGGCGAGCCTGATGCTGGACAATGCGCTGGCGCGCCTCGACAGCGCTCTGGGGCAGCTCGAGGCGGCGGCGCGGCGGCGGATCGAGGCGGAACGCGGCCGGGGCAATCTCGAAACCGAGCTGGCGCTGATGCAGGACGACCGGGCACGGCTCGCGGCCGATCTCGACGGTGCAATGGCGCGGCTCGGCCATGTCGAGACTGCGGCCGCCGATGTCGACCAGCGGTTGCTGCGGGCGATGAACGTCATCAGCGCAGTGATCGAGCGGGTGCAGGCGCAGCAGCCGGCAGAGCCCGAACCCGAGCACGAGGCGAGCTAAAGCGGAAGGCAGGAGGACGAATGCCGCAAGTTAACGTCATGATCGCCGGCAAGGCCTACCGCATGGCATGCGGCGAGGGCGAAGAAGCCCATCTCGAAGGGCTGGCTCAGTTCTATGACGAGAAGATCGGCGAGATGCGGCAGGCCTTCGGCGAGATCGGCGACATGCGGCTGCATGTCATGGCCGCGCTGATGGTCGCCGACGAGGTCCATGAGTTGAAGCAGCGGCTGGCGAAGATCGAATCCGACCTCGCCGCGACGCAGGGCGATGCGGGCGCAGCCGACCAGCGCCTGAGCGAGGTCGAGGACCGCGCGGCGGAAGCCCTGGTCGCAGCGGCCGAGCGGATCGAGGGCGTCGCGAAGAGCCTGCTTCCGACTGTTGCGGGCTGATGAACATGAGTCGTGCTCGGACTTGACCGGAGCATCTCCGAGCGAAGAAGGCTCCGCAGTTTTGTCCTGCTGGAAATTCTCTGCTCCGCGCTTCGCTCCGCCCGAGAATGCGGGCATCAATAATGGAAAAGCCCCGGACGTTGCCGTCCGGGGCTTTTTTCTTATGCAGCTCAGGCCGTGATCAGACGCCCGGGGCGCCGCCGGCGCCGTCCAGCACCGTGACGGAGCGGCGGTTCTGCGACCAGCAGGAGATGTCGTTGCAAACCGCGACCGGGCGCTCCTTGCCATAGGAGATGGTGCGCATGCGGTTGGCCTGGATGCCGCGCGAGGCGAGGTAGTCGCGCACCGTCTGGGCGCGGCGGGCGCCGAGAGAATAGTTGTATTCGCGGGTGCCGCGCTCGTCGGCGTGGCCCTCGACCGTGAAGGTGTAGCGCGGATAGCGCTGCAGCCAGCCGGCCTGCTTGTCGAGGGTGGCGGTGGCGGTCGAGGTCAGGTCGGTCGAGTCGGTCTCGAAGAAGACGCGGTCGCCGACATTGACGACGAAGTCCTGCGCGCTGCCCGGCGTGGCGGCGCCACCGGCACCGAAGCCCGAGGCGTCGGCGTTCTGGTCCTTGGCGCAGGCGCCGAGCGCGAGTGTGGCGGCGATGGCAGCGGCGAAACGGACGGAACGGCCGCCGGCGAAGAGAGTGGTCATCATGGCTGAACTCCGGGCGATCAAAATTTGTGGCGGCGCGCTTCGAAGAGGGCTTCGCGTGGCTCCCATCAATGAAGCGTCAACCTAAACGAGACCTTGCCAGAACAAGGCGAAGTGGCGGCATTGCGGCGTATGGTTAACCAATCATGGCGAAAGATCTTTGTGCGCCCGGCTGTGGCCTCGGTGACACAGGCGGTCGGAGCAGGTTTTCGAGATCGCTGGAAGCCGGCCGTGAACATCGGCCGGGGCGCATCCGCTCCCAATCCATCTGAGACATTTGAAAGACCGGTATCTGGCGACCGGGTTTGGCCCTTTTCTGGCGTTTAGGACGGCCGCGTTCAGACAATCCGATTTGCAGCGTACCTGACGGAGCCAGAATAGGAGTTCTTGGGCCAGAGTACGGTTCCCAGGCGCGAACGAAGATCGTCGCGGCGCTCCCTCCCCAGATCAGGTCAGGCGGCTTGTTGCCCTGTCAGTCGCCGCCGAACTCCACGCGTTGATGGGGGGCGGCAACAGGAGTATCCTGCGACGATCAACCCTAACGTGAGAGTGCGTGTCGGCGGGCACCAATTCCTGGAAAGTCGGACGTGCAACAGCGCGCGCTCGCTGCCCTGGGAGCACCTTAGCTTAATCGCCTTCCGCCACGCTGCGCTAGAATACTCGAACCTGAGCAGAATTTCCGAAGATGCATAGCCGCAACGGGATGCTTCACCCCCGGTATTGCCTGGTCGATTCCTAACATTTTGTCTCGGTAAGCGTCCCAGCACCATGAGGTTCAATATCTTGTGAAGAGGGAGCATCAAATGTCGCGCACCCCGGAAGAAGACACCGGCTCTCAGCCGGAAATCCGCCTGCTCGATCGTCGCAACTTGCTGCTTGGCAGCACCGCGATTGCCGCCGCTTCGGCTCTTGGCTCTGCCACCTCAATTCGAACCGCCCAGGCACAGCAAGCGGCGGGCCAAAAGCCGAATATCCTGTTCATCATGGGAGACGATGTCGGATGGTTCAACATCGGCGCCTATCACCAGGGCATGATGGCCGGCAAAACGCCGAACCTGGATAGGATTGCCGCCGAGGGGATGCGCTTCACCGACTATTATGCGGAGGCAAGCTGCACGGCCGGCCGTGCCAACTTCATCACCGGACAAATACCGCTGCGTACCGGCCTCACAACCGTGGGGCAGGCGGGCGCGGATGTCGGCATGCCTGAACAGTCGGTTACGGTAGCGACCGTCTTGAGATCAATGGGTTACGCGACGGGACAATTCGGCAAGAACCACCTGGGCGACCTGAACAAATATCTACCAACGCTGCACGGCTTCGACGAATTCTTCGGCTACCTGTACCATCTCGACGCTATGTCGGATCCATACTGGTTCAGTTATCCTCAGGACTGGATCGACAAGTACGGACCGCGCAACATCGTACATTCCTACGCGACCGATACTGACGACCCCACCGTGATGCCGCGCTGGGGCAAGATCGGCAAACAGCGGATCGTGGACGAAGGACCGCTCCCACCTTTCCCCGAGATGGGCGCTGATCACCAGAACTGGCAAAAGGGTCGGCCAGCCAAGTACAATATGCAGACATTCGATGCTGTGCTGGTCGAGAACAGCAAGCGTTTCATGGACCAGGCGAAGCAGGCCGGAAAGCCATTCTTCATTTGGCATAACACGACGCGCATGCACATCTTCACGTATCTGTCCCAGAAGTATCAAGCGAAGATGACCCCGCAGAGCGGTCTCGGTCTGGAAGAGGCGGGCATGGCGCAGCTTGACGACGACGTCGGCGACCTGCTCAAGCACCTCACTGATATCGGCGTTGCCGACAACACCATCGTCATCTTCAGCACTGACAACGGCGCGGAAGTGTTCACCTGGCCGGATGGCGGCATGACGCCGTTCCGTGCCACCAAGGGGACCGCGTATGAGGGCGGCTTCCGTGTGCCCTGCCTCATTCGCTGGCCAGGCAAGATCAAGCCAGGCACGGTCGAGAACGGCATCTTCTCCGGCCTTGACTGGCTGCCAACGCTCGCGGCCGCTGCGGGAAACCCGAATATCACCGAGCAGCTTCTCCGCGGCGTGCAGCTCGGCGACCGGAGCTACAAGAACCATCTGGACGGCTACAACCAGATGGATGTGTTGACCGCTGCCGGCCCGTCGAAGCGGCATGAGATCTTCTACTTCTCCGAGGCAAATCTCGGCGCTATTCGTATCGATGACTTCAAGTTTCAGTTCATGCAGCAACCATATGGCTGGCCCGGTGAAAAGGTGACAACTGATCTCCCGACGATCGTCAACCTGCGTTGGGATCCCTTCGAGCGGACGCCGTCGATCCGCGGCGAGACGCTGAATAATGCGGCTGGCGGCTACATGAACGACTTCATGGCGCGCGAATTTTGGCGTTTCGTGCAGGTGCAGGAGCGGGTGGCGGACCTAGCGCGAACCGCAATCGAGTTTCCGCCCATGCAAGCACCCGCCTCTTTCAACCTTTCTGCGGTAAAGGAGAAGATCGACGCGGCCATGCGGTCGCACGAAGGGCAGTAGGCAACGACGGCACCGGCGATCATCGTCCCTGTCGAGTATGCGCGCTTTCGAACACTCCTGCCGGCCAAGCCCGGCAGGAGTTTGTGCATACGGGGAGCACCGCAATGTCAACTCCCTATCCAATTCGGACGTCCGCTGCGCCGGGCTCCCCCTTCCACCGCCCTATCAAAAAGCCGCCCGGCGTAGGCCGGGCGGCTTGCGAAGAACGGATGCGGCGTTCGCTTTGGCTTCAGCGCTGGCCGCTCAGCAGCGGCGACCAGGTCGGGTCGGAGGCGAAGGCCGGGGTCGGGACGGGAACTTCGACGCGGCCGGTGATGTCCACCATGTAAAGCTTCCCTCCGGATTGTCCGCCCGGATCGCGGAAGAACATCAGGTACTGGCCGTTCGGAGCCCAGTTGGGGGCTTCATTGTGGAAGCCTTCGGTCAGGATGCGCTCGCCCGAGCCGTCCGGACGCATGACGCCGATGGCGAAGCCGCCGCTGCCCTGGCGGGTGAAGGCGATGAGGTCGCCGCGCGGCGACCATGAAGGCTGCGAATAGCGGCCCTGGCCGAAGGAGATGCGCTGGGCGTCGCCGCCGCCGGACGACATCACGTAAAGCTGCTGCTGGCCGCCGCGGTCGCTCTCGAAGACGATGCGGGAGCTGTCGGGAGCGTAGGAGGGCGAGGTGTCGATCGCCGCCGTCGAGGTCAGGCGCGTCGTCGAGCGCGAGCCGATGTCGATGGCGTAGAGATTGGCGTTTCCGCCCTGCTGCAGCGAGAGCACGACCCGCTGGCCGTTGGGCGCGAAGCGCGGGCTCGAGCTCATATCGGGGAAGTTGCCGACGATCTGGCGCTGGCCGGTCTCGATGTTCAACACCTGCACGCGGGGCTGCTCGCCCTGGCGCTGCGACATGAAGGTGACGTCCTGCGAAACCGGCGAATAGCGCGGCGTCACCACCGAGGTATCGCCATTGGTGAGATAGCGCACATTGGCGCCGTCCTGGTCCATGATGGCGAGGCGCTTGCGGCGCGTCTCCTTCGGGCCAGATTCGTCGACGAAGACGACGCGGGTGTCGAAGAAGCCGCCGAGCCCGGTGACCTTGCTGAAGATCGCATCCGAGATGATGTGGCCGACGCGGCGGGCATTGCTCGGGTCGGTGAAGTATTGCTGGCCGTCGGTCTGCGTGCCGGTCGCGACGTCCCAGAGCCGGAATTCTGCGCGGATGCGGCCGGCCTCGCGCGCGACGCGGCCGGTGACGAGCGCCTGCACGCCGCTGGCCTTCCAGGCGTCGAAGCGGGGTGCTGAGTCGAAGGGCGGGTTCGGTTCCGGGAAGCGGCTCTTGTCGACCGGCGTGAAGTAGCCGCAGCGCTTGAGGTTGTTGGTGATCACGCCGGAGACGAGGACGCCGCCGTCGCCGGCGAAATCGGCGATGGCGATCGGCATGGGCTGGAAGGCGCCGCCGCGCAGGTCGATGACGAGCTCGGCCTTGGCCGCGACGGGCACCATCAGGGCGGCGCCGGCTGTGGCGAGGAGGCGGCGGCGCGTCGGCGCGGCCGTCAGGAAGGGGAGGGGGCTAATGTCGATCATCGGGGTCACATGACGTCCCTTGCGTCGAAATTGACGACGACGTCGCGCCAGTCGTCATAATAGGCGGCGAATTGAGCCGGAATGCGCAAAGGCGCGCAGCGGCGGGTGGCGGTCAGCGCCGAGTCGGCGGCGACACGGAAGAGCGGGTCGGACGAGGAGTTGATCACGCCCGGCTGGCCGGCAAGCGAGCCGTCGGTGTTGAGCTTCATCCGCACGGACGGAACGATGTTGCCGTTGCCATGGGCGTTGGCGAGCGCGATCGGCACGTTCCAGCACTTCAGCAACTGGTCCTGGATGATGCCGACGAGCTGGGCCCGCAGCGAGGGGCTGAGTTTCTGCGCGGCGCCGCGTTCAGTACCGAGCGAGGCGGTGCGATTGACCTGCGGTGCCGATGAACCAGAGGACTGCGCCTTCTCCTTCGACTGCAGCAGACGCTCGATGTCGCTTGCATTGAAGTTCTTGGCGATCTGCGCCTCTTTCTTCGCCTTGGCCTCGGCCTCCTGCTTGGCCTTGGCTTCGGCGGCGAGCTTCGCCTTCTGCTCGGCCTCAGCCTTCGCCTTGGCGGCGGCTTCCGCGTTCTCCTTGGCCTGCTTATCGGCTTCGGCCTTGGCGAGCGCCTCGGCCTTGGCCTTCGCTTCGGCGACGCGCTTGGCAGCCTGGGCCTCGGCCTCCGCCTTGGCCTTGGCGGCGGCCTTCGCCGCCTCCTCGGCCTGCTTCGCCTTGGAGGCGAGCTCAGCCTCCTCGGCGAGCTTCGCCAGCTCCTCGCGCTTCTGCTCGGCTTCGCGAGCGGCCGCGGCCTCGCTTTTCTGCGGGGGCTGCTTGGCGGGCTCCGGCGGCTTGGTTTCGGGCTTCGGCAATTCGACCGGGCGGGCCGGCGGCGGCGGCGTCGAGGCGTTGTCCTCGGCGACCTTCAGCTCGGGCGGGCGCGAGGGCGGGGCAGGCGTATCGGTCTTGGCCTCGCCGGCCTCCTTGCGCTCGACGACGTCGGACTGGCGCTCGGCGCGCGGCGTCGGCTGCGCCTGCACCTTTTCGGCGCTGCGCTCGCCGCGCGTAATCTGATTCAGCGCGTTGGGATCGATGATCTCGACGGCGATCGCCTCCTCGTTCTCCGGTAGCGGCGTCGGCGCCGAAAACGCCAGCAGCCCCGCGACGAGGACCGTCACGTGGCCGAGCGCCGACACCAGCATGCCAGGTTCGGAGGTCGTAAGCTTCACGCCCTGAACATCCTTACTTCTCGTCGCTCTCAGCGGCTCGCCGGCTCGGTGACCAGCGCGACCCGCTTGAAGCCGGCCGAGGTGATGGTCGACATCACCGAAGCAACCCGGCCGTAATCCACCTGCTTGTCGCCGCGCACATAGATGCGCTCGTCGAAGCCCTGCTTGGCGAGGCCCTGCAGCTTGCTGACAAGGTCCGGCTCCAGCGTCGGCTGGTCCTGCAGGAAGATCTGCCCCTTGCTGTCGATCGCGATGGTGATCGGCTTCTGATCGACATTGATCGGCTTGGCGCCGGTCTGCGGCAGATCGAGCGGCACGCCCGTCGCGATCAGCGGCGCGGCGACCATAAAGATGATGAGCAACACCAGCATGACGTCGATGAACGGCGTCATGTTGATCTCGGCGATGGCGCCGTGGCGGCGCCCGCGGCGGCCCCGGCGGCCGGCGCCCTTCGCGGCTGTAGCGGCGGACATGCCCATGATTCAGCCCCTCACGCCGCCATCCGCTCGTCGATCTGCCGCGACAGGATCGCGGAGAACTCGTCGGCGAAGGCTTCGAGCCGGCCCTGAGCCTTGGCGACCTCGGCCTGGAGCTTGTTGTAGGCCATCAGCGCGGGAATTGCGGCGAAGAGGCCGATCGCGGTGGCGAAGAGCGCTTCGGCGATGCCGGGCGCGACCACTGCGAGGGAGGAATTCTTGGAGACCGCGATGGCGGTGAAGGAGTGCATGATGCCCCAGACCGTGCCGAAGAGGCCGATGAAGGGGGCGGCCGAAGCGATGGTGGAGAGCACCAGGAGCTTCGATTCCAGCCGCTCGGTCTCACGCTGGATGGTGACGTCGAGCACCTTGTCGATACGCTGGGAGAGGCTGGCGACGGAGCGGCCGCCGTTCTCGAAGGATCGTTTCCACTCGCGCATCGCGGCTACGAAGACCGCAGCCATGTCGTTGACCGGCTTGCCGGCGAGGTCGCGATAGAGCTCCTCCAGCGAGCGGCCGGACCAGAACACCTCCTCGAAGGCGTCCATGTCGCGCCGCGTGCGCCGATAGAGCAGCGTCTTGTCGATGATGATCGACCAGCACCAGATCGAGGCGCCGATCAGGCCCATCATCACCAGCTTGACGACGATGTGGGCATGCCAGAACAGCGTCCAGAACGACATGTCGATCTGTGGCGCGGCCTGCGCGACGTCGGCGGGGTTCATCCTGTCATCCTTCTCAACCAGGCGGTACGCCGGTAGCCCGAACCTGCAAGGCTCATAGCCCCGGCTCCAAACCCCGCCGCTCGCGTCGCAGGAGACCCACGCCGCCGCCCGTTTCGCGATCGGGGAAATGCCGTACCCCGTCAATCGCGCGCGAATTCGGCGAAAGATGGGCCGAAACGGGGTTTCCCACGAAACGCATGCTCCAAGAGGAGTTAAGCATCCGGCAAGGTTAATGTCGGGTATACGCCCCGTGCGATGCTGCGATGACGGGCCCCGGCGGCGATGGGGAGCGCTCGTCAATCACGGCGTGAGCGCTTGATTCCGCTGCTGCGCCGCAAGTAGCGGCCAGCATTCCCTGCAGATGTCGCACGCGGGTTCTGAAGACAAGGCCCGGCGAACATGTCCGGAAACGGCGCGCGATCCGCCCTGAGCGCGGTCCGCCGGCGCCATCCGAGACGCCCTTCGGCCGGCAGGGCCGAATCGGCCCCTCGGAGTTCGCCGAGCCCCGGGTGGGCGCGGCCGCAATCACGACAGGCAAGAATCGGGGCTGAAACTTATCTCGGAACGCTCTACGACTGTCGTCGCGGAATTCATCCGCGACAAGACACCAGCATTGACCCGGAGTTGCCTTTTTTCAGCGGAGAGGTTTCCTATGTCGAAGCACATTGGTCTGATTGTTGCCATTTCAATCGCGGCGGGTCTGGCGGGTTGCGCCACCTACCCCGAAGTTACCAGCCAAACCGTGATCGTTGCAGGCGTCGGTCCCGTCGAGATCGAGCGCCTCAATGTCCGTGTCGTGTCGATCGATCGGCCCAACCGTGAGGTAACGGTCGAGCAGCGCGGCTACAGGTGGCTTGTTCAAGTCCCGCCAGTGTTCGGCAATCTCGAAAATCTGCGGGAAGGCGACTCGGTCGACATCAGCCGTGTCGAAGGTGTGGTCGTCGAGGTCAGGCCGAACCGGCGAGGGGCCAAGCCGGGGATCACCTATACGGAAATGGGAGCCAGCTCGACTTTCCAGAACCTGCCGGAGCGGTTCGTCGCCCGATCGGTGACGCTGACGGCCAAGTTCGAGCGCTTCGATGCGGCCAGCGGCGTGGTGAGTTATGTCGGCCCCTTCGGTCCGCGCTCGATCACCGTGGTCGACCCTGCCGTGAAGGCGCGGCTGCAGAAGTTCAAGCGCGGCGACATGGTGGATCTCAGCTTCGAGGAAGCCTTCTACATCACGCTCAAATAGCGTCTTGGTCGCATGGGCCGCCTGCCCCGGGGGCGGGGCAGGCCGAACTGCCTGGGCGAGGAGACGTGTCCGGCCGCGCCGGCGCCTGGCGAATGGTTGCGACGAAGCCGCGGCCGAAAAGAAAAGCCCGCCCCGGCGGACCGGGGCGGGCGGGATAGAGGCTCGGCTCAACTGCCGCGTCAGGCAGCGTCAGGCTGGGCCGGAGGATTGGCCGGCGGGTTGTTGCGGCGGTCGGCCATGAACTGGTCGAACTCGGCCTTGTCGCGGGCCATGCGCAGGCGGCCCAGGAAGTCGTGGAACTCGCGCTGCTCGTCTTCGAGCCGGCGCAGCGTCTCGGCGCGGTACTCGTCGAAGGCGCGGTTGCCGCTGGAGGGGCCGCCGCGGCCCCAACCGCCGAAGCCGCCGAAACCGCGACCGTCACGACCGGCCATGCGCTCGCGCATGCGGTCCATCTTGTCCTGCAGGCGGTTCATCCGGTGCTCGTAACGGTCTCCTGCGTACCCACAACCCATGCGTCCACTCCAGAAAAGAAAGGCCAGGGTCGCCAGACCCAGGGGCCAGAACATGATGAAGCCGAGAACCGCGAGGGCGATCCAGGCTCCCTTCCCATATTCGTCCAACTTCTCGACGATCGGCATTGCTCCCTCTCATGACAAGACGTGAATGTAAATCACATTTACATAAATGCGCGCGACACTGCCGGTTGTCAAGAAGTCGGCCCGCGGAAAAGAATTAGTCGGGCTTGGCGGCGCCTTTGCGGCCGATGCCGAGGCCCTGGAGATATATCAGCATGCCGGCCTCCAGCAGCTCGGCCGCCGACATCGGCAGGGGCCGGCGCCCGCCATCGGCGCGGCCGAACAGGGCGGCGACGCCGTGCGACATCGCCCAGACATGCAGTGCCATCATCAGGGCTGGCGGGCGCTCGCCCTGCGGCAGTTGAGCGATCAGCGCCTCGGCCGCCTGGCGCAGACCGGCAAAGGCCCGATCGGCCGCCGCACGCAGCTCGGGGCTGGCATCGAGCGGCACGCCCGCCTCGAACATCGCCGAATAATAAGCCGGTTCATCATGGGCGAAGGCGAGATAGGCGCGCCCCAGCCGGTGGAAGGCGGTTTCGGGATCGGGCCGGCCTTGATCCCAGGCGCGGGCGAGGGCGGCCTCGAAGGCCTGGAAGCCACGCGCCGCGACATCGGCCAGCAATTCGTCGCGGTCGCGGAAATGGCGATAAGGCGCGGCCGGGCTGACACCGGCCATGCGCGCGGCCTCGGCGAAGGTGAAGCCGTTCGGCCCCTTCTCGCCGATCAGCCCGAGCGCGGCCCGCACCAGTTCCTCCTTGAGGTTGCCATGGTGATAACCGCGGGGCGTTTCGGGTCTGTCGCGCTTCCAGCTCATGTTAAGAGCGCTAACATGCGGGCGGGCCCCGCGTCGATGGGCGGATGCGGCATCGTCAGACGTCGAGCATCAGGCGCTTGCGCAGGCCGTCCGGTATGCGCCGCGCCCGGCCGCCACCGACGCAGGCGACAGTCACCCCGGCGGTGATCAGCTCCTCCTCGCCGCGCAGCACGCGCTGCTCCAGATCCATGGTGGCGCCACGCGCTACGACACAGCGCGTCTCGATGGTGAGGAGGTCATCCATCACGGCGGGGCGCAGGAAGTCGATCGTCATCTTGCGCACGGCAAAGCCCAGCGCGGTCTCGCCGTCGAAGAGTTCGCGCTGCTCGATGCCGAGCGCGCGGATCAGCTCCGTGCGCCCGCGCTCCATGAAGCGCAGATAGGAAGCATGGTAGACCACGCCCGAGAAATCGGTGTCTTCATAATAGACGCGGACAGTGATCTGATGGGGGCTGGTCATGGAGGCCGGCATATAGGCGAGACGCATCGCGAGCAAATACCCGCGGGAACAAAAGCGTGGCCTGGCGCATGATCGGGGGCGGGGGAACAACGCTACGGAGATATCCATGTCGTTATCGGCCAAGGCACTCGAACGACTTCTCGACAAATCCGAATTCGATCTTGTGGGGCGCACGCGGCGCGGCAAGCTTTCAGGCGAAAAGGACGACGGGCTGCGCGATCTCGCACGTATCCTGCGCGAGAAGCGCGACCGCGCGCGAGACATCGCCCGGCAGCAGCGCCGCGAGTTCCGCGGCAAGGCGCCGCCGCAAGGTACGCGGCCGGCTTCGGACAATCAGGGCACCAAGGCCAAGGCCGATGCGCTGACGGTGGCGCTGAAGCGCGTCGGGGCCGAGCAGACCCGCCGGGCCGAGAAACTGCGCGCGCCGAGCCAGCGCAGCCTCGCCCGCAAGGCACTCGCCCTGAAGCAGCGCCAGAGCGCGCTGGAGCGCCCGAAGAGCCGCACCGCCGGCAAGGGCATGCGGCCGGTCGAGAATCCCAAGGCCGCGAAATCCGGCGCGCTCAAGGATGCCGGTGCTCGCCCCGCCATGATGCGCGCGAAAATGGCGCGCCGTAGCGGCTGATCAGTCGGCGCGTTCCGGTGACGCGGTTGTCTCAGGCCCTGCGAGCACTCAGCGCTTGCAGGGCTTGTTCATGAAGGAGCCGCAGTCATAGGGCTGCGAAAGCTGTTCGCGGATCGAATAATCCTTGCCCTCGAAACGGTTGACGATGTCGTCGATGCGCCAGCCGCCATTCTCCCTGATCACCTGGAACTGGACGGTGACGGGCTTGCCCAAGCTGCGGAAATTGGCCAGCACGGTCGCCTTGCCCGCCGCGACGGGAATCGTGTCGAAGCTCAGCTTCTTGATCTCGCCATCCTGGCCGTTGAGGAAGGGGTCGGCGCCGATCTGGCCCATATCGCCGCTTTCATCCTGATAGAGGTCGTCGCGGGCGAAGAGCGCGGCCAGGCTCTTGCTCATCAGCTTGTCACGGTGGGGCGGCCGCCAGGCCGGCGGCGGGGCCTTGCCCTTGGCTGCGAGCGTTTTGGCCGTGATGGCGTAGCCTTCTTCCACCGGCCCGCGCGGAACATCGTCGCCGGCTCTGGCCGAAACCGCCAGGACAGCGAAAAGGCCGGTCAGGGCGAGCGCGAGCGCGAAATTCCAAAGGAGCCGTTTCACGCCTCGTCCTCGTCGTTTCCGAACAGCCCGAACTGCGCCGCTTCGCGTGAGGGCTCGGGCATGCCGAGATGGCGGAAGGCATGAGGGGTCAGCAGCCGCCCGCGCGGCGTGCGCTGGATGAAGCCCTGCTGGAGCAGGAAGGGCTCGATGATCTCCTCGATCGCGTCGCGCGGTTCCGAGAGCGAAGCCGCGATCGTCTCGATCCCGACCGGGCCGCCGCCGAAATTGATCGCGACGGTCGTGAGATACCGCCGGTCCATCTGGTCGAGTCCGATGGCGTCGACGTCGAGCAGCGACAGCGCCTTGTCGGCGACCTTGCGGGTGACGATCGGGTCGCCGTCGACGATGGCGAAATCGCGTACGCGGCGCAGCAGCCGTCCGGCGATGCGCGGCGTGCCGCGCGAGCGCTTGGCGATCTCGTTGGCGCCGTCGTCGGACATCGGCACGCCGAGCACGCGGGCGCCGCGGGCGACGATGCCCTGCAGTTCCTCGACCGTGTAGAACTGCAAGCGAATGGGGATGCCGAAGCGGTCGCGCAGCGGCGTCGTCAGGAGGCCGGCGCGGGTGGTGGCGCCGACGAGCGTGAACTTGGGCAGGTCGATCTTGACCGAGCGCGCCGCCGGGCCTTCGCCGATGATGAGGTCGAGCTGGTAGTCCTCCATCGCCGGATAGAGGATTTCCTCCACGGCCGGGTTGAGGCGGTGGATCTCGTCGATGAAGAGCACGTCGCGCTCTTCGAGATTGGTGAGCTGGGCGGCGAGGTCGCCGGCCTTGGCGATGACCGGCCCCGAAGTCGAGCGGAAATTGACGCCGAGTTCGCGCGCCACGATCTGCGCCAGCGTCGTCTTGCCGAGGCCGGGCGGCCCGACGAAGAGAACATGGTCGAGCGCATCGCCCCGGCTTTTGGCGGCGTTGATGAAGACCTGGAGATTGGCGCGTGCTGCCGCCTGGCCCGTGAAATCTGCGAGCGAGAGCGGCCGCAGCGAGGTTTCGCTGTCGTCGTCGCGGCGTTCGGCCGTCAGCAACCCGGAGCGCTTGGGGTCGCTCACAGCGCCATCTCCAGTTCGAGCGCGTCGTGGATCGGAATGTCCTTGTATCCCGTCTTGATGATCGTCGGCACGACCGAGCGATAGGCGTCGATGGCTTCGAGATAAAGCCCCGAAAGGCGAAAGCCGCGGCGCTGGTAGAAGGTCATGCCGGGCATGTTGTCGTTGGTCAGCATCGCCTTGAGCTTCTTCGCGCCCGCCGCCCGTGCCGCCGCGATGACGGCGTCGAGCATCTGGATCGCCACGCCTTCGCCGGGACGGAGCGAATGGAGCGCGCAGAGATAGGCGGTGTCGCCTCTCGCCGTCCAGCTCGCCAATGCCGCCGTCCTGCCATCGGGCTCGAACAAGCCGAGCGCGTCGATCTCGGCGACGTCATAGACATGCAGGTCGATCATCATGCTGTGCGAGCCCCAACTCGCCAGCATGATGCGACACAGCTCGGTCTTGTCGGTGACGATGCGCAGTTCCAGCTCGTCGGGCGGTGCGCTCACTTCGCCAGTTCCTTCAGACCCAGCTTGATCAGCTGGGCCGTGCCGGCACCGTCGCCGGCCGCCTTGGCGGCAGCGGCCACGGCGACCACGGCCTGGGCCTGAGGATAGCCGAGATTGGCGAGTGCCGAGACGGCGTCCGCGATGGGCTGCGGCAGCTTCCTATCTTCGAGTGCGCCCGAAAGCTGGACGACCCCGGGGTCGATATGGCCGAAGGCCGGCGCCTTGTCCTTGAGCTCGGCGCAGAGGCGCTGGGCGAGTTTGGGGCCGACGCCGGGCGCGCGGGCGATCGCGGCCTTGTCGTTGGTGGCGATGGCGGTCGCGAGGCTGCCGGGATCGAGCGTCGAGAGGATGGCGAGCGCGACCTTGGCGCCGACGCCCTGCACCACCTGCATCAGCCGGAACCAATCGCGCTCGACGTCGGACATGAAGCCGTAGAGGCGGATCGCATCCTCGCGGACATGGGTCTCGATGGAGAGCGCCGCCGCCTCGCCCGGCTTGGGCAGGCGTTGGAGAGTGCGCGCCGAGCACTGCACGACATAGCCGACGCCCTGCACGTCGATGATGACGTGGTCCTCGCCATAGGAATCGATCAGGCCCTTGAGCTTGCCGATCATCGTGTCTTTCCCCCGGCCGCCACTCTCAACCCGCCGCGCGCATCTGCGCGACCAATGCCTTCATGCCGCGATGCTGGGCATGGCAGATCGCGACGGCGAGCGCGTCAGCCGCGTCGGCCGAGCGGGTCTCGGCCTTGGGCAACAGCACGCGGATCATCGCCTGCACCTGCTTCTTGTCGGCGTGGCCGACACCGACCACCGTCTTCTTGACGAGGTTGGCGGCGTATTCGGCGACGCTCAACCCCGCGAGCGAGGGCACGACCAGTGCGATGCCGCGGGCTTGGCCGAGCTTCAGCGCCGATTGCGGATCGCGGTTGATGAAGGTCTCTTCCACAGCTGCCTCATGCGGGCGATGCGCGGCGATGATCTTGTGCAGCCCCTCGTGCAGCTGCCGGAGGCGTTCGCCGAGCGGGAGGCTGCCGTCGCTCTCGACGCAGCCGCAGGCGACGAAGGAGAGCTTGCTGCCTTCCGAGACGACGACGCCCCAGCCGGTCTTCCGAAGGCCGGGGTCGATGCCAATGATGCGAATCGCGGGTGCCATGACGGGCTCAAGCTAACGGATGTTTCGGATTTGTCCCGCCCGGAACTTGAGCGGGGATGAATTCCGCTCATCGATCGCATCAAAAAGGAAAGTTGTTCTTGCCGGAGCGTGGCGGGCATGGTTCGCCGGGTCAGCCTTACTCATATGCGACGCCATGCCTTTCAGCCTCTCCGCCTTCATGCCCGGCCTGACCTATGACGGCATCGCCGTCCTGCTCGCAGCGACGCTCCTCGGCGGGTTGGTGCGCGGCTTCACCGGCTTCGGCTTCGCGATGGTGTTCATGCCGCTGGCCTCGATGGTGCTCGGGCCGGTGGCGGCGCTAGGGCTGATCTGGTTCATCGACCTGCCCTT
Source organism: Allobosea sp. 10L422 (assembly GCF_056395345.1). Taxonomy (NCBI): domain Bacteria; kingdom Pseudomonadati; phylum Pseudomonadota; class Alphaproteobacteria; order Hyphomicrobiales; family Alloboseaceae; genus Allobosea; species Allobosea sp. 10L422. The sequence continues at coordinate 199,751 of NZ_JBFTJI010000009.1, forward strand.
CGCCCTGCCGATCGCGGCGAGAAGCGCCCGGCGGGCTGAATGGAGCGAGATCCTGCCGCTTCTGCTGACGGCGACCCTGGCCCTGCCGGCCGGCATCTGGCTCTTGATCTGGCTCGACCGCGAAACCATGCGCTGGCTGCTGGCCGCGCTGGTGCTGGCCGCCGTCGGGCTGATGGCCTCGGGCTGGCGCTATCACGGGCGCCCGACGATCCCGCTCTCGCTCGGGGTGGGCGCGCTGTCGGGCCTGTTCAATGGCATGGCCTCGATCGGCGGCATGCCGCTCGCGGTGTTCTGGCTTGGCGCCCAGCGCAACGACCGGCACAAGACGCGGGCCAATATGCAGGCCTTCTTCGGCGTTTCCACGCTGATCAGCGGCGCCGTGCTGTGGTGGAAGGGCATTCTCATCTTCGGCGCGCTACTGATGGCGGTGCCGCTCTTCGCGGTCTACGGCATCGGGCTGTGGGCCGGCACGCATGGCTTCCGCCTCGCCTCGGAGCAGAGCTTCCGGCGCGGCGCCTATCTGGTGATCTTCCTGAGCGCGCTGATCAGCCTGCCGCTCTGGGATGCGCTGATCGGGCGATGAAGGCCGTCATGCTCGGGCTTGACCCGAGCATCTCGTGACGAGGAGGTGCGGGCGTTTTTCCGGCGCGTCATTCTCGGGTCAAGCCCGAGAATGACGCAGGCTGATATCAGGCGCTGAGCTTGGCCATGATGTCGTCGGCGATCTCGAAATTGGCGAAGACGTTCTGGACGTCGTCGTCATTGTCGAGCGCTTCCATCAACCGCATCATCGATGCCGCTTTTTCCTCGTCGAGCGGGGCGGTCGTGGTCGGCCGCCAGACCGGCTTGGCCGAGGCGGGGGCGCCAAGCGAAGCTTCAAGCGCCTTGGAAACTTCGTTCAGCGCGTCGAAGGCGCAGGTGATGACATGGCCGCTCTCGTCCGAGGCGACATCGTCGGCGCCGGCTTCGATCGCAGCTTCCATGACCTTGTCGGCGTCGCCGGCCTCCGGTGGATAGCTGACCTCGCCGACGCGGTTGAACATGAAGGAGACCGAGTTGCTCTCACCGAGCGCGCCGCCGGCCTTGGTGAAGTAGGAGCGGACGGCGGAGGCGGTGCGGTTGCGATTGTCGGTCAGCGCCTCGACGATGACGGCGGCGCCGCCCGGGCCGTAGCCTTCGTAGCGAACTTCGTCGTAGTTATCGCCTTCGCCGCCGGCGGCCTTGTTGATGGCGCGCTGGATATTGTCTTTCGGCATGTTCTCGGCGCGGGCGGCGAGAACCGCCATGCGCAGCCGCGGGTTCATGTTGATATCGGGCATGCCCATCTTGGCGGCGACGGTGATTTCGCGGGCCAGCTTCGAGAACAGCTTGGAGCGCACCGCGTCCTGCTTGCCCTTGCGGTGCATGATGTTCTTGAACTGTGAATGGCCGGCCATGGGGACTCGCTGCCCTTTGAGATGATGGAACCATGGAAACACCGCCCGCGGCGCGCCGGGGCGATCGGAACGGCCTTATAGGCGCCGATTTCCGGGACAGGCAAGCGCCAGTGGGCTCTCGTTGGCGAGATCGACGGCGAAGCGGCCGTTAAGCCATTCTTTGCCATGGCCGAGCAACATGCCGGTGCGCCACGCCGTCATCTTTCAAGCTCGTGAACCAGTGACATCCAACTCCATCGCCGCGCAGGAACACCGCTTTCGCGCCTTCCGGATCTTCAACGAGGATATCGAGCTTCTCGCTTCGCTGTCGGGCTTCGCGCGCAACCGGCTGCCGCAACTGCTTGAGGAACTGCACGAGCAATTCGCGCCCTGGCCGGAAATTGCGCAGGCTCTGCGCCGGCCGGACGTCCACGAGCGGCGGCTGACGCACTGGATCAGGCTCGCTTCCGGCGATCTTCGGGAGGGTTACATCGAGTCGGCGCGGAAGCTGGCGACTGCCTTTCACGACCATGGCGTGCCGATCTATGCGGTGGTGATCTGCCACGCGATCGTCTCGAACGCGATCATCGTCGAGCTCGGGCTCGACCGGCAGAGCATGATGGGGCTGTCGAGCTTCTGGCAGAGACGCGAGCTCGACCGGCGGATCGCGACGCGCACGGCGCTCTCCAAGGCGACCCAGCTCGACCTGGAGCTGCTGCTCGAGACCTATGCCGTCGTCCAGCAGGAGAACCGCGACCGCACGCGCCAGCAGATCGAGGCGTTCGAGGTCACGGTGAGAGAGGTTGTCGGCGCGGTGAATGCGAGCGCCGGCAAGGTGGAGCGGCTCGCGGCCTCGGTCGAGGACGTGGTCGGCGAGACCAGCGCGCAGGCCAAACGGGCCGCGGGGGCGGCGGGCAGCGCTTCGGACAATGTCAGCAATGTCGCGACCGCGACGAACGAGCTGTCGATCTCTCTCGACCATGTCGCGGCGGAGGTGGTGCGGGCCTCGACCATGGCGCATGAGGCCCATGTCGCGGCGCAGAAGACTGATGCCATCGTCAAGAGTCTCGCTCTTTCGGCGGAGACGATCGGCTCGGTCGTGGAGATGATCCAGACGATCGCCAGCCAGACCAATCTGCTTGCGCTCAATGCCACGATCGAGGCCGCACGGGCCGGCGAGACCGGGCGGGGCTTCGCGGTGGTGGCCACGGAGGTGAAGCAGCTGTCATCACGCACCGCCAAGGCCACGGACGAAATCGCGGCCCAGGTCCCGGCCATGCAGGCGGCGACGCGCGAGGCGGTGACGGCGATTGAGAGCATCGTCGCCTTCGTCAGCCAGGTGAATGGCATCGCCGGCGCGGTCGCGGCCAGCATCGACGAGCAGCGTGCCGCCACGCAGGAAATCGCCCGCAGCGCCGATCAGGCGGCGATGGGCACGCAGGCCAACGCCGAAACCATCGTGCACCTGAACGACCGCGCACAGCAGGCCGGCAAGGCGGTGCATGACGTGCTCGACGTGGCGGGCACCCTGTCCCGCCAAGCCGAGAGCCTGAACCACGCCTTCGATGATCTGGTTCGCCAGCACCGCGCAGTCTGAGACGCGCAGACTCTTGTGGGTCAGCCCTGCGCCCAGCCGGGCAGGGCCTCGCTGAGATGCGGGCCGACCCGCACGGCCCAGACCGCCTTTGCGAGACCGGTCGCATCATCGATATCGACTGCGACGCCAGACAGCGTGCCTTCGCCGGTGGCCGGCTCCAGCCGCGCGCCCGGCACCTTCTGCAGGAAGCGGCGCACCGGCTCGTCCTTCTGCATGCCGAGCACTGAATCATAATCGCCGCACATCCCGGCATCGGACTGATAGGCCGTGCCTGCCGGGAGGATGCGCGTATCGGAGGTCGGCGCGTGAGTGTGGGTGCCGACGACGAGGCTGGCGCGGCCATCGAGGAAATAGGCCATCGCCTGTTTTTCGCTCGTCGCCTCGGCATGAACATCGACGATAACCGCATCGGCGACCTCGCCGAGCGGGCAGGCGGCCAGCTCGCGCTCGACTGCGGCGAAGGGGTCGTCGAGTGGGTCCATGAAGAGCCGGCCCATGACGTTGACGACGAGGACGCGGGCCCCGTTGCGCGCCTCGATCACGGTGGCGCCGCGGCCGGGCGTGCCGGGCGGGTAGTTCGCCGGGCGGATCAGCCGATCTTGCCTGGTGATGAAGACAAGCGCCTCGCGCTGGTCCCAGGAATGGTTTCCGAGGGTGATGACATCAGCGCCGGCGGCGAGGATCTCGTCGCAGATCGCCTCGGTGATGCCGAAGCCGCCGGCGGAGTTCTCGCCGTTGATGACGACGCAGTCGAGCTTCCAGGCCTCGCGCAGTGCCGGCAAACGCTCCTGAACCGCGATCCGGCCGGGGCGGCCGACGATGTCACCGAGGAAGAGAAAACGCATGTGGACTCCGGACGCGTAAAGGCGGTTGGCCATACAAGCCCACATCCTGAGGAGCGGCGAAGGCGAGTCCCGAAGGATGTTCCAGGAGGTGCGGGAGCCCACTGAAACGTCCTTCCAGACGCCGCGTTCCGCGGCTCCTCAGGATGAGGGCTGTGGAATGGCAGTTCTGTCCTCTTCCGTGACCCGAAAGCCTGCCGGAATCAACCGCAGCGGATGGTGTCGCGCTCGGTCACGATCCAGTCGAGGCGTCGGTCATGCGGCTCGTCCGGCATGGCCTCGATCTCCTGTGCGGCGTAGCCGATGCCGATGCTGACGGTCGGCCCGAGCTCGGTCAGAGCCCGGTCGTAATAGCCCTTGCCGTAGCCGATGCGGTGGCCGCGCCGGTCGAAGGCTGCGAGCGGCACGATCAGGATGGCGGGCTTGGTCTCGGGCTCGGCGGGAGCCGGCACGAGCGTGCCGAAGCCGCCGGGCACGATCGGCTCATAGGGCGCCCAACGGCGGAAAATCATGCGCTTCTCGACGATTGCCGGCAGGCAGAGCGGCAAACCGCGTCCATCCAGCGCTTCGAGGATCGGGCGCGGATCGGCCTCCGAGCGCATCGGCCAATAGGCGGAGACCGGGCCCGGGCTGTCCCAGACGGGCAGAGCGAGGACGCGGGCGGCGATGTCCTGATCCCAGTCGAGCCGGCTGTCGAGATCCAGCGCGTCGCGGCGGGTCAGTGCGGCGTCGCGAAGCGCGGCCTTGCGTGGGGAAGGGGAGACCGGGGGGATGAAAGGCGTATCGGGACGCGTCGTCGTCATGGTCAGGCTGCGGAGCCACCTCGGCCGTGGAGTTTTGAATCCCGGGACACCTACAGAAGTAGGTGGGCGCCGTGTGTCCGGTTCCAAGGATCCGGACAGGGACAGCTCCCTAGGGAGTCGTATGGGCCCGGGGAATGCTGTCTCTCACGCACCAGGCAGCCCCGCCTCGTCAATGTAAGCAAGCCGCCGGCAAAGCGCCAGAGGCGATTTTCCGGCCCGCGCCCAAATGTGCGGGGGCGCCATGAAAATGTTCATATTTTGGCCGTGGTGAGCAAGTGATATAGGAAAGCGCGACATGTTCGGAAAACCGGTTTCATCGATGCTTCCTTCGATCCTTGCCCGTCATCTTTCCCGTTCGGGGCTGGGTGCGCTCGCTTGTGCCGCTGCGCTTTTCGGCGGGGCCGTGCCCGGCTCGGCGCAGGATGCCGCTGACCTGCTGGTGCGCACGACGCGGCTGGAGAACCAGCTGCGCCAGATGTCCGGCCAGATCGAGCAGCTCCAGTTCGAGAACCGCCGCCTCAGCGAACAGGTGCGCAAGTTCCAGGAAGATGTCGATTTCCGCCTGAACGAGAAGGGCGGCGGGCGTCCAGGTGCGGCAGCGCCGAGTGGTGGCGCCCCTGCGGCGCCGCAGCGTCAGCGCCGTGGCGACGCCTTCGATCCGACGATGCAGCAGGGCGCGGCCGGTGCGCCGCAGCAGCTCGGCGGCGGGATCGCCGGCATCATCGAGGATGAGGATGGTGGCGGACCGGCCACGGGCCGGCCGCTCGACCTGCAGGGCGTCGGACGCCCCGTTCCACAGGGCGGCCTGTCGCAGGCCATGCCGCGGGGGGCGAGCGTCGCGGCCGCCAGCGGTCCGCAGAGCGCCAAGGAGGCCTACGACCTCGCCTTCGCCTCGCTTCAGCGCCGGGAATACGAGCAGGCCGAGATGGGCTTTCGCCAGTTCCTGCAGAGCTATCCGCGCGACCGGCTGGCGATCGACGCCACCTATTGGCTCGGCGAGAGCTATCTGCAGCGGCAGCGCTATCGCGAGGCGGCCGAACAGTTCCTGAAGATCTCGCGGGAATCGCCGAAGGCGACCAAGGCGCCGGACAGCCTGCTCAAGCTCGGCATGGCGCTGAACGGGCTCGGCGCCAAGGACCAGGCCTGCGCGACCTATGCCAAGGTCGGCGTCGATTATCCGTCGGCCTCCAATGCGGTTCGCCAGGGCGTGGCGCGCGAGCGCCGTCGCTCCGGCTGCGCTTGAGCGCGCTGCCGCAGAATGAAACGTATGCGTCGCCGGTCTCGCCTGTCGAGGCCGGCGAACTCTTTCTGGGGTTGACGCAGGAGCGCGCGCTGCTCGTCGCGGTTTCAGGCGGCCCGGATTCGGTCGCGTTGCTGGGGCTGCTGGCCGAGTGGGCGCGCGCTCCGGGCCGGCCCTTGCTCCATGCCGCGACCGTCGACCATGGCTTGAGGCCGGAGGCCGCGGCGGAGGCTGTCGCCGTCGCCGCGCTCTGCGCGCGCCTCGGCGTCGCGCATGCGAACCTGCGCTGGGAGGGAGAGAAGCCCGCAAGGGGTATCCAGGCTGCGGCCCGGCACGCCCGTTACGCGCTGCTGGCGGGAGAGGCGAAGCGGCTCGGCGGCGCCGCTCTCGTGACCGCCCACACGCTCGACGATCAGGCCGAGACGATGCTGATGCGGCTCGCCCATGGCTCCGGCCCGTCCGGTCTCGTCGGGATGCGGGCCCGAACCGTGAAGGACGGTGTCGTGCTCATCCGCCCGCTTCTCGGCCTTCCGAAGGCGCGGCTCATTGCGACCGCCCGGGCGCGGGGCCTTCCTTTCGTCAGCGATCCGAGCAATGCCGACCAACGCTTCGAGCGTGTTCGCTGGCGCGAGATCATGCCGGTTCTCGCTGAGGAGGGGCTGACCGCCGAGCGCTTCGGGCGGATGGCGGAAAGGATGGCGCGGCTGGACGCTGCGGCGAGCCAACGCGCGCAGGCCGTGTTTGCGGCGGTCGGTTTGCCGCGAGAGGCGGGCGAGGACCGGCTGCGGCTCGATTTTTCGGCGCTGATGGCTGAGCCGGACGAGATCGTTCTGCGCGTGGTCGGGCGGGCGCTCGATGCCGTCGTGACCACCGGCGACCGCTACCGTCGGCTGGGACGGCTGGAGGATTGCGTGCAGGCGCTGCGTGCCGCGACGAAGACAGGTTCTGCCATGAGACGGACATTGTCCGGCTGCATGATAAGGATCGGCTCCGACGGCGTTCTGCTCCTCGAACGGGAGCCGCCGCGGCGACGCGGCGTTCACCCTGCGACATCTTAGTGCCCCTACGTCTTCTGTTTCCCTTGGCAAGGGCGACCGCCGCTCCTAGATTAGTCCAGTAAACCCTTGGCCTTATCCGGTTGGTCCGGCAGGCCCGATCGGACTGGTGATGAATCCGAATTTTCGTAATTTCGCCCTCTGGGTGGTGATTTTCCTTCTCGTCCTGGCGCTGGTGACTCTGTTCCAGAGCCCAAGCCAGCGCGCGAGCACCAACGAAATCCCCTACAGCCAGCTCATCAACGAGGCTGAAGCCGGGCGTGTCGCCAATGTCGTGGTCGCTGGACAGGAGATTTCCGGCAGCTTCTCCGATGGCCGCAATTTCGTGACCTATGCGCCCTATGGCGACCCCAACCTCCTGAAGACCATGGCGCAGAAGGGTGTGCAGGTGTCGGCCCGTGCGCCGTCCGAGGGCACGCCGTGGTTCATGGCGCTGCTGGTCAATTCGCTGCCCTTCGTCATCTTCATCGGCCTGTGGATCTTCATGTCCCGCCAGATGCAGAACGGCGCCGGCCGGGCGATGGGCTTCGGCAAGTCGAAGGCCAAGCTGCTGACCGAGGCGCATGGCCGCGTCACCTTCGAGGACGTCGCGGGCATCGACGAGGCCAAGGAAGACCTGCAGGAGATCGTCGAGTTCCTGCGTGATCCGCAGAAGTTCCAGCGGCTGGGCGGGCGCATCCCGCGCGGCGTGCTGCTCGTCGGCCCTCCCGGCACCGGCAAGACCCTCACGGCGCGCGCCGTCGCGGGTGAGGCCAATGTGCCGTTCTTCACCATCTCGGGCTCTGATTTCGTCGAGATGTTCGTCGGCGTCGGCGCGAGCCGCGTCCGCGACATGTTCGAGCAGGCCAAGAAGAATGCGCCCTGCATCATCTTCATCGACGAAATCGACGCGGTCGGCCGTCATCGCGGCGCCGGCCTCGGCGGCGGCAATGACGAGCGCGAGCAGACGCTGAACCAGCTCCTCGTCGAGATGGACGGCTTCGAGCCGAACGAGGGCGTGATCATCATCGCCGCGACCAACCGTCCGGACGTGCTCGACCCGGCGCTGCTGCGCCCGGGCCGCTTCGACCGCCAGATCGTCGTGCCGAACCCGGATGTTGCCGGCCGCGAGAAGATCCTCAAGGTTCATGTCCGCAAGGTGCCGATGGCCCCTGACGTCGATCTCAAGATCCTCGCCCGCGGCACGCCCGGCTTCTCGGGCGCCGACCTGATGAACCTCGTCAACGAGGCGGCGTTGCTCGCGGCCCGTCGCGGCAAGCGCATGGTCACCCATGCCGAGTTCGAGGACGCCAAGGACAAGGTCATGATGGGCGCCGAGCGCAAATCCATGGCGATGTCCGAGGAAGAGAAGAAGCTGACCGCCTATCACGAGGCTGGCCATGCGATCGTCGGTCTCTATGTCCCGGCCGGAATTCCCGTCCACAAGGCGACGATCATTCCGCGCGGTCGCGCGCTCGGCATGGTGAAGTTCCTGCCGGAGGGCGACCGCTATTCGATGAAGTTCAAGGAGTTCACCTCGCAGCTCGCGGTCGCCATGGGTGGGCGCGTGGCGGAGGAGATGACCTTCGGCCGCGAGAACGTCACCTCGGGCGCGACCGGCGACATCCAGCAGGCGACCAAGATGGCCAAGGCCATGGTCACGCAGATGGGCTATTCGGACGAGCTTGGCATGGTCGCCTATGGCGACAATCAGGAAGAGGTCTTCCTGGGCATGTCGATGGGCCGCAGCCAGTCGGTCTCCGAGGCCACCGCCCAGAAGATCGACGCCGAGGTGAAGCGCCTCGTCGACAATGGCTATCAGGACGCCAAGAAGATCCTGACCGAGCATCATGACGAGTTCGTTTCGGTGGCCGAGGCGCTGCTCGAATTCGAGACGCTGACGGGCGAGGAAATTCGCGACCTCATCGCCGGCAAGCGCCCCTCGCGCGATCTCGACGACACCCCGCACGCTCCGCGCGGTTCGGCCGTGCCGAGCGCCGGCAAGGGCCGCAAGCGCGGCGAGCCGGATGCGGGCATGGAGCCGCAGCCGCAGGTCTGATGCATCCAGCAGCGTTGAAGGAAAGGGCGGCCTCAGCGGCCGCCCTTTCTGTTTGACCGGCCACGATGTCACGTTCCGTCATAATTTGTGAGAAGGCGGAAAGCTTTTTTGGCTATAGAACACGCACAATCGGGCGTTGCAGCCCCTCGGAAGCGGAACGCAATGACGCGCAAATATTTTGGAACCGACGGCATTCGCGGGCGGGCGAACGGCGTCATCACGCCCGATCTTGCCATGAAGGTCGGCCAGGCGACTGGGCTCGCCTTCCGCCGCGGTGAATATCGCCATCGGGTCGTGATCGGCAAGGATACCCGCCTCTCCGGCTATATGATCGAGTATGCCATGGTCGCCGGTTTCACCGCGGTCGGCATGGACGTGTTGCTGCTCGGCCCGATGCCGACGCCGGCCGTCGCCATGCTGACGCGCTCGATGCGCGCGGATCTCGGCGTGATGATCTCGGCCTCGCACAACGCCTATGAGGATAACGGCATCAAGCTGTTCGGGCCCGATGGCTACAAGCTCAACGACGAGGTCGAGCGGGAGATCGAGGCGCTGATCGACGCCGATCTCGGCCCGCGCCTGGCGACTTCGCCGGCGCTCGGCCGGGCCAAGCGTATCGACAGTGCCGATGCACGCTATGTCGAGTTCGCCAAGCGGACGCTGCCGCGCAATCTGAGCCTTGAAGGCCTGCGCATCGTGCTCGATTGCGCCAATGGCGCCGCCTATAAGGTCGCGCCGCAAGCGCTCTGGGAGCTGGGCGCCGAGGTCATCACCATCGGCGTCGAGCCCGACGGCTTCAACATCAACCGCGAGATCGGCTCGACCCATCCCTCGACGCTGATCGAGAAGGTCAAGGAGATGCGCGCCGATGTCGGCATTGCGCTGGACGGCGACGCCGACCGCGTGCTCATCGTCGACGAACACGGCCATATCGTCGATGGCGACCAGCTCATGGCGGTGATCGCGCGCAGCTGGATGGAAGACGGCCGTCTCTCGGCCCCAGGTATCGTCGCAACCGTGATGTCCAATCTCGGGCTGGAGCGTTATCTGGCGGGGCTGGGCCTCTCATTGGCGCGCACGGCGGTCGGAGACCGCTATGTGCTGGAGCACATGCGCAACCACGGCTTCAACCTTGGGGGCGAGCAGTCCGGCCATATCATCCTTTCGGATTTCGGCACGACCGGCGACGGCCTCGTCGCAGCGCTGCAACTGCTCGCGGTGGTCCAGCGGATGGACAAGCCGGTCTCTGAGGTCTGCCACTGCTTCGAGCCGCTGCCGCAGATTCTCAAGAATGTGCGCTACAAGGCCGGCAAGCCGCTGGAGGAGCAGCCCGTCATCAGCGCGATCGAGGCGGCGAAGCAGTTGCTGGGCGACAGCGGGCGCCTGGTGATCCGCCCGTCGGGAACCGAACCGGTGATCCGCGTCATGGCGGAGGGCGACGACCGCGATCTGGTCGAGCGCGCCGTGGACGATGTGGTCGATGCGGTGACGAAGGCCGCGGCCTGAGCCCAGGCGTCATGCTCGGGTTCGACCCGAGCATCTCCAGCCGGAGGAGGCTTTTGTGCTGTCTCCTCCTGCCGTCTCGTTCCGCGCTTCTCGGGTCAGCTGACGCTGCCCGAGAAGGCCGGCTGAGGCGTCCTCACACCACCGCGGTCAGGCCACCGTCGACCATCAGCAGGTGACCGTTGACGTAGTCGGATGCCGCCGCGGACAGGAAGATGGCGGCGCCGACGAGTTCCTTCGTCTCGCCCCAGCGCCCGGCCGGTGTGCGGGTGGAAACCCAGTTCGAGAAGGCTTCGTCCGCAATCAGCGCGGCATTGATCTCGGTGGCGAAATAGCCGGGGCCGATGGCGTTGGCCTGGATATTGTGCTTGCCGAGCTCGGCGGCGAGCCCCCGCGTCATCATCTTCACCGCGCCCTTCGATGCCGTGTAGGGAATGATGGTGGCGCGGCCGAGCTCGCTCATCACCGAGCCGATATTGATGATCTTGCCGCGCTTGCGCGGCACCATCCGCTTCGCCACCGCCTGGGTGACGTAGAACACGGAATGCAGGTTGGTGTTCATCACCTCGTGCCAGCCCTCGACCGGGAATTCGGTGATCGGCGCGCGCTTCTGCATGCCGGCATTGTTGATCAGGATGTCGATCGGCCCGATCTCGGCCTCGATCGCGGCAATGCCCGCCTCGACGGCCTTGTGGTCGGTGACGTCGAAGGGGGCGATGGAGGCCTTGCGCCCGGCCGCAGTGAGCGCCTGCTGGGCCCGTTCGAGCTTGGCCCTGTCGCGGCCGTTCAGCACGACATGGGCGCCGGCCTCCGACAGGCCCTCTGCGAGCGCCAGGCCGATGCCCTGGCCGGAGCCGGTGACCAGCGCGATCTTGCCTTCGAGACTGAACAGCGACAGCGACATGGCGTATCCTCGCAGCGTTCTGGTGTGAGCAAATTCGGTTTGCGCAAAGCCTGCATCTTTGGGTAAGCAGGTTTCAATCGATTAGACAATGATGGATTGGCTTTCTCGGCCCTCATCATGAGGGGCAAGGCGCAAGCCTTGCGTCTCGAAGGAGGCTCCCGAGGGCGCTGGATCAGCCTTCGAGACGCCGCTTCGCGGTTCCTCAGGATGAGGGCTGAGAAAAGCAGGCCAGTCGGATCAGGGAGAGCCACCATGCGGGCCGTCGTTATTCATGCCGAGAAGGATCTGCGCGTCGAGCCGACCACGGCGCCTGAATTGAGACCGCGCGACGTCCGCGTGAGGATCGAGGCCGGCGGCATCTGCGGCTCTGACCTCCACTATTATCTCCATGGGGGCTTCGGCACGATCCGCGTGCGGGAGCCGATGATCCTCGGCCATGAGATCGCCGGCCGGGTCGAGGCTGTCGGCGGCGAGGTCTCGCGGGTGCAGCCGGGCGATCGCGTCGCGGTCAATCCGAGCCGGGCCTGTGGCCATTGCCGCTACTGTCAGATGGGACTGCAGCAGCACTGCACCGACATGCTTTTCTACGGCTCGGCGATGCGCTTCCCGCATGTGCAGGGCGGCTTCCGCGACGTGCTCGTCGTCGAGGAGCGGCAGGCGGTGAAGGTCGCGCCGCATGTCACCGCTGCCGAGGCGGCCTTCGCCGAGCCGCTCTCGGTCTGCCTGCATGCCGCCAAGCGTGCGGGGCCGTTGCTCGGCAAGCGCGTGCTGGTGACGGGAGCGGGGCCGATCGGCGCGCTCACCATCGTCGCAGCGAAAGCGGCGGGCGCCGCCGAGATCGTCGCGACGGACGTGGTCGACGGACCGCTGCCGATTGCGCGGAAGATGGGCGCGAGCGCAACCGTCAATGTCGCGGCCGAGCCTGATCGGCTGAAGGCGGAATACGGGGCCGAGAAGGGCGCGTTCGACGTGATGTTCGAAGCCTCCGGCAATCAGCATGCGCTGACCGGCGCCTTCGACGTGATCAGGCCGGGCGGCGTCATCGTGCAGATCGGCGTCGGCGGCCAGTTCACGCTGCCGATGAATGTCCTCGTCGCCAAGGAATTCGACCTGCGCGGTTCTTTCCGTTTCCATGAGGAGTTCGACTGGGCGGTGGCGATGATCGGCTCCGGGAACATCGATCTCTCGCCGCTGCTGACGGCCACGATCCCGGTCGACCGAGCGGTCGAGGCCTTCGATCTCGCCGCGGACAAGTCGAAGGCGATCAAGGTGCAGCTCGACTTCGCCTGAACGCCTCAGCCGGTGAGCAAGCTCGGGTCGGCGAGGTGGACGAGCCGGCCGTTGGCGATGGTCGCCACCACACGCGGTGTGGGCTCCGGTCTGACGATGACGAGGTCGGCCCTCAGGCCCGGCGCGATCCGGCCGCGGTCGGTCAATCCCAACGCCGTCGCCGGGTTATCCGAGACAAGCTTCCAGGCAGCGGGGAGGAAGGCCGCGCGACGCTCGGCCAGAAGGAAGGGCGCGAGCGGCAGCGCCGGGTAATAATAGTCGGAGGCCAGGATGGTGCAGAGCCCCTGGCGCACCATCTCCTCGGCGGCCGGGCAACCCGTATGCGAGCCGCCGCGCACCACGTTGGGCGCGCCGAAGACGATCGCCTCTCCAGCTCCGGCCGCCTCGCGCGCCGTCGCTTCATTGATCGGGAATTCGGCGACGGCGATGCCGAGCGCGCGATGTTCCCGCCGCATCTCAGGGCTCATGTCGTCATGGGACATGATCGGCACGCCGGCCTTGCGCGCCGCCTCGGCCAGCCTGATGATCGAGCCCGCGACCTCGCCCTTGCGGGCATAGACGCGATCGACGAGCTCCATGAATTCGCCGTGGCTCAGGCCCGTGCGCTCGACCATCTTGCCGACCTTGTCCGGCCGGTGGCGGGATTTCAGCGTGCCCTCGGTGTGGTCGTTGAAGGCGAGGACGCCGATGCGCCCCTCGGCGAGCCATGCGGCGATCTCGTCCTCGGCATCAAGGTTGAAGGTCTCGTGGCGCATGTGGAAGCGGGTATCGGCGCCCAATTCCGGCTTGAGCGCGGCGATGCGTTCGACCAGCCGGCGCGCGTTCTCCGCACCGCGCAGGCCCGGTTCCCAGGACCAGGTAACGCCGTGGAAGGCGGTGGTGATGCCGCTCGCCAGGAGAGCCCGGTCGGCGTCACGCAGCGCCAGGTCGATGTCGAAGGCAACGCCCGGGCGCGGCATGATGTGGCGCTCGAAGGCATCGCCATGGCAGTCGACGATCCCCGGCAGGACAAGACAGCCTTGGGCGTGGATTACGAGGCCCGCCGTTTGCGAGCCCCCACCCAGAGAGGTGATCCGACCTCCGTCGAGTGAGACGTCCGTCGTGAGGAGTTCGTCTAGGAGCGCTTGGCCGCCCGTGATCTTCATGCTCATCTTTGCCGCCCCGCTGTCGATGCCGAGGCGCGCCGCTTCGACGAGCCACATGACGAAGGCGTGACGGCAGCCATGGGAAGAGCCGTCAGAACAACCCTTCGATCCGCCCCAGCGCGTCGATATGGATACGCTCGGCCGCCGGATGACGCGGCAGGCCGGGCATCGTCATGATGTCTCCGCAGATCGCGACGACGAAGCCCGCGCCGGCCGAAAGCCTGAGCTCGCGCAGTGGCACGATATGGCCGGAGGGGGCGCCACGCAGCGCCGGGTCGGCCGAGAAGGAATACTGGGTCTTGGCGACGCAGATCGGCAGGTTGCCGAAGCCGGCCGCCTCCAGCTCGGCCAGGCGGTCACGCAGCCTGCCGTCGACGCCGACGCCTGCAGCCCCGTAGATCTCGCGGGCGATCGTCTCCAGCTTCTCCCGCAGCGGCATCTCGTCGGGGTAGAGCGGGGCGAAATCGGCGTCGTCCTCGTCGGTGAGCGCGGCGACCTTGCGGGCGAGCTCCTCGGCGCCGGCGCCTCCCTCGGCCCAGTGCCGGCAGATGATCGCCTCGGCGCCCAGGTGGTTGCGGCAGTAGTGGCGGATTAGATCGTGCTCGGCCGCCGTGTCGGTGGCGAAGTGATTGATCGCGACGATCGGCGGCACGCCGAATTTGCGGATGTTCTCGACATGGCGAGCGAGGTTGGCCATGCCGGCTTCCAGCGCCTTGAGGTTCTCCTGGCCGAGCTCGTCCTTGGCGACGCCGCCATGCATCTTGAGGGCGCGCACTGTGGCGACGACGACAGCCGCAGCGGGCTTGAGCCCGGCCTTGCGGCATTTGATGTCGAAGAACTTCTCGGCGCCGAGATCGGCGCCGAAGCCGGCCTCGGTGACGACGTAGTCGGCGAGTTTGAGCGCGGCGCGTGTCGCGATCACCGAATTGCAGCCATGGGCAATATTGGCGAAGGGGCCGCCATGGACGAAGGCGGGCGTGCCTTCCAGCGTCTGCACCAGATTCGGCATCAGCGCATCCTTGAGCAGGACGCTCATCGCGCCCGTCGCCTTGAGGTCGGCTGCGGTGATCAGGCGCTTGTCGCGCGTGCGGCCCACGACGATGCGGCCAAGACGCTCGTCGAGATCGATCGCGTCGCGCGCCAGGCAGAAGATCGCCATCACTTCGGAGGCGACGGTGATGTCGAAGCCATCCTCGCGCGGAAAGCCGTTGCCGGGGCCGCCGAGCGAGGAGACTGTTGAGCGCAGCGCCCGGTCGTTCATGTCGAGCACGCGTCGCCAGGCGATGTGCCGGGTGTCGAATTCCAGCCCGTTGCCCCAGTAGACATGGTTGTCGACCATGGCCGCGAGCAAATTATGGGCGCTGGTGATGGCGTGGAAGTCGCCGGTGAAATGCAGATTGATCTGCTCCATCGGTACGACCTGGGCATAGCCGCCTCCGGCCGCGCCGCCCTTGACGCCGAAGCAGGGGCCGAGAGAGGGCTCGCGGAGTGCGATCAGCGCGCGCTTGCCGATGCGGGACAGGCCGTCCCCGAGACCGACCGTCGTCGTGGTCTTGCCTTCGCCGGCCGGTGTCGGGCTGATCGCCGTGACCAGGATCAGCTTGCCGTCCGGCCGCGTTTCGAAATCGGGGATCGCCTGGGTGTCGATCTTGGCGATATGTTTGCCGTAGGGATTGAGCGCCTCTGAAGGAATGCCCGCCTGCTCGGCAATAGCGGCGATAGGTTGAAGCGTCGCGGCGCGCGCGATCTCGATATCGGTCGGCATCCGTCCTCTCGGAGACTGTACTTGCTCCGCGCCTCCCCGGAGGCAGAGCCGCGGCGACACTGGCGTGAAACGCCCGTCGCCGCCAGCGCTTTTGCTGCGGTGGCTGCCATGATGCACAGGCGTGCGGCGCTTCGCGGTGAGCGCGCCGCGCGGGCCGCTCAAGCTTTCAGATGAGCGTTCTGCGGGAACAGGCACTTGAACGCTTCCGCGTCGAAATCGGTCTTGAAGGCGAACTGATCCTTAAGGGCGACCGCGCGCTGCGCCGCGGGCCGGGCCGAGATCTCGTCGAGATGGCGCTTCACATGCGGAAACATCTCGGGCCAGGTTTCGCCCACCGCGAAGGAAAGGCGGGTCGCCCAGCCCCAAATGGACATGTCGACCAGCGTGTAGACGTCCCCGAGCATGTAGCGGCGCTTGGCGAGGAGATCGTTGACGATGCCCCAGTGGCGCTCGGCCTCACGGGAATAGCGGTTGATGGCGTAGGGGATTTTCTCCGGGGCGAAGCGGCTGAAATGCACGGCCTGGCCGCAATAGGGGCCGATGCCGGTGGCGACGAACATCAGCCAGGACAGCATCTCGCCGCGTGCCTTCGGCGTATTCTCGGGCAGGAACTGCCCGGTCTTCTCGGCGAGGTAGAGCAGGATGGCGTTGGAATCGAAGACGGTGACGTCGCCATCGGTGAGGGCCGGGGTCTTGGCGTTGGGATTGATCGCCAGGAATTCCGGCTTGAACTGATCGCCCTTGCGCGTGTCGACCGGCACCATCTCGTAGGGCAGGCCAGCCTCTTCGAGGAAGAGCGCGATCTTCGCCGGGTTCGGGGACGGGTGGTAGTAGAGCTTGATCATGGGGCTCCTCGGCGGCGCTCAGGCCTGTCTCAATGCGGCGACATAGGAGACGAGATCGGTGAGCGCGGCAATGGTCGCGTCGGCCTGGAAGCCGAGCTGCTCCGGCTGCATCCTGAGCGCCTTGAACATCAAGGCCGGGTCGATCGTCGCGGCCATTTCCAGCTCGCAGCGCAGCCTGTCTGTCGAGACGCGCTCGATGCGGGCGACGTGGAAGCCGTGCGATTTGGCACCGGCGATGTCGAAGCCGTTGGAGGAGACGAAGAGGATTTCGTCCCGCGTCAGCCCGAGCCGCTTCTCGACATAGGCGTAGCCCCGCGGGTCGGGCTTGTAGATGCCGATCTCGTCGACGCTGATCACGGTCTCCAGCAATTCGCCGAGGCCGGCATGGGCAACGAGCCGCTTCAGCATCGCCGGGCTGCCATTCGAGAAGATGGCGAGGCGGTACGGGGCGAGCCCTTCCAGCGCCGCCCGCGCCTCCGGATAGAGGGCGAGCGCGTCATAGGCCTCGGCGATCTGCCAGACGAGATCAGGCGGCGCCGAAAGGCCGAGCGTACGCAAGGTGAAGTCGAGCGAGTCGCGCGTGACGGTCCAGAAATCCTCGTAGCGGTCCATCAGGGCGCGCAGCCAGGTGTATTCGAGCTGCTTCAGCCGCCAGATCTGGGTGATCGTCGTGCCATGTCCGGGAAACGCCCTGTCCGTGACGGCCGCGACGGATTGCACGTCGAACAGCGTGCCATAGGCATCGAAAACCAGCGCCTTGATCGTCATCGGGGCCTCCCATTGGGGCTTCGCCGCGGTTCCGCCGCTTTCTTAGCACTCGCATAGACGAGCGGGTGCGTGATATCCGCACAAGCACCTTTCACAGATGCCGACAGGTCAAAGCCGATGCCGCCTCGCCCCGTGATGCTGATGATCCTCGACGGCTGGGGCTGGCGCGAGCAGAGCGAGAACAATGCGATCCGGCTGGCGAAGACGCCGAATTTCGATCGTTTCTGGGCGAGTTGCCCGCACGCTTTCTTGCGTACCTCCGGGCTCGACGTCGGGCTGCCCGAAGGCCAGATGGGCAATTCCGAGGTCGGCCACCTCAATCTCGGTGCCGGCAGGGTGGTGATGCAGGACCTGCCGCGGATCAACCAGGCGATCGCGGATGGCTCGATCGAGGCGGCGCTCGCGGATTCGGGCCTCATTGCGGCGCTGAAGGCGAGCGGCGGGGCCTGCCATCTGCTCGGCCTGGTCTCGCCCGGCGGCGTCCATGCCCATCAGGACCATGCGGTGGCGCTCGCCCATATCCTGGCGAAGCAGGGTATCCCGGTGCAGGTCCACATCTTCACCGACGGGCGCGATACGCCGCCGCAATCGGCGGCTGAGTACGTGAAAGCCTTTGCCGCCGCACTGCCGCCCGGCGCGACCATCGCCAGCGTCTGCGGCCGCTACTACGCGATGGACCGCGACAATCGCTGGGAGCGGGTCGAGAGGGCCTGGCGTGCGATGGTGCTGGGGGAGGGCGAAGCCTTCGCCACGGCCGATGCCGCGATCGCGGCTGCCTATGCCGGCAAGGTCAACGACGAATTCATCCTCCCGGCGGTGATCGGCGGCTATGCCGGAATGAAGGATGGCGACGGGCTGCTCAGCTTCAACTTCCGCTCGGACCGCATCCGCGAGATCCTGAATGCGGTGCTGGAGCTTGATTTCACCGGCTTCGAGCGCCCGCGCCGGCCGCAGCTCGTCAAGGCGGTCAGCATGACCTCCTACAGCGCCGAGCTCGACAAGATCATGCCGGCGCTCTTCCCGCCGCAGACGCTCGCCAACGGGCTGGGCGAGACGGTCGCCAAGGCCGGTCGGACGCAGATCCGCATGGCGGAGACGGAGAAGTATCCGCACGTCACCTATTTCTTCAACGGCGGCGAGGAGACCCCTTATGCCGGCGAGGAGCGGGCGATGGTGCCGTCGCCCAAGGTCGCGACCTATGATCTGCAGCCGGAGATGTCGGCGCCGGAGCTGACCGCCAGGGCGGTCGAGGCGATCAACTCCGGTCGCTACGATCTTGTCGTGCTCAATTTCGCCAATCCCGACATGGTCGGCCATACCGGCGTGCTGGCGGCGGCGATCAAAGCGGTTGAGACGGTCGATGCGGGTTTGGGCGCCATCGCCGAGGCGGTGCAGCGTCAGGGCGGCGCGCTGCTCGTCACCGCCGATCACGGCAATGCCGAGCTGATGGTCGATCCGCAGACCGGAAAGCCCCATACGGCGCACACGACCAATGTCGTGCCGCTGGTGCTGATCGGCGGGCAGGCCAAGGCGCTGGCGGATGGGCGCCTGGCGGACATCTCGCCGACATTGCTGGCATTGATGGGGATGGCGCAGCCGGAGGAGATGACCGGGCAGTCGCTGCTGCGCTGAAGCGCGCCGACCGACAAAAGCAAAACGGCGCGGAGATGATCCGCGCCGTTTCGTTTGCTGGCTGTCGAGGCCGGCTCAGTACTTGCGCACGACCGGCGGTGCGTAGGCGACCGGCTCCGGCGTGCCGCAGCAGTTCGGGTCGCCGAAGTTCCAGCGCATGCCGATGCGGAAGTCGTGGCTGTCGATATCCTTGGCCTTGAGCGGGCCATAGCTCTCGGGGAGGAAGGCGTTCTGGATGCGGCCCGACTGGCCGTCGCCCAGGTTGAGGTAGCGATAGCCGAGTTCGAGCGTGAGGTTCTTGTTCACCTCGTAACCGAGGCCGGCCATGAGCGCCCAGGCGACGTTGGTCTTGGTGCCGTTGTTCGCATAGCCCAGCGTCGGGAAGCCGGCGACCGAGCCCTGGTCGGTCAGGCCGCTGATGCGGTTCTGCGTGAAGCCGATGCCGGCGCCGATATACGGCGTCAGGCAGTTCCAGGTGCCGAGGTCGATATAGCCGTTGAAGAGCGTGACCAGCGAGGACAGGTTGCCCTTGTAGGTGTTGGTCTGATTGTCGTTGATGAAGGGGTTGAAGACGATGTCGTTCACCCCGATCGACGAAGAGCCGCGATATTCGCCGGTGACGTCGAAGCGGAGCCAGTTGTTGAAGCGATAACCGATGCCGAGGCCGGCGAAGAAGGCCGAGTTGTCGGTCTTGCCGAAGAACCTGCCGCCGAACTGGGCAACATCTTCCTGAAAATACTTGCCGACGGTCTGTACGCCGACGCCGACGTCGCCGCGCAGGTAGATGCCGCTGGAGATCGTGCCCTTGAGGCCCAGGGGCTCGGGCGGGGGAGGCGGAGGCGCGTAGGCCAGATCGGCCGCTTGCGCCGCGAGGGAGGCACCGAGGGTCAGGGCGCCCGCCAGCGCGAGAGTTTTCAGGCTGCCCATGGCAGTGTCCTTCGCGTTTGCGCGGCGCAAGAACGCAGCCCGCGCGAGTTACCAACGGGAAGAACCTGGCAGATATTTCTTAAATGACCCTTAACCCTAACTGCTAACCTTACTTTTGCCTGAAGAATGCCCGGATTATTAACGAAATCTTGTCGCTCGCGGAATTGGCCGGAGCTTGAGGCGGGCACAATGGCGGGCAGGCCGCCACCCTGTCATTGGCAGGGCAGAGTCGCGTTCAGCTTGCTGCGGATGATCGGCAGCGACAGGCTCCTGAAGAAGCTGTGAAAGCGTTGGGGTGCCCGAAAGGCCAGGCGGTCGCCATGCTGCCAGACGGGAACGACCGTGCCGTTGAGATGCGCTGCCATCGCAGCAAGCCGCATTCTGTCGATCGCGGCCTCCTGAGCCACGCGGGACTGCGCGCCGAAGGAGCTTTCGACCGGAACGATGACAAAAAAATTCCCACGCTCATTCAGATGAGCGATCTGCATTTCCATCATTGATAGGCCGCACCTGTGGCCCCCCGGGGCATAGTTGGCCTCAAATAGCGTTAAGCAGCATCCTCCATTTGGATGAATTCCGTGGGGCGCCGGCTACGCGAATAGCCGCTCGGCATGCCAGGCGATGTGCTGCGCCATGAAGGTCGAGACGAAATTATAGGAATGGTCGTAGCCGTCCCGCATCGTCAGCTGCAGGGGGATTCCGGCCGTTGCGCAGGCGATTTCGAGCAGTTGCGGGCGCAGGCCCTCATCGAGGAAGCCGTCGGCGGTGCCCTGGTCCACCAGCAGATCAGGGATACGATGCCCATCCGCGATCAGCAGGGTTGAATCATAGGCGCGCCAGGTCGTCTCGTCGGGGCCGAGATATTTCTCGAAAGCGGGCCGGGACCAGCCGGCGGTGGAGGGCTGGGCGATCGGCGCGAAGGCGGAGATCGACGCGTAGCGCCCGGGGTTCTTGAGCGCGAGCGTGATCGCCCCGTGCCCGCCCATGGAGTGGCCGAAGATGCCTTGCCGGCGCATGTCGAGCGGAAAATTCTTGCTGACCAGCGCCGGCAACTCGTCCCGGATATAGCTCTCCATCCGGTAGTTGCGGGCGTAGGGCTCCTGGGTGGCGTCGAGATAGAAGCCGGCGCCCGAGCCGAATTGCCAATTGTCGGGCTCGTCCGGCACGGCTTCGCCGCGCGGGCTGGTGTCGGGGCAGATGATGGCGATTCCGTTTGCGGCGGCTGCGGCGCGGTACTCGCCCTTATCCATGACATTCTGATGGGTGCAGGTCAGCCCGGAAAGATACCAGAGCACGGGAACCGGGCCATCCTCGATCTGGTGCGGCAGATAGATCGCGAAACTCATCGGGCAGGCGCAGGCCGTGCTTTCATGACGATAGACGCGCTGGGAACCGCCGAAGGCCTTGGAGGAGGAGAGGAGTTCCATATGGGGTCCTTTCTTGTGGGCGGCGGCGAGACGTCATTTTCCGGATGGGGAGCACTTTCCCGGGAGCCGGAGTTCAGAGAATGCCAGCAAAGAGGATGGCCGGGGCGCGCCCGGCCATCGCGTCCTGATGCCCGCCCTATGAGGCGGCAAAACGGCGGCTCAATACACCACGACGCTGCGGATCGACTTGCCCTCATGCATCAGGTCGAARCCGTGGTTGATCTCRTCSAGGCTCAGCTTGTGGGTGATCAGGTCGTCGATGTTGATCTTTCCTTCCATATACCAGTCGACGATCTTCGGCACGTCGGTGCGCCCGCGCGCGCCGCCGAAGGCGGTGCCCTTCCAGACGCGGCCGGTGACCAACTGGAAGGGACGCGTCGCGATCTCCTTGCCGGCCTCGGCGACGCCGATGATGATCGACTCGCCCCAGCCGCGATGGCAGCACTCCAGTGCCTGACGCATCACATTGGTGTTGCCGGTGGCGTCGAAGGAGAAATCGGCGCCGCCGCCGGTGAGGTCGACGATCGCCTGCACCACCTTGTCGTTGCCGATCTCGGCCGGGTTGATGAAGTCGGTCATGCCGAACTTCTCGGCCATCGCGCGCTTGGCCGGATTGATGTCGAC